>NZ_RHGZ01000009.1:0-142374 GCF_003789045.1 Marinobacter sp. R17 | reverse complement strand
GCTTCAAGCTCTACTACGAGCAATATTGTGCCCGGGGCGACATGGAGAACCGGATCAAGGACCAGCAACTGAGCCTGTTTGCCGACCGTACTTCCAGCACCCACTGGTGGACCAACCAGTGGCGACTGATCCTGTCGGGCTTTGCCTACACCTTGTTCGAACGGTTGCGGTCCCACCTGAAAAAGACGCCCTTCGCGAGAATGAGCGCCAGCACTCTGAGGCTTAAACTGATCAAGGTCGGGGCCGTCATCATCCGCAATACCCGCCGGGTCCGGGTGCTGATGAGTGACAGCTATCCCTACAAAGACGAACTGGCGGATCTGGCGCGTCGCCTGGTTCCGGGGTAGATGTTCGGGCTCCCCCGGCCCGAGTCAATGGGGGAAAGGGGGAACTGTGTCCGGACTACCGAAATTGATCAATAATCAAGCAGTCAACACGGGAGTTGGCTGGATATGGCGGTGATGCAACCCGTTTGCGAGACTCGGTGGAGACCTATGAGAAATCCGGGTTAGCATGCATGATGACGGCGGTATGTTGGTTATTGTTTTGGTTTTGGCGAACAAAAACTTAACCGGTTTTACCGCCGTCTTCCTTTCTTTTTCACGCTAATCTGCGATGAACCAAATAATTACCCCTCCAACGCCGCCCGCAACCCGGACGTCCGCGTCACCCCACGGCTGATCGCATCCTGGAATACCCCCTCATCCGGGAACAACAGGCTGAACCAATGCCGCGCCCGGGTGATGCCGGTGTAGACCAGCTCCCGGGTCAGTACCGGATTGCGCCGGTCCGGCAGGATCAGGCACGTGTGCACGAATTCCGAGCCCTGGGATTTGTGGACGGTCATGGCATAGACCGTCTCGACCGCGTGCAGGCGACTGGGTAGCACCCACTTGATCCGGCCGCTGCCATCGTTGGCCGGGAACGCCACACGCAGGACCTGCCGGTTTGAATCGCCCGCCTCACCGGTCACCGGAACAGACAGGGTAATCCCGATATCCCCGTTCATCAGTCCCACGCTGTAGTCGTTGCGGGTGACCAGCACCGGACGACCGGCGTACCAGCCCTCGGTCGCGCCGATCAGGCCACGGGACTGGAGCGCGCCGGCAATCAGCGTGTTCAGCCCTTCCACGCCCAGCGGCCCACGCCGCAAGGCGTACAGGACCTGGAACTGGTTGTGGGCTTTCAGCACCGCGTTCGCCCACTGATCCAGCTCGGTCTGGTCGGCGCCCGGCGCCGGAGCGGTGTGCTTCATCACCTGCAGGTAATGGGCGTAGCCCCGGGGCGATTCGATGCCGTTGCCCCGTCCCTGCCCGACCGCCGGGAAGGCTTCGGCTCCGCCGGAAATACAGTGCTCGGCGATGACCGAGTCGCTGTCTCGCGGCAATCTTCGGCGCGCGATGTCGGGATAGCCCTTCTCAAACAACTGCGACACGTCCGCCGGATTCACCGGGGTGTCGCCCGTGCCGGCCTGGTTTACGGCCCTGGCCAGCTGACCAATGCCGCTGTGTTCGTCAAAACGATAGCTGCGCCGCAATAACGTGATGCTCTGGTCCAGTGCCGAGCCGTCTTTGGCGGCGAACTGGCGATCAATCCGGCAACCGGTGATCGATTCCAGCCATTCCAGCGTGGACTCGCGATAACCGCCCTCACCAGCCCGCTGACACAAATCCCCCAGCACTGCACCGGCGTCCACGGACGCCAGCTGGTCCTTGTCCCCCAGCAGGATGATCCGGGCGTTCTCGGGCAAGGCGTCGAGCACCTGGGCCATCATTTCCACGTCCACCATCGACGCCTCGTCCACAACCAGGACATCCACCAGCAGCGGATTGTGGCGATGATGCCGGAAGCGCCGCGATCCCGGGATACTGCCCATCAGCCGGTGCAGCGTGGTGACTTCGGTCAGGATGGCCTGGCGCAGGCCCTCCCCGTCGCCAAAGGCCGCCAGGTCCAGCTTGTCCACGGCGCCGGCGATGGACTCGTTGAGTCGGGCGGCGGCTTTACCGGTAGGTGCCGCCAGGCGGATGACCAACTCCCGTTTATCTTCCGGGCGATTCATGGCCACGTGCTGCAACGCCGCCAGGAGTCGCACGACTGTGGTGGTCTTGCCCGTCCCCGGACCACCGGTGATCACACTGAAACCGCCCCGGGCCGCATTGGCGCAGGCGACCCGCTGCCAGTCGGTGTCGCTCTCCGGCTTGGCGGCGCCAAACAGCCGGGTCAGGGCTTCTTCCAGTAACTGGGCTTCCTGGGAACCGGTCGTCTGGATCGGTGCGGCCTGAGCCAGCCGCTGCGCAATCTGGTCGGCAATGGTCTGTTCATAGCGCCAGTAGCGGCGCAGGTAGAGCCGGAGGCCGTTCCGCACCAGGGGCTGGTTGGTTTGAGTCTCTGCGTCGGCACCATTGGCCACCAACAGCGGGTGATTCAGGGCCTGATCCCATTCGTCCGCCGACACGCCGAGCAGGACTTCCGACGGCAGCAGACGCTGCTCCGGCGCCTCCTCGTTTTCCGGCGGTAGCGACAGCAGCGCGTCGTAGCCCTGGCGGTTCATGGTCGCCAGATCCAGGCAGACGTGCCCGCGACCCAGTTGATGGGACGCCAGGGCTACCGCCATCAGCAGCAACGGGTCGGGCGCCTGCCCTGCTTTGACGGCTTCGTCGTGCAGCAGCGTGACCAGTGACAGGTCGAGCGCCCGCAACCATTCCAGATCCACCCACTGGCGCAGGATCGACAAGACGGTCTCTGCATCCTTCAGCGGTGCGTCGTCGAAGGCAAACATCTGTTGAGTGGTATCGGTGGTCATGGTGCGTCGCTCGCTGTGCCCGTCACGGATTCGCCCCGGAACAGGCGATCCAGTGTGTCGATCAATTCCCGGTCCGGCCGCTCGCAGAACACGCCCCGGCTTTCGGCCTGGTTGCCGCGCAGGAACAGGTAGACAGCGCCGCCGATGTGACGGTCGTAATCGTAGTCCGGTAGCCGGGATCGCAGTAGGCGATGCAGGGCCAGCAGGTACAGGCAATACTGCAGGTCGTAGCGGTGCTCGGCGATGACCTCGGCCAGCGCGTCCGGGTGGTAGTCCGCATCGTCCGGCCCGATGTAGTTCGATTTGTAGTCCGCCACGTAGTAGCGGCCGTCCTGTTCGAACACCAGGTCGATAAAGCCCTTCAACATGCCGTTGAGCTGGAGCGGCGACGCCACCGGACGCTGCCGGCCGCCCAGGGTGTGGTGGCGGACCACTGCATCCAGCTTGCGCACATCCAGGCTCTGGCTGGCGATCCAGAACTCCATCTCCGGGACCATCCGGGGCTCGTCCGCAAAACGCAATGTCCCGGCGGTGCCATCCGGCTGAAGCGGTAGCGGCAGGTCCGCCTGGATCAGGTCAGTCAGCCAGTGGCCCAATGGGTACGCCCAGGCGTCCCAGCCGCGGATGCTGCAACGTCGGGTGAGCCATTCCTGCATCACCTCGGGTTCCGCCAGAACCCGGGCGAAGCCGGTTTCTGCGGCCCATTCCAGTACATCGTGCAGGAAGGTGCCGGGGCCGGCGCCGCGGTAGAAACGATGCAGTCGCCGCTCGTGGGTCGAGGGCGTGCGCAGGGGCTTGAGGGCCACCGCTGCAGGCGCCTCACTTTCCTCGGACAGGCGTTCGGCGTCCGGGGTTTCGGGTTCGCGAGCGTCAACTGGAAGCCCACTGCCCGCCTCTGTCTCGGTATCAGGCTGCTGATAGCGAATGGCCGAATAACTGGCGATCCACCAGTGCTCGCCCGCCTGACGAACGGGTGTCAGGGCCGGACCGGGCTGCCGCGCCGCCTCCGGCTGATAATGGATATCGGAAGCCTCGGGCTGTTCAAGGACGGCGATGGCATCGCAATCGCCGGCCAGTTGCTGGAGGCAACCGGCCCACTCCGTCTCGCCGCTGTCGTCGAAGGCGCCGAGCGATGCCAGCGCGCCCAGCGGTGTCTCCTTGCGCAGGAAAGGCGCGCCGACCCAGGTGGCGTAGCGGGCCCGGGTCAGGGCCACGTAAAGTTTGCGGATGTCCTCGCCGAGGCGTTCCTCGTCGGCCATGGCCACCGCATCACCGTCCGGATTGAACGACAGCTGTCGACGGCCCTCGGCGTCGTGCCAGCGAATCGGTGACTGCTTCGGGGTGACCGGACGGGCGCCGGAGGCAAACGGCAGGAACACCAGCGGGTATTCCAGACCCTTTGATTTGTGGACGGTCACCACCTGCACCAGATCCGCGTCGCTTTCCAGGCGCACCTGGCGGGTTTCCGCGTCCGCGCCGGGGTCGGCGATCATTTCCTCAAAATGACGGATCAGGGCCTGTTCGCCGTCGATGTGCTGGCTGGCCTGCTGCAGCAGTTCGGCGATATGCAGCACATCGGTCAGCGCCCGTTCACCGTTGGCCTGGCGCAGCAGGCGGGCGGCCACATCGAATGTCGACAGGATGCGCCGGATCATCGCCAGCACGCCCTTATCGCGCCAGATCTGGCCCAACTCGCGGAAGCGTTCGATCTCTGCCTCCCAGGCCAGCTCGTCCTGGCGCAAGTGATCCAACGTGTTCCAGTCCAGGTCCAGTGTGGCGGTGGCCAGTGCGGCGCGGACCGGACGCTCCCGCTCCGGTTCGGCGCAGGCTTCCAGCCACAGCAGCACGTCCGCCGCCTGTTGCGTGTCCAGCACGGAAGCGCGGTCCGACAGGTAAACGCTTTTAACGCCTCTTTGTGCCAGTTCGCCCCGCACGGCGTCCGCCTCGCGGCCGGTGTTCACCAGCACCGCGATATCGCTGGCCTTCAAGGCGTCCAGTTTTCCATGGGCATCCCGGAAACCGGCTTGGCCCTGGCGACCCAGATTCAGCAGCCGGACGATTTCACTGGCGGACGATGCGGCGATGCTCTCCACCGTCGCGTCCTTGGTGCCGGCTTCATCGCCGTACCAGAGAGTCAGCGCCGGCGGCTCCTCGTTCGCCACTTCAAACCGCTCCTTCCGGCCCTGGGCTTCGACGGCGTGGAATGGCAACGGGTTGACCCCATCGCTGCGCCGGAAGCGGAACGCGCCCTTGCCGGAGGCGGACTCGCCCTGCTGGAAGATCTGGTTGCTGGCGGTCACCATGGCCTCGGCCGAACGGAAGTTACGGGCCAGCGTATAGTGGCGCCCGGCCGTGGCGTTCCTGGCTTTGAGGTAGGTGTGGATGTCTGCGCCCCGGAACGCGTAGATGGCCTGCTTGGGATCGCCGATCATGAAGAAACCGGTTTCCGGCCGGTCGTCGGGCACCCGGTAGACCGCATCGAAAATCCGGTACTGGATCGGGTCGGTGTCCTGGAATTCGTCCACCAGGGCCAGCGGGAACTGCTGCCGGATCGCCTGGGCCAGTCGTTCGCCGCCCTCGCCTTGCAGCGCGCTGTCGAGTCGGGTCAGCAGGTCATCGAAGCCCATCTCGGCACGGCGCTGCTTTTCCTGTTCCAGACGCACCCGACACCAGCCGGCGGCCTGGCGCACCAGGATCTCCCGTGGGATCTCCCGTTCGCGTTCAGCCGCCAGGTCGTCCACCGCCTTAATCAGGGCGGCGTCGGTCGGCGGCGCGCCCTTTTTCCAGCATTCGCTGACGCCGTCGGAGGTCAGTCGCTCCCACAGTTTGTCGCTCACCGAGGGCAAGGCCACGCCGTCGGTCTGCGACCACTCCAGCAACCCGTTCAGCCAACCTTCGAGCCAGTCGGCGCGCAGCTTGCGGCCATCCACTTCCTTGGCGGCCTTGGCCCGCTCAAAGCGTTCCCGGAAATCGGTGACAGCCTCCGGGATGGCCGGCCGCAAACGGTCGAACAGCGCCACCCGCTCGGCCATGGCCGGCTCGATCAGCGACTGGGGATCGGTCAGTTCGTCATTGGATTCCACATCCGGACTGTTCACCAGCGGGCGGATGGCGTCGTGCAGCGCGTCCGGCGAAGCAATCGCCTGCAGGTAGGTCTCCATGGCGCTTTCCGACAGCGGATTGACGAAGGTGCGCCAGTAGTCACGCACGACTTCCGCCTGCAGCTCGGAATGGTCGGTTTCCAGGGTCTGGTGAAACAGGCCGCCGCTGTCGAAGGCGTGCTCCCGCAGCATCCGGTAACACCAGCCGTGGATGGTGTGCACGGCGGCTTCGTCCATGGATTCCGCCGCCAGTTCCAGCAGCCGCGCGTTCGCCGCCCAGCTCTCATCCAGGCAGGTATTGCGCAGGCGTTTGAGCGGGTCGGTTTCGTTGTCGCGTTGATTGGCGTCGATCGATGCCGGATCCGCCCGGAACAGGTCCGCGGCTTCCGCCAGGCGCGCCCGGATGCGGTCCCGCAGTTCCTTGGTGGCCGCTTCGGTAAAGGTCACCACCAGGATGTCCCGTGGCGTCAGCCCGTGGGCGTGGTCGGCGATGGGCTCGTGGCCGAGGATCGCCCGCACGTAGAGCAGCGCGATGGTGAAGGTCTTGCCCGTACCCGCGCTGGCCTCGATCAGCCGGCTGCCGTGCAGCGGAAAGGTGATGGGGTCCAATCGGCGGTTGTCGGTATCGCTCATGCCTTGTCCTCTCCGCCGAGTTGATCCGCTTCGTTGTGTACGTTGGCCCAGATGGGGCGGTACAGGCGGTCGGTCAGCGCTGCAAACCGGCCGGTCGCCCAGAGACTGTCGAAATCGGGATACAACCGTTGCAGGTAGGGGCTCTCGTCCACTTCACCGCTTCGTTTGAACTGGGGCTCGTAGGCGCCCTGGGCCGCGCGGAGCATGCCCTCCTCCCCTTTTTTCTCGACGGACAGCCAGGCGAAGGCCGTCTTGGGCGCCACCGGGAACGGGCTCAGCAATGCGTCCAACCAGGCGTGCATCAGATCTTCCAGGGCGCTTTCTGCCCGGATTCGATCCAGGGGACTGAAGGCCACATCGCCGGCCTGGCTCAACACGTGGGTGGTCACCGGCGCCGCCACGGCATTGGCTGCCAAGTGCTGGATCCAGGGCCGAAGCAGCTGGTGCCAGCGATAGCGGCGATCCGGCGTCGTGATGTTGCTGCTGCTCAGGACGATCTGGAGGGCGCGGCCGTCGTCAGCGAAGCGCAGATCCCGGACCCAGTCTTCCAGCACCAGGTGGTGATCGCCCCGTTCTATGCTGATGCGCACGGGCCTCAGCGATTCCACCTGCGGAGCGGAAGCCAGCAATTCTCGATAGCGGCCGTACAGCTCGGGCAACGGCGCGATGGCCTGACGCACCTGGAGTGAAGCCAGTCCCTCCGCCAGTGCCAGCTCCCCTCGCCCGACGGCCCGATGGGCGGCCTGTCGTAGCTTGTCGGTGAGCTGATCCGGGTCGGATTCGTGCTGGAGCACGTCCTGCACGAGATGGTCGGTGAGCTGCCAGCGGCCGAGGCCATCCAGGACGATGGGTTCCTCGTCCTCACTGTCCTGCGAGGCGCGCTCAAAATAAACGCCCAAACGCTGCTGGAAGAACACCGCCGACGGCTGGCGCAGGAAGCGGGCCAGTTCGGTCAGGCCCAACGGTTGCTCAAAGACGGTCTCCGGGAGGCTTTCCGGCCAGACGTGTGCATCGGCACTTTCCTCTTGATCGCCTTCCAGCGCCGCCCGCCATTCCTGCGCAAACGTAAACAGCGGCGAATCCTCATCCGGCGACGGGAAATAACGGGTGCTGAAGGGCTGCAACGGATGCAGCGTGGTCAGCGTCTTTGTTAAGGGATCGTCGCCCTCGGCAGGACGCCGGACCCGGTCGATATGATCCCGCAACTGGGCGATCAACACCGAAGGCGGCCGCTCGCTGTTGTCGTGAATGCTGCGCCCGACCCAGGACACGTAGAACTGATCCCGCGCCGACAGGAAGGCTTCCAGGAACAGGAAGCGGTCGTCCTCCCGCCGGGAGCGATCGCCGGGGCGGTAATCCCGGGCCATCAGGTCGAAATCCATGGGCGGTTGGGTGCGCGGGTAGTCACCGTCGTTCATGCCCAGCAGACACACCCGCCGGAACGGGATCGCCCGCATCGGCAGCAGCGTGGCGAAGTTCACCTTGCCCGCCAGGAACCGTTGGCTGAGGCCGCCCTGGTCCAGCCGCTCCAGCAACACGTCGCGCACCACGTGCAGTGGCAGCGAATCGTCCAGCCCGGCCTGCTCGCAGGCATCGAACCACTGGTCCAACGCCGCTTCCAGCTGGCTGAACAGCAGCACGTCCTCGCCCTCAGGTTCGCCGAAGAAGTCCCGCAGCAGTTGGTGCAGTACGGCGACCCACTCCGCCGGCGCGCGGGATTCGCTCAGCCATTCCCAGTATTGCTGCAGCTGGCGAACAAAGGCGTCGAGCTGCCCGGCCAGCCGGCTTTCCAGGCCGCCCACTTCGTCGTAAGGTTCGATGGCTTGCCACGGTTCCCCTTCCCCGGTGGCGTAGCCCAGCAGCATGCGGCGCAGACCAAACAGCCAGGTGTTGCGGAACAGATCCGGCGGTAATTCCAGGGAGGCGCGGTGGCGATCGTCCAGACCCCAGCGGATATTGGCGCCACGAATCCAGTCGTGCAGCTGGGGTAGATCGTCTTCCGTCAGGCCGAAACGGTCGCGCAATAGCGGCACGTCCAGCAGATCGAGCACATCGCTGACCGCGAGACGGGATTCCGGCAGCGACATCAACGCCTCCAGGGCCGCGACAACCGGCGACTGGTGACGCTGGCCCTGGTCCGAGATGGTGTACGGAATGTAGCGGTCGTCCTCCGGATCCAGCTGGCCAAACACGGCTTCCACGTGGGGCGTGTAGGCGTTGATGTCCGGCACCATGACGATGATGTCCTGGGGCTGCAGTGTCGGATCGGCGCTGAAGGCGGCCAGCAGCTGATCGTGCAGGATTTCCACTTCCCGCAGGGGACTGTGGGCGGCGTGGAACACCAGCGACCGGTCGGCGCGATCGGCCTCTGTCGCCTGGCGTTCGCTTTCATGCACCGGATTCAGGTTGAGGATGTCGTTCTGCAGATCCTGCAGCAGTGAACGGCCGTCGCTTTCCCGGAACAGGTCAACGCGGTCCAGCCAGTGGTCGTAGCTCTCTGGCACATCGTAGTGGTCCAGCAGGCGAATATAATCGCGCCCCTGCTTGCCCCAGGCGGCGAGCAGCGGATTGGCGTGCAGGTGCAGGTTGTGGTCGTCCAGTTGAACGGGCATGCCCGGCTTGCGGGCCCGGCGCTGGCGTTCGGCCCGCAGCAGATCCTTGTCCTCGATAATATCCGCCCAGTGGTACTGGCAGGGATTGTGGACGCACAGGATGACCTGGCAGCAGCGGCCCAGCGCGCTTAACACGTCGAGCGTTTGCTGAGGCAAAGACGACAGGCCGAAGACCACCACCCGCCGCGGCAGATGAGCCGGTCGGCTATCGCCATCAAGTTTGGCGGCGGCTTCCAGAAAACGGGTGTGGACCTCGGCCCGGCTGGTATTCGCGCCGCTGCCTTCGATATCGGCAATCAGGGCCCGCCACAGCGCCGGTTGCCAGAGCTGTTCGGCCGGTACGGCGCGCTCCTCGGAACCGCGGACATGCAACACATCCTGACCGTCAGCCCAGCTTTCCAGCCAGTCGGCCCGGTAGACCTGGTATTGGTCGAACAGGTCCGCCACCCGCTCGGCCAGTTGGTAACGACGCCGGGCTTCCTGACCGCCACTGAGGAAACGCGCCAGGGGTTCGTAGCCGGGTTGAGTCACCAGTTCCGGAATCAGGCGCATCAGGCGCCAGGTCATGCGGTCCTTGTCGAACGGCGATTGTTCGGGAACGGCGTCTTCCCCAAGAACGGTCCGGTAGACCTGCCAGAGGAAGCGCGAAGGCAGCAGGAACTGCATGGCGGCGGCGATGCCATTGCCCGGCAGCGTCGGGTCGTCCTCGTCCCGGGCCAGCGCCAGCTTGAGCCACTGGGCGATGCCGTTGGAGTGGACCAGGAAGACATCGTTTTCGAGCGGATCCAGCGGAAACGTGCGAATAAGTTCCACCGTCACCGCACGCAGATCTTCCAGCTTGTTGGCATGAATGACCTGAAAACCGGTCGGTAGCGCTGGCCTGTCTACTGCTCGCATTCTGGTTCCCTGGAAGGCTTTTTTCCGATGATACCGACCCGAAACGCCGGTGTCCGGGTTGGCGGGCTATTTTTGGAAAACTGCCAGATTAACACAAGCTGAATAAACCATAATAAAGAAAACTTACGCTTTATATTCAGCAGCTTGCCGATTCTTTTTAAGACGAATGAGACAACGCGAATTTGCCCTAAACCGATGCCTGTGCAACGTTGGAAGACACGTACGGAAAGTCTGCTGGATCGCCGGCATCGACAGTCGCCGGCAGGAAGGCTCCAAAAGGAGGATTCGTTATGTTGTATTGGGCACTGGTGTGTTTGGTTATCGCCATCATCGCGGGCGTGCTGGGCTTCGGCGGCATCGCTGGTACCGCAGCGGGCTTCGCCAAGATCCTGTTCTTTATTTTCCTGGTGCTGCTCGTGGTTTCGGTTCTTGCCAACGTCTTTCGTGGCCGGGGACCGCGTCCATGACGTGACATAGCGATTCTGGCCAGCTCCTATTACGGGAACCTAAAGGAGTTGGCCGCTTCTACGACGCGGTACGATGGATTAGAGCTAATCAGGCAGCGCTGGGAGCATTTAATGGGTCAACTAGCTTGACGTTAAAACCGCGCTCGGTAGTTCTGGGGCAACAACTGCACATGCTGTTCAATTGCGCCAGGCAAGATGAAAAACTTCGGAGCTGTTGTGAATTCGTAAACTCGATATAGGCGGAATGCATCTGAAAAGTCATTGGAAAATGCCCGCTCGTTTTCGCTAATGAAAAACGGCAAATACTTCCCTGAGTTCGTCGCCTTAACCTCCAAAAAGCGCTCTTGATCACATGAAGCATCAAAAGAGCGAATGTCATACCCCAACCCATCGCCCCGCCTTTCACTAGACCATTCGACGTCTGCGGCTAAGTCGGGCCGACCTTCTGCGATAAGACGCTGCTTTTCCATTCGAAGAACGAATTTCTCAGCCCTCTCTCCCAACTGGCGATTTCGGCGCTCACGTTCCGAGAAATCAATGCGTTTCGCCAGATAGCTAGGCTTACTGTCGGCCACATGGGGAATACACTCTGGCGGTTCTGGATCGAACACCGCATCCCAGCCGCGATCATAATGTTCCGGCTCATCGGCGACCTTGTCGGCAACGAGGTTTACTTCATCAATCACATTCTGATGGCCCGCAAGATAAGACAAAACGACTTGTTTGAGCTGTTGCTGGTAGTTGAAAGCCGGTTTATAGCCTGGGATGTACGGCAGCCCCAACTCCAATAAAACAGCACTGACATTCTGGTGTTTGTATTCGATCGATCCGTCGGAGCGATTATTCAAGCGCGGCTTTAGCGCCCTGCGGTGTGCCGCTTTGCGATACGGCGCACCGGCGAGGTGTTTTTCCAGCATCGTCACGTAATCATTGACCAGAAATTCGCATTCCAACCAATCCCAACCGCCACGTTCCGGTTGAAGAAGGTCGCGAATCGACTTTTCATCAAGGCTAGTTAACAACGCGGATCTCAGAAGCTCGCGGGCAATTCGGTTACCCAGCAGTTCGAACAGCTCGTCATCCAGAAACGCATGATCGATGTAGGCATCGATGACGCCCTGCGATGTTGCCGTTGTCAGTTGTTGATATTGGGCTTGCTGACCTGGTCTGACTTTGAGATGCCAAAACCCTTCGCTCCGAAGATGGAAGAACGGTAGGTGGGGATTGTTCCGATCCGAAGGCGAAGCCAGTGCCTGAAAACGCTCGGTGAAACGGAGCTTAAGAGTATCGTTAAAACAGAAACGATTATTCGTGACCTCACCTGATTCAACCAGATCGATAACAGCCTGGAGCATGGCCACTTTGTGCGGGCTCTTATTAGCGCCACCGCTGTTCACTCGAAGCGTTGAGAAGCGCTTCTCGTAATCAAGCAAACTCACCGGCCACTCCAATAATCTGCCTTCTCAGGGATGACCCATCGCACGCCGCCGCGAGGATCTTGCTGGTCGCCCGCATATCTCGGAATCAGGTGACAATGCATGTGCAAAACCGTCTGCCCTGCCGCCGTTCCACAATTCATCCCAATATTGTAGCCATCGGGTTGGTAACGCTCTTCAAGCCAATGCTTGCCTTGCTCGACCAGCTCCATGATGGCATGTTGTTCAGCTGCGGTAAGGTCAAACCAATTGGCGGTATGGCGATTGGGGACGATCAGCAAATGACCATCAGAAACCGGAAAGCCATCCGGGCGGATATGTGCTAATTCATTGGATGGCAAAGACCGATGCTCCAAGTTTTTAGTGACTGCACAAAATGGACAGCTACCTTTCATCACAAACTCCCGGCCGCCATAGAATTGCATTGACGAGTACCGTATGTCCCACTGAGACATAGGGACATCCTAACGACAGGCTACTCATGACTACTTTGTAGATGCAATTCGACAAAGGCTGCTGCGTTTCCAAGAGGATAGCTCAGGAACGACCCAATCACGCGTGTGACCTGAATGACCGGGTGAATCAACCTACCAGAGAAACAAAGTGGTAATTAGAAAGTTGGGGGCAGGTCAAGGCGACTATACCCGTGCTACGAAACTTATCATTCTGGCAATGGGTAAAGAGCGGCATTGGTTCGGTCAGTTAGGCTTGAAACCAAGTCCGGAACGCGGTGGCCGCCCGACGGTATCAAAGGTAACGCGGTCCAAATTGAGAAAAATCAGGAAATAGCCTTGAAAGAAGAAATGTAATTTTGTTGCCATCTGACTTTGTCTCTACCCCAGAATTGTACTCATGGGTGCCTTACGGAGGTTCAAGCTGCGGCAGAGCGTCGAGCAAAGTGGCTCTGATACTCGCGGCATCTTCCGCTAAGTCGACTGTCTTGAAATGTAGCTTATGCCCCTGAATCATCACGGATTCACAGACATTCTTCCCAATGGAGGGATGGAGAAGCATTCCCTCTGCGCTCAACGATCGAAGGTCATCATTCCGCTCTTGGGACCGGAGGTAAGCATACATTTGATAAATGTAGCCGCTTCTTAACGACTCGTCCCGATGGTAACCCGGCGTGGTGATCCGATTAAATTTGGTGTCGACAACTAATCGGTAATCGTCATCTGGATACTCAAGGGCGATATCCGTTTGCATGGACGGAAGAAGCGCAGAAATCCCGGAAGACTCCTCTTCTTTCTGCCAATAAAGGCGTTGGCCCGGCATTACGCTCCACTTCGTGCTGGCGAGCGCGACCCTGTAGAACCCAGCAACAGCCCTCTCAAAAAGTCTTCTCAACCACACAACATCAGAGTCGGGTGACCTCATTAAGGATCTGCCTGCCAGCTGAGTAGGAAGTGCCATTTGGAACACCAGATCAGCGGCGACAGCCATCTTTTCGTCTGCTTGATCATTCCTTGAGAAACGATCATTGCGGCCTGAATAGCGCAGTGGCCGCTCATTCCGCACGCCCAGACGTTCTAGCTGGGAAACCAGTGAGGAGCACCGGCTTCTCATTTTCGATCCCCCAACCAAGCCAACAAGCTTGCTCAACGCAGAAGTCACATATCGGTTCCTAAGAGTGTCGAGGGACAGCTCATCGAAGTGACAATGTACTCGCCCTTTTTTCAGCAGTTGATGAGCCTCCGTCCTTAAATGATCAATTCTGCCCCGCACCCTTGAGAGATCAGAAGATCGTCTGCGATATCCGACGTTTAAATTTCGTGTCAGCCGAACTTCGACCTCATGGCATAGAACTTCGGCTATCAAGTCCGCAAGCTTTTCAGGGTTATCTTCAAACTTCGAACGCTGCTCACCCAGAAATCGATAGAGGTCTGATGCATATAACATGAGCAACCAGAGGTTCCTGACAGGAATACCTCCAGCCACCATTCGCTCATGCTGGACAACCTCAGTTTGCTCAGCCAGCATTACAGTCCTTCCAACATCTTGGACGCCTCTTGCTGGGGTTTCTCTGCATTATCGAACCAATATTCCTCCAGCAACGGCGTGATTTCCGTCTCAACAACCTGCTCAAACCAAGCAAGTGGATCGATGACTTTTTGATTCCTTGCCGGCGTGAAATAACTGTGCCCAATCAAAAACTGCTTGCCCAAACCAGGGTTGTCTCGAATCGTCGAATTCAAGCCCTCAACCCTCCGTCGGATTTCCTCCAGAAATCTAATATCGACATCGAAGTGGTGACTCACCCACTTCTTCCAAGTTTCATTGAGTTCTGGCTCCAAATCTAAAAATGCAAAGCGACGTCGGAGAGCCATGTCGACCAACGCCAAGGAGCGATCTGCAACGTTCATAGTGCCGATAATGAATAGATTTTCTGGCACATAGACCGGAGGTGCGCCAGCCCGGTGATGGCTCAGTTCCAGAGCATCATCAGGATTACGCTTATCGGCTTCGATGAGTGTGAGCAGTTCACCGAAGATTTGAGCAGGATTACCACGGTTTACTTCCTCGATAACCATTACATAACGATGGCCGGGATCGTTTTTCGCGCGCTCTACCAAGTTCATAAACGGGCCATCAACAAGCTCAAGACCTTTTTCGCCACCTACCGGTCGATAGCCGCGGACAAAATCTTCATAGGAAAGATTGGGATGAAACTGGACGGACGACAGACGGTGCTTCGCTTTCTCTCCCATCAACGCATAAGCCATCCTTTTAGCCAACCATGTTTTACCTGTACCCGGCGGGCCTTGCAGAATAATATTTTTTTTATCCTCCAGGCGCTGAAGTATGTTTTCGAGCGCCGATTTGCGAATGAAACAGCCATCGTTTACGACGGTCTCGATGCCGTAAGGCTCAAAAAGGTCGGACGATGGTTCAGTGGCTCCATCAATTACATCATCAGGATCGATGGCGTTGGGGTGCGCAGAGACGTCATCCGCGTTGTAAAGCCAGGCCGCCAGCGAGAGGTCTGGGAAAGAATGAACCTGATAGCTGTCTTCCTGAAACCGCTTCTCCAGTGCGCGAATAAGCCCAATGTAATCTCTGCCAGTGCAACGGCCTTTACCGCCTTGCTTAGGTATTGGCAGCTCCAACTTCTTTGTTATGTATTCCTGCGACTGAGCGTCAAGAGTCAGATAACTCCACGGGCGTATCCAGTAAAGCCCCATTGTGAGGTTCCAACCAACTCCTAACTGAGAAGCAACTTCGTCATATAACTGGGTAAAGTCGTCAGATTCGACGTCGTCTTCCTGATCAGCCTGGTGTTGTGCTAGCTCGAAGAGGTTCCATAGATTATCAATCGCATTCGGCTCGCGTTCCTCAGAAAAGGCAAAAAACCAAGACTTCTGGTTATTTAAGATCGGAATTCCCTCAAAGGAATTCGGCACAGCCTCATCCACGCCCAGGAAATCAGCCAATTCTTGAGCTATCGCGATTCTATTGGCGTCAGTGACACCCCGGTTAAACATCCCCATGGTTGTGAATGGGCAAATGTCGTCAAGGCCTTTTTTATCGAGGTAGGTCAGGCCATATTTTTGCGCGATTTCGAGGGCCTTGGTCACCAAGGCCGCTCTATCCTGCCTGAAATTAAGGAGAGCCTTGGCAAACGCTTCATAAAACAGTGTCCACCTGAATCGCTTTTTGTCTGAGGAAACCTCGCCGAATCTCTCTCGCCAGTAGGGATGATTTCTAAATCGGCTGATTTCCTGCTGTCCGCCCGCAAACGCAAAATTAACCAGGCCTTCTCTCATCCAATCATCTGGAATGACCTTCCAGACCGTCGACCTGTTGGTATAGAAATACCATTCCCTGGCGGGATCGAACTGTTGATCCCAAGCCACCTCGACCCTTCGCCCGTCTCCGACATTTCGAGTGATGGTGCCGATGGCTTTTATCGCCATTACGGAAACTGTCTGGCCCCCAGACTCAAAACTCAGTCCATGCTTTCGGGTATAGCTAGATTTGATGGCAATTCGCTCACCTGGCTGCATCTCCCGAACTTTATCTAGGAGCTTGTCTCTGTATCCGTTTTCCCAGATGCCTTCTTCGAGAAAGCGCTCGGTCTGATCTTCCGTCCCGCCGTATGACGCACCAACAAACCAGTACACTTGTTTTTCACTCATTTAAACTGCTCCGAGTAATCCTGCAGCGCCGACCAAACGGTGCATTCGGTGCGCCCAATGGCTTCTATTTCCGTTTTAGGGGGCCCAGATCCCGAGGAACTCCAGCATTGGTATATTCCTTTAGCGTACTTGTCACCAAAGACTGGACTCGTGCCAGGTCATCGGCGTTATTTGAGAAAAAACCAACTGGGACCGGGGTTGGATACCTTGCCGGGTCAGTAAAGTGATAGAGAACCGCAACGAAATGATCCTTCAGAAGCAACACCTCAAGTGGGGACAACTCGTCCGACTCAATGAAACCGAAAAGCCCTTCCCCCACCTCTTCGTTTTCGCGACGGGCGGTGTTTTTCGCTCGATTGTCTCTGTCATCCGGTAAAGGCACATAAACCTTCAAACCATTTTTTGCAGACTGATGCTTGGAGAAAAGTTCGTGAAGCTCAGACAGAGCCTGGCCGTGCCGCTCGCACTTACCCCATAGGTCATGACATGAAGGAGCTAACCAAATAAGCTCGGCTTCCTCGTTACCATCTGCCTCTACCGCTGATTTCAACGTCTCGAAAATTGTTTGCCAATTCCGCTTCAACTGTAAGGAGCCGTAGAGGCGCCGTTTGTCGGATTCAGAGCCATGGCCTTGCAATTCATCAAGGGCAAGCAATGCTAATCTTTCCGAGTTCACGCCCTCGTTTTCTAATAGTCTGAGCGTGTGCTCATCCTCTAGCAGATTCGCAATTTTTGAGATTTGGTTTATGTTGTTAGAGCCACAGGCTGAACCAAGCGCTTCAGTTCGAGCTCGGATATAGGTATCAGATTCCGGCAAACCGTCCTGATCTTCGAATGCAAACTGATATGTTCCTGCGTTTAACGACAGAACCTCCACGATTTTGTAAACAAAGTCTTTTCTTTTACTGCAGTCACTGAGCTTGTAGATCTCGGGCGTTTCCCCCCGCGGTCTGTCATCGACCAAATGGCCTTTTTTATAGATCTCGTGAATATTTGTCTGAAACGAGTCTTTGGCAAGGCTTTGAGATTCGGCTACCTTCTCCCGGTCAACACTCAACCTCAGAGTTCGACTGTCTCGACCGGACATCGATTGATTTCCAAGATAGCTAAAGGTCAAAAGGTCAAAGCAGAATTGTTTTCTACGGTCGACTATTGATTCGCGCATTGGCGAAGTCTCGGTGTCTATAAAAAGCGCACGCCCTTTAGAGGTAAGTCCAATCCTGCCATCTTTCCGATACTCCACCTCTCCGGAACTGAGAAAACTGGAAACGGCGTGATCAAGCTCTTTTCGTGAAAACCCGAAAAAGCGAGCGACTTCTTGCGGCAGGAAGTCTGCAACGTGCAGCAACTTGAGCAGAAAATCAGGGACAAAAGGCAGGCTTCCCCTCTCTACCAGGGAGTACTCGATCATGTACAGTTGCGACGGAACGGCGACATCAAGTTCGAAAAGAGGAATGTTTCCAGTAGACATTTATTTTCCTCCTTTCTGTTTGGATGCTGGCAAAATATCAAAACCGCTCTGTTCTTGGTGATCCCGGATATAAGATGCCACCCTGCCCAATCCGTAATGACCATTCTTGCCGCTCCACACCCTCATATCGCCAACAATGACCAACCTGTCCATGGCCCTGGACATAGCAACGTTGACGCGATTGTCTGACCGCAAGAAACCAGAGGTTCTCTCAGCGTCTGACCTGGTCAACGACAGGACAATGATTCGATTTTCTTTACCTTGATAACTATCAACCGTGTCTATTTTTACTGTCGCCCTGAATTCATCACTCCAGTTCTGAGCCGCGAACTTTCTCTTTAGGAACCGTTTTTGCTCGGCATACATGCAGATCACGCCAATCGTCGGTTCTTTGTCATCTGAAACAGTATCAAGCAATCCACTGCAGAATTCATCGTCATTCTCGATTGCTTTCAGCAGACTTACGATCTCCTCTGCCTCTAATTCGTTGTATTTGCTTTTGTTAGCCCCGCCCTTGTGATGTGCTCGCTCACCAAGCACCCCGGTATCAAGCCATGTCACTTCGCTTCGGATTTCCGAAGGAGCGTAAGAAAAACAATCGGGAATCCGACGTTCACCGGTTTCCAGCCTTCCGCCGTAAAAGACGCTGGAAACCAAACCGCCAATCGCTTTGTTCATGCGATACTGCATGGTGAGAGTAGCGCCAATCTGTTTGCCATAGGATGACTCAAAGGCGCGCTCGAAGTCGCTTCGCATGATGAAATCCAGTTCGTCAGACTTGGGAGCCACCCCAAACTCTCGGGCGATACCAAGCTTGTGGTCGTCTTGGTATGTGGGTGGGAGTTGCCTGTGATCACCGACAAGTAGGACTCGCTTCCCAACTTGCATCGCAACAGCTAACTCACTGGAGGACGATCTCGCGGCTTCATCTATGATGACCCAGTCAAAGGGTGTCTTGTTCAAAGCCAGATGGCTCTTGCCCATGCCAACACAGGTACCACAGACAAGGGTGCGAGAACGCACTAGAAACTCATCGTAGTTTGAGCTTTTGCTCTCCAGTCGCTGTAACATCTCTTCCGACACCCGTATCAAGGAAAGACAGCGCCTGAGCTCATGTGGCCGTGCTCCAAATTCGTCACAAACCGCATCATGTATCTCGCTGACAAGCTTTTTATAATCGCCTTCTTCGGGCATTGCCGTGAAAAAATGCTCGGCCAACGAACTTGAGAGGATAGAAAGGTAAGCATCTCTTTCAACCTGCATGTCTCTCTGAATCCTTGCATCCAGTTCAGTCGATTTCAGATCCTTATCCAGCCGCTCAATCTGTTCGATAGGACGCCGAACATTTTTTTCAACGATCAGAAGTTTCTCTATGAACGCTGGGTGCACCTGAAGCGATTGTGCCAATGACGTGAGGCGGTGATTTTGCTCTGCTTCAAACAATGCTTTCCGCTGATTAACAATTGCGTTGGAGTAGACATCCTTCAGGCCATCAGAAACCGCTTGGTCACTATTGCTGAAGCGAACAACGTCAAGATCGGTATCAAACTTTCTGCAATGAGACCGTATCCTCTCAACCGCGGTGTTGACTGCCTCATGAGACTGGGAGACCAACAAAATGTTTTTCACGTTTTCGCGACTGACGAGATAGTGACAAAACGCAGCTATAAACTCCGTCTTTCCGGTTCCCGGAGGCCCCTGCAGCAGGCCCACTGGCCCATAAGCAATTAACTTCTTGAACGCTTCTCGCTGAGCCAAGTTCAAGCCGATCGTTTTGCCCGTCTCTCGATCTTCTCGTTGATAGAGTTCAAAGTCTTGCTCAGCAGGTTCCTCGGAGAGCCTTTCAGGTACCTTGCCCGATCTCTCCTCGAAGTAAGCAGTTAGATCTGGAATAACTGATAACTGATCAAGTACCCGTGAAACCGCCTTTTTCCTTCGATCGAGTGACGTTTTATTCTGTTTACTCACTAAATAAAGCGTTTCGTCAGCGCGTATCGATCGGGTCTTACTCGTGCTATCGACAAATATCTCTTTGCCTGAGCTTTTGCGGATATCCACATATCCAAGGTATAACGTTTTATCGCCTTTTTTTCTGGCGAGTCTCACTTGGTCATCATTTTCGAAACTGTCTAGAACGGCGCCTTCCGCTGAATAAGGAATACGTATGTAAGAGTGATCCCGAGTTGGAGAAGGTTCTTCAGAAACTTCTATTGATGGCAACCCTTCAGTCTCAGTATCGATGATGGTTTTCCATAGCCGGTTAATTGAGATATCGCGCTTTCTAGACTGCGGTGAAGGTTCCGCAGGCTTCTGACTCTTAAAGGGTTCGTCTTCTACAGTTTCTGTTTGTTCATCTTCAGCCTGCTCGGCCTTTTCGAGCTCTTTAGGTACCTGTTTTCCCGCGGATAATCGGCGTACATCCTCAACCAAGCCCAGAAAATCTTCATTGTCGTCGAAAAACCGATTGAGCCCGGAGCAATCATCATGACTGTGCTGCGTCAGTCGAATCGCACAGTCAATTCTGTACTGAGCATTATTTCGATCACGGGCCCAAATATCGTCTTGTGTATTCAAGAAAATAATCCGTCCGAATTTGTGCTCAGAGGGATCGTAAGTGCAGAGAAAGTTGCCTCCAATGCCACTGAATTTCACCGTCAGCATTCTTTCTTGCTTACGATCTGGCTCCACGCTCACCAGCAATTCACCATTATCTGGCAGAATCGTCAGTTGATCAGTAACCCTTGAAGTTTGAATCGAAACTGTTGGCCTCTCAGCCCTCGGGTTTCTCTCCTTTCTTGTCGCATCTCTAAACCTGTCGAGTGAAAGAAACCCTGCCCGGCTTCCTTGTTCCAAGTTAATAATTTCTCGGATGCCCGTCAGATCGCTGTCACGTGCAATGTCCCACTCCATACCCAACAGCTCTGCGGACATTCGCAAGACTGCAAAATTATCGCGTTCGTAGGGAGAAGCATTCTCAGCGGGCGGGCTGTACCGGAAGTTCTTGGTCTCGTCGGAATCAATCGCCAAATCCGGAAAGTCGAGCAGATAAACCAAAAAAGACCCTTCGCTTTCCTCTGACAGACAAACTTTCACATTGTCTGGGTGCAGGTCACCATGCGCAATGTCTTGCTCATGCATAAATGCAACGTGATCACAAAGGCGCTCGATAACGTCGAAACGCATTTCGCGGTCGAGGTTCGACAGTTCAGACCAATGGACGCCATCCACCAACTGGTAGACCACGAAAGGCTCGTCACGCTTTGCCAGGCCAAACTCGTCGATCCTAGGGATGAAATCTAGCTTCAACTGCTGCAGCCGTTCTACGGTGTTAAGGAAAGCCAGAAGTCTTGGTCCTGCCCCCAGGTCATCGCCACCGATTTCAAAACCCGGCCATGTCTTTACAACATTGGATCCTGATCGATAGACCTCTTTGAGGGGATTATCAACATACTCCTCGTCAAGGCGATAAACGCGTTCGACCCGAAGCGACGGCTGGCGGAACCTATCGAGAGTCTCCTCGTCGAACTCGAACACTTCGTCATTCGAAGGCTGGCCTTCGTTGAGTGCCTGCAGAAAGCTTCCTGCATCAGCAAACCGCCCGCTAGGCGTCTCATGAATCGCCTTTAGTATTATCGGCGCGTACCATTCCTTAGACCTTTGAGCTTCCCCAACAATCTTGCTCAAGAGAGCATTATCAGTCGTATTCGGAATGTTCCTAGCTTGTATCAAATGCCAGAGCAATACTCCCAGGGCAAAGACATCACGCTTGTATGGCGTATCTGCTTTGACGCCAGGATTTTCATCTTCTGGCATTTGGATGGCACCGATACTGAGCTCTTTGCGCTGTTCTCCCACTGTTCCAGCCGGCTGAAAATAAGCTGCGATAAAGTTCGAGAGTGTTACAGCGTTCGACGGGGATAACCAAATGCTGTGATCGCCTACGTCCCTGTGAGCGACTTTCGCGCCATGCATTCTCGCGAACTGCGAGACCAAAATTTTTCCGACATTCAGTCGCTCTTGAATCGAATAGCCGACGACGTGGCTGTTGATGAAAGCGTTGAAACGCAAATGGCCGCTCGGGAGCTCGAACCGCTCACAGAACTGACGCGTCATATCGTCCTGTGAGGGATTGGACAGTGGTCTGAGGCAATTCTTGTACAACTCAGGTTCGGTTAGACGAATCTGAGTCATTACCTCCTGTTCTCTGGATATGATTCTGTAACGACCTTCTGGGGTTTTCGGCTCGTTACCGGAAAGCTTATTGAAATCCCAGAGTCGGAGAAGCCCGCGATCCAGCTTGTGGTAATCGTTTACCGCTTCGTATTCCGCGTACGCACCCAGCGGATGGGAGAATATTTTTTCCTTTGCACGGTAACCATCCACAACAAGATCGCGTTCTTGGACATTCGAATCGTCGAAGAGCCGGTCGAAAACGCCAATATAAGCGTTTAGGTCCTTCGCATTCTGAGGATGATTGAATGTCTTATTGAATTTTCTCTCATCGGCTAGCTTCAGAAAATCCTTCAGCTTTAAAACAAAGCCTTTCTCGTTTTCTGAAATACCGGATAGATCGCAGTTGCCAGACATGACAACTCGATACTCAATTCGAGGCACTTTCTTTCCGGGCAGTTGGTCCCGAATTCTTTCAATTCTGTTCTTGAGGAGAAAAAACTTACTTCTCGTAACGCTGACTGGTGAACGGCCGCGATCATTGCCATTCTGCAGCCAGCGATCGCCTGAGCTCACCACGGTGCCGTGCCAATGCTTCAGCTCAATAATGAGAATGTTTTTATGAGTGACGATAACGAGGTCAAATTCACCGTCGTTACCTTTGGAGTTGGAAAATCGGAATCCCGCGTACCCCTTCCAGGGCCACATGCCGGGATGCTTTCTATCGCCTATCAGGCCACTAAGCTGTTGCGCCATCGCAGTTTGCTTTGACTTTCGCTCGGCCATCGATGGTGGCGCATTCTTCTCATCGAACGCGGCTTCTATTTGGCTGATCGCGTTTAATTCATGAATCAGCAGGCCACCATCCCAAAGCTTGACTTCCATTTACTACTCCCCTTTCCGCAGCAATGCTGCTAAAAACATGGCAAGGGAACCTGAGGGCTTCCATGCCATCAATTTGCTCTATCTTTCGGTCCAATCAATTAAAAAAAGCTCGTCAATAAAGCGCCTTTTGAAACCCCACAAACACATCACGTATGTTGGCCACTGGCCCCATTTCCCGAACTGCATCTCGAACGGTTTGATATTTGAGCTCAATGAGCTGGGGAAGCTTGTTCGGGACGAGCTCTCCCACACCTCGCTCCACATAATGGTTCAGCACAAAGCGGAGAAACTCCTGCTGTCGGTAATTGTACTGGCCGTATATCTGCTCTCGATGAGCCTCGACCCGTTCCGAGCGAGTGACGGGGGGGGATGCGATGAAGGCGAGCACATCGTAGATGTCACTTTTGTGGGCCTCGATGATTCGACCTATTTCCTGGAGGTGATCTGCGCCGTAGCCTTTCTCTTCCAGCCCTTCCATAAGTTTTTTCGGGTATCAGGGCGCCCCCAAAGCTCCCGTAATTTGTCTTCATCTGCGAACCACTCTGGCAGGTCACCGTAAAGGCGCTGGATGAACTCGGCTGCAGACATAGGCTTGCCATCCGCCCCTACCTCGAAATTCTATGACTGAACGTAGCTGTTAACCAGATCTACTAAAATTCGCAAAGACAACCTTTAACCAAAATTTACCTGTAGCAAGAAGGTGATTCCTGCGCAGTAACGATACGAATTCTGTAGCCTCTATCTTTCGGGAAAATTCTTGGTGTTGGAGGCTAGCTTAATCACCCGAATTCAGCCCAATAGCTTGTCTAAAAGAACTGAAAGTGCATCCGACACATAGAGACAGTGCTTGAACTTCGAAAGGTTGGCTGAAGCTTAAAGGGAGAGTTTTTATCGAAGTTGTCGGTCAATTTGTTGCCAGCGGCCAAAGACCGTGCACATGACATGGCATAGCGAAACAGACTAGCGCCGACAGAAAGTCGCGAAGTAACAAGAATCAAGCTGACTGACATGATTTCAGGGAAGAGATTGGAGGCGCGGGTCGGAATCGAACCGGCGTACACGGAGTTGCAGTCCGCTGCATAACCACTCTGCCACCGCGCCGGGGAAAGCCTTGGAAACGGGCTTTTGCTCTCAGGAGGCATTGAGAGACTTGGATTGTGATTTCCAACCGGCGAAACCGGAGAGAAATTGGAGCGGGAAACGAGATTCGAACTCGCGACCCCAACCTTGGCAAGGTTGTGCTCTACCAACTGAGCTATTCCCGCCCTACTCTCCAAACCTGAACACAGATTTTGAAGAATAACTTCGCTGCGATGAATCGCTGTCATCGCTGAAGTGGCGCATATATTAATGGATCAGCCCGGGGTGTCAACCCTTTTTTTGATTCGGCCGTTCACCCTAACTGGTTGATTATTCTTTAAACAGAACCCCTCACTCCCCGGCTTTGGGGAACAGATCCGGCCAGGCCGCTTTCAGGTAAAGGTACATGGACCACAGGGTCAGGATCGCGGCGACGTACAGCAGCACCTTGCCGAGAATGGCGCCTACCGTACCGATCGGGAACGCCAGCAGCATGATGATGGACACCATCTGGGCCGTGGTCTTGATCTTGCCGATGTAGGACACCGCCACGCTGGCGCGTTTGCCCATTTCCGCCATCCATTCCCGCAAGGCTGAGATCACGATCTCGCGGCCGATGATGATGCTCGCGGGGATCGTCATCAACATGGAATGGTGCTCGTCCACCAGAACCGTCAGCGCTATGGCCACCATCAACTTGTCCGCCACCGGATCAAGGAAAGCGCCAAACGGCGTGCTCTGGTTCAGGCGGCGGGCCAGGTAGCCATCGAGCCAGTCGGTGGCGCCGGCCAGGGCGAAAATGGCCGCGCTGGTCAGGAAGTGCCACTCGAATGGCAGATAAAAGATCACGACGAAAACCGGGATCATCACAATCCGCGACACCGTCAGTATGTTGGGTAGATTCATTCGCCCTACTCGTTGTGAAGTGCTGCGTAAATCGATTCGGCCAGCCCGCGACTGATGCCCCGGACTTTGGCAATCTCCGTGACACTGGCCTTCTTGATCTCCTGGATGCCGCCGAAGTAACGGATCAGCTCCCGTCGGCGTTTCGCACCCACGCCCTCGATGCCTTCCAGCGTCGACTGCCGGCGTTTCTTGTCCCGCCGTGCCCGGTGGCCGGTGATGGCAAACCGGTGCGATTCGTCGCGAATGTGCTGGATCAGATGCAACGCCGGTGAATCGGAGGGTACCCGGAACGTGGCGTCCGTCAAGGCATCGATCAATTGTTCCATGCCGGCTTTACGGGTGACGCCTTTGGCCACGCCGATCAGCGTAATGTCCGACAGACCCAGTTGTTCGAACACATCCCGGGCCACATTGAGCTGCCCTTTACCGCCATCGACAAACACCAGATCCGGCCGCTTGCCCTCGCCGGACTTGATGCGGGTGTAGCGCCGCGTCAGGACCTGGCGCATGGCGCCGTAGTCGTCACCCCCGGTCACGCCCTCGATGTTGTACAGGCGATAGTCGCTCTTGAGCGGCCCGTTTTCGTCGAACACCACGCAGGACGCCACCGTATTCTCGCCGTGACTGTGGCTGATATCAAAGCATTCCATGCGCGACGGCGTTTCCTTGAGCTCGAGCAGGTCCCGCAACGCCAGCAGACGGCGATAGACCGTTTCCTTGCTGGCCAGGTGCGTCAGCAGTGTCTGCTGGGCGTTGGTGGCGGCCAGGTCCAGCCAGCGGCGTCGCTCGCCCCGGACGTTTTTGCGGATGCGTACCTCGCGCCCGGCCGCTTCCGTGAGCGCCTGCGACAGGACGTCCTGCTCCTCGACATCCACCGGCACCAGTACTTCTCGCGGAAACTCGCGCTGGGCATCGCCGCCGAAATAGAACTGCCCCAGGAAGGCACTCAGCAGCTCGGCGTCGGACTGCTCCAGCGAGAACCGGGGGAAATAATCCTTGGTGCCGAGTACGCGCCCGCCCCTTACGAGAATCACCACCACGCACACCACACCCGCGTCCTGCGCCATGGCGATGACATCGGCATCGCCGCCGCTGGCTTCGATGGACTGCTGCTCCTGGACGTGGCGCAGGTGGTTCACCTGGTCGCGATAGATCGCTGCTTTCTCGAACTCCAGGGCCTGACTGGCGGTTTCCATGGACTGCATCAGGTCGTCCAGGATGGCCGGGTTCTTGCCCTCCAGGAACATGGTGGCGTGGCGGATGTCGTCGGCGTAGTCCTCGGGAGAGATATAGCCCACGCACGGGGCCGTGCAGCGGTTGATCTGGTACTGCAGGCACGGGCGCGAGCGGTTATTGAAATAACTGTCAGAACAGTTTCTTATGCGGAATATCTTCTGCAGCACATTAAGGCTTTCGCGCACGGCACCAGAGCTGGGGTACGGCCCGAACCAGCTGCCCTTGGCGCGTCGGGTGCGACCCCGGCGGAAGGTCAGCGAGGGGTATTTGTCGTGACCCGAGAGATAGATATACGGATAGGACTTGTCGTCCCGGAGCAGGATGTTATACGGCGGGCGCAGGGATTTGATGAGGTTCTGTTCCAGCAGCAACGCTTCGGTTTCGCTGCCGGTGATGGTCACCTCGACCTGGGCGATACGACTGACCAGGGCCTCTGTTTTGGCGGACAGGCCGCTCTTGCGGAAGTAGCTGCTGACGCGGTTCTTGAGGTTACGGGCCTTACCGACGTACAGCACCTCACCGGCCGCATCCAGCATCCGGTAGACGCCGGGACGTTCGGTGAGTCGCTTGAGAAAGGTCTTGCTGTCGAATTCGTGGGCCGTGTCAGACTTTGTCGGCATCAAGCAACCCGAGTCTGACGGCCATCAGGGCAAGCTCCACATCGCTGGAAATATCCAGCTTCTCGAAAATCCGGTAACGGTAGCTGTTGACCGTTTTGGGGCTGAGGCAAAGCTTGTCGGAGATGTCCTGCACTTTCTGACAATCCACCACCATCATGGCGATCTGCAGTTCGCGCTCGGACAGTTTGTCGAAGATGGACAGCTTGTCGTCGTCCGGGCTGTCGCCGCCCAGCTGCTTGAGCGCCATTTTCTGGGCGATTTCCGGGCTGATGTAACGCTGGCCGGTGTGCGCCATGCGGATGGCTCGGACCATCTCCTTGATATCGGCGCTTTTGGTGATGTAGGCGGACGCGCCGGCCTGCATGACCCGGGTTGGGTAGGGATCGTCGGCGCAGGCAGTCACCACAATCACGCGCACCGAGTCTTCGATACGCAGGATTCGCCGCGTGGCTTCCAGTCCGCCGATGCCGGGCATCCGGATGTCCATCAACACAATATCGGGGACATCCTTGCGGACGAAGTCGACGGCCTCCTCACCGGACGCGGCCTGACCAATCACCTCGATATCCGTGTTGTCTGCCAGCATCCGCGTGATGCCTGATCGAACCAGCTCGTGGTCGTCTACAACCAGGACCCTGATCAAAATCCACCCCGCACTTTATTCGCTATTCTTGATGAGCCAAACCGGTTGGCTGTTACCGCGCCCCGCTGACCGGACGTGGCCGTATGCCGAACTGGAGCCTTTTGGCGGCTCCTCGCAGAATTGTATCGTCTAAGGGGCTTGCGGGATACCCGTCAAACCAACTAATTCCGCATAGCGGACCCGGGGCCATTGCCCTGTTTCGGGCCCAGTCCGGCGGTGTTCTCGACAGGATTGAACCAGACTACCAGATCCCCCTGCTTGACCGCTGTCATGACCCGGGCCTTTTCAGCCATCGGTGATTCCGTGTCGTTAACGCCGTGATAGCGGGTGCAGTACTCCTCGACCAGGCCTTCGAGCTGGTCGTCCGACAGCAGTTCGGTGTCCACGATGAAAGGCTCCTGCCGGGGATCGGCTTCCGGGGATTTCTCGGTGTCGTCAGTCATGGCGAAGCGTGCCTCTGGTGGCGGGGTTGAAAAGGGAGCGGAACGGTACAGATCCGGCGTGGACTGTACCTTACCAGAACAGTCCGATTCATTTACTATCGGCGCCCGGTTTTATAGAAGGCATTGTCCGGTGACTGATCGTTCCGTTTTCAAACTCACGCTTCCCATCCTGTTTGGCTACATTCCGTTGGGCATGGCCTTTGGCGTGCTGTTCGTGACCCAGCTCGACTACCCCTGGTGGGGCGCCACCCTCATGTCCCTGGCCATCTATGCCGGAGCCGGCCAGATTCTCGCCGTGAGTCTGCTGGCCGCCCATGCCGGTCTGCTGGAAGTGTTTGTGGCCCTGTTTGTCCTCAACGCCCGCCACCTGTTTTACGGCCTGTCTTTGCTCGGCCGCTTCCGGGGCGCAGGCTGGCGCAAGGGCTACCTGATTTTCGGCCTGACGGACGAGACCTATTCCCTGCTGACCAGCCGCGACCGGACGGGCGATACCGCGGCCGAGCAGCGTCGGGACGTGCTGATCACGCTGTACAACCAGTCCTACTGGGTGATCGGCTCGACGCTGGGCGCCTGGTTGGGACGCGCGGTGAGTTTCGACAGCACCGGCATCGAATTCGCGCTGGTGGCGCTGTTCATCGTGTTGACCATCGAGCAGTACAAGGTGCTGGGACAAATGTTGCCGATCTGGATCGGTGCGGCCGCGGCGGGCCTGAGCCTGGCCCTGCTTCCCGCGGATCAGCAACTGATCGGCGCGGTGGTCCTGGCCACCCTGACGCTGCTGACGCATTATCGTTTCCATCGCCCGGCCGAGGCCGCAGGCTCACCGGAGCGCAGCCATGGATGATATGACCTACCTCCTGGCCTTTATCGCCGTCGGGACCCTTGCGACGTTTGCCACACGAGTGATTCCCTTCGCCTTTTTCTCGAGACACAGCGAGCATCCGCTGATCCAGCATCTGGGTCGATTCCTGCCGGCGGCGGTCATGTCCCTGCTGGTGGTGATTTTCCTGCTGCGCTCGGGCCACTGGTCGGCGCCGGTGCTGGGAGCGGATGCGCTGGTACCCAGCCTGATTGTGGTGGGGCTGCACCTGTGGCGTCGCAACGCCCTGCTCTCGATTATTGCAGGCACGGCCTGCTATATGGCGATCCAGCAGGCCGGTTTGAGCTGATATCCGGCAAAGCCGCCCTGAATCCGGCGGCTCGATGACTTCAATGGCGGTTCCAGAAGTCCTGATGCACCCGGGCCGCCTCATCCTCGAGTAGCGGCCCAATCACGACCACTTCCCGTTGACCGGCCTCAAACACGGTTCGACACGGTAAATCCAGCGTCGGGTTTTCCGGGTGGTTGCCGGTGATCGATTTCAGCCGCTTTTCGCTGACGCCGTAAACCACGCGCCCCAGTCCGGCCCAATAAGCGGCTCCCGCACACATCGCACAGGGTTCCGCCGAGACGTACATGGTGCATTGGCCCAGGAAATCCGGGCGATAGGCTTTGCTGGCGCGCGTCATCAGTACCCGTTCCGCGTGGCCGGTCATGTCCTGGTCCGGCAGGAACGCATTCACCTGCTCCATCAGCACGTCGTTGTCCGGCCCTACCAGAATCGCGGTAAACGGGTGTACGCCCTCTTTTGCAATGGCTTCCGAGAGCGCGATGGCCGAGCGCAGGAATTCGAGATCGGTGTCGTTATATTCCACGTTAAAATGTATTCCTATCTTTATGATGCATATGAACTTAGCGAGGCTTATTTCTTTTTCGGAAGACTCCAGCCGAAGAAGATCTGTTGCACCCACTGTACTGACTTGAACAGGATCAGGCTGATAAAGGCCAGGAAGAACAGGCCGGCAAACGCCTGGGGAATCTTGAAGAACGACGTCGAGAACTGGATGAAGTACCCCAATCCCTCTTCCGCTGCCACGAATTCGGCCACCACGGCACCGATAATCGCCAGCGTGATGGCCACCTTGAGGCCACTGAAGATGTGCGGGATGGCGTAGGGGATCCGGATCTGCCAGGTTTCCCGACGGATCGGCGCGTCCAGTGAGCGGCTCAGTTCGATCAGCTCCGCCGGCGTTTCGTTGATGCCCGTTGCGGTGGACACCACCAGCGGGAAGAACGTCAGCAGACAGGTGATCAGCACCCGCGACGGGTCGTCCGAGCCCATCAGCACGATGATCAGCGGCGCCACGGCCACGACCGGGGTCGACTGGACCACTACCAGCAGCGGATACAGCGTGCGCGACAGCAACTCGGATCGCATCATGGCGATGGCCAGCGGAATGCTGATGGCGATCGAGATCGCAAACCCCATCAGCGCCACGCTCAACGTAGCCCACAGGTGTTCCATCCAGCGACTGAATTCCACATTCAGGAACGCGTGAAAGATCGCGGATGGGGCCGGCAGCACGAACGTCGGCAGCTGCGCCAGGCGGCAGACCGCTTCCCACAGGACGATCAGGCCGACGAAGAACAGGCCCGGCGCAAACCGCAGTAACTGCTGTTGCAGTCTGGAATCAGGCGACGGCTTCGGGTTCATAGATGTGCTTCCTTATCCGGTCGGTCAGATCGCTGAAACGGGGTTCCCTGATGGTGTCGGCGCTGCGCGGGCGAGGCAGGTCGATGTCGATCAGGTCGAGCACGGTGCCCGGGCGCTTGCTCATCACCAGCACCCGATCTGCCAGCAACACGGCTTCGGAGATGGAGTGCGTGATGAACAGCACCGTCTTGGGCTGCTCGTTCCAGATCTTCAGCAGGTCAAAGCCGATTTGCTCCCGGGTCATGGCGTCGAGCGCCGAGAATGGCTCGTCCATCAGCAGGATGTCAGGGTTGAGCAACAGGGCGCGGACAATCCCGACCCGCTGCTGCATACCGCCGGACAGTTCGTCCGGCATCTTGTCGCCAAAGGCTTCCAGGCCGGCGATCGCCAGCAGTTCGTCGGCGCGCTTTTCGTCCTGCCGGTTATATCGACCGTATTTGTGCTTCAGCGGAAACAGGACGTTCTTGCGCACGCTCAGCCAGGGCAACAGCGTCGGCTTCTGGAAGACAATGCCCACATCGTCCCGTGGACCGTCCACCTGTTTGCCGAAAACGCTCACCTCGCCATGACTGGGAATCAGAAGTCCCGAGACCATCCGCAGCAGGGTCGACTTACCGCAGCCGGACGGGCCCACCACCGCTACGAATTCGTGACGGTGGATTTCCAGGTTGATGTCCTGCACGGCCATGGGCGCGTCCGGCGCGGGATCGTAACGATGCCCGACGCCGTCCATCCGCACGAACGCGCGTTCGTGTTGCTGGGTCATATCACTTCGACTCCGGGGCAAAGCCACGTTTGACGCTGGTTTCCGGGTCCAGGGACGACGCCGGCAGATCGTTCGCTTCCGCGACGTAGGTCCAGGTCTGGGCGATCCGCTCCGGCGTGAAGACGCCGACGCCGTCCTGCTCGGTGGCCTCGTTGAAGATCAGCTTCATGGTGTCGCGGATCTGGCCCGCGGCGACGTCGGGATCCACTTCGGGCACCATGGTGTGCAGGTCCTCGCCGGCTTTCTCCGGGTTGTCGCGGGTGAAGGCTACGGACTTGGCGAAGGCTTTCAGGAAGCGCTTGGCCACCTCCGGCCGCTTCTCCAGGAACGTGTCGCTGGCCAGGATGGCGGAGCTGTAGAGTTCAAGCCCGGCTTCGGACCACGGCAATACACGGATCGCCTTGCCGGCATCGGCCGCCTGGCTCTGGAACAGCGCCACGTTGGTCACCCAGGCGATGATGGCGTCGGTGTTGCCGGTCATCAGCATGGGCCCCAGCGCCCCGGGATCGGTCTTGGTCAGCTTGATGTCGTCCGCTGACAGGCCGTTTTCTTTCAGCACGATGGGCAGGAAGGCGTTTGAGGACGTAAATGGCGAGGTGGCGACGGTCTTGCCCTTGATGTCGCCGATGCTATGGATGTCGCTGCTCTCGAGTACGAAAAACGCATGCGGCGCCTGGGTAAACAGCGGATAAACGGCACTGACGGGCACGTCATCCTGCGCCTTGGCAGCCATCAGCGCGCCGATATCCGCACTGCCGATGTCGGACTGGCCGGTCGCCATCTTGGTCACCGCGTCGGTGGAACCTCGCCCGCTGGCGATACTCACTTCCAGCCCCGCATCGGCGAAGTAGCCTTCCTGAATACCCACATAGACCGGGGCCTTGTCGCCACCCGGCAGCCAATCCAACTGGAACACCACCTTGTCAGCGGCCGCCGCCAGGCTGCTCGTGCCCAGCGCGGCCGCCATCAACAGCATTCGGGAACATTTCATCATCATGGGTACTCTCCGTTTCGGTCTATGTTGCTTTCGTTATCGTTGGGTCTTGCGGCTTTGCCCGCTCACGCATGGCGGGCCGCTCAAGGCGGGCCTGACGCCAGTCCGCCAGTCCCACGAGGACAATGGCCGCAGCAATCAGGAAGAAACCGGTGATGTCCGTGACGGACGGGATTTCGTTAAGGATCAGGAAGGACGCGAGGATGCCCACAGCCGGGACCGCCGCGGAATTCAGTGACAGGCTGACGGCTGGCAGCGAGCGCATCGCCGCAACCTGGGCGGCGACACACAGCCCGGAGGCGACCATGCCGCTGAACAGGATGTTCAGGCCAAACGACAGGCTCCACTGAATGTCGGCGGGGTCTTCGAGCCACAGGGCGATGGGCGCCAACGCGGTGACGGACATGCCGATCTGCCAAGGAATCAGCGACAACACATCCCCGTGCCACCGGTGGCGGCGGACGTGAATAAGACCGGCGGTCCAGACCAGCGTGGCACAGACAATCAGCGCGATGCCGGTCAGGACGTCGCTGTCCGCCAGCTCCAGTGACAGCGGGTTGATGATCGTCAGCAGCCCGGTCAGCCCTAAACCGACGCCGATGGCTTTCGACAGGTTCAGGCGTTCTCCCAGAAACAGGGCGGCCGCCGGTACCACCCAGATGGGCGTGGTATAGGCGAGAATGACGGCTCGGCCCGCCGGCAGGTACTGAAGCCCCAGTGTCGCCAGGGTAATAAAGCCCATGTTCTGCAGGACGCCGACGGACAGCACCACCGGCCAGTCGCGCTTGTGCGGCAGGCGTAGGTTGCCGGTCAGGCAGGCAATCACCAGCATTGTGGAGACGCCGAGCAGCATGCGCAGGGCTGTGTACAGCAGCGGCGGACTCTGGGCCAGCCCCAGTTTCATCACCGGAAAGTTGCAACCCCACCCCAGCGCGGTGCAGGCCAGCAACAGATAGCCGAGCCCCCAGTTATACTGGGCGCCCGCGCTTTCCGGGCGATCGGTTCCAACCTGGCGTGTTACTGGCATGGGTTTGTCCTGGTCGGTTCAAATCGATCGCCGATCGACCTTTCGGATCGGCTGTCTGCCCAGCTGGCCAACTTTCCAGAAACGCCTGTTACGCTTTACAACGCATCGTGAGGGCAGCCTGAAAAATTATCCTGACCAGCTATTCAGCATTTATCGAATGCAAACCAGGTGCCACATTGTGGACGTGGTCAAACCCGCATTTCTGCGCGCTGGCGCCTCGGCCATGCACTGAAATGAGCCATTCCGATCCGATACGCACCGGTAACGGGCCAGCCCACTCCTAGGCAGCCCGCAAACCAATCTCACCTCGTCCCGGATGCCAACCTGTCCAATCGGTCAGCTTTGAAGGAGGGTTTTTATATCGGCGAGGAGGTGTCGGCGGACGATCCAGGAGCCCGGAACGTTGAGTTCAACAGGATCCGCAACACCCGCAGAAGCCGGAACCGCTAGCGGAGGCAATCATCACCTTCGCCAACAGGCATTGAGCGGAAGCGTCCGCCTTGCGAATCCTTATAGCGACGTTAATGTCGGCGGTCCGACGGCCTCGGGCAGCCCCGCCCGCAGCCTCAGGGGCCGGTAACCAACGTCCACAGCGCGGTCGGATAGTGTCTATCGCGGTCTGCGATCTGTTACAAAATGTATCCCCGGCCTAGAATAGGCGGTCAACTCGCTTTCTACGGAGACCGCCCAGACCCATGAGTGACCACAGGCCCGCCTACAACCTGCGCATTCGCGCTGCTACCCGCCAGTCCGACGAATCGGGCCAGGACGTCGTGGTGTATCACTGGGGACGCATTATCGGCGTGGTGCTGGTCAGCGTGATCGTATTGGCCATTCTCGGTTTTATGCTCTGGTCCTGGGTCAGCGGACCCGACTCGGCCGACAACCAGTCGCGCCTGGTCGCTGCGGGTAAAGTCGTCACCGGAGAGCCAGCCTCGCCCCAAACAACCGTACCGACTGAACCAGAGGCACCCGCGGACGAAAAGATGAACGGTCTGCCGGAAACGCCCAAGAACACGGAATCCCCGCAAACCGATACGCAAGCCGGCGACACACCATCGGAATCGGCCGAGCCGGCCGCCCCGAACACCGAAGACACTCAGACCGAAACGGCGACGACCGTCGAAGGGGCGTCTGTACCGGAATCAGAGGCCGAGGCAGCGACCACTCAGGAAGAGCCGTCGGTCATTGCCGACCCCGCGCAGGCACCGGCGCCTTCGGACGATACCGGGCCAGACCCGTTCAAGATCGAGGAATCGGCACCCGCCGCCCCGACGGACGATGGCAATAGCCAGGTGACCATCAAATCCGATCACCTGCTCCGCGCCCAGCTCACCCCGGCCGTCGACGGGCACGAACCCACCACGGTGCTGCCGTCGCTGGTACACATGGGCGACAACGACCTGATCAAGGTTTACTACTTCAACGAACTCAAGGGGCTGGAGGGCCATACGGTCTACCACGACTGGTATCTGGGCGATCAGCGCGTGGCCCGGGTGTCGATCGATGCCTACCTCGACCAGATGCGGGCGTCGAGCAGCAAGAACATCAATCGCAGTATGCTGGGAGACTGGCGTGTGAAGACGGTGACCGATGAAGGCAACGTGCTGGCAACGGGCCGGTTCCGGGTGACCGAATAGAAATAGAACCGGCCAGCCTGAACGGCACCGAGTCAGAGCAACGGCTGGCGGGCGATCAGGTAGATGTCCATGATCCAGCCGTGTTGCTCTCTCAGCGAGGCCCGACGGGCCTTGATCAGCGGGCTGACATCCTGCAGCGGACCGTCGATCAGGCACTGCTTGTCCATCCCTAGATAAGCCCCCCACCAGATATGAAGCCCATCAGGCGGCAGTGCATCAAAGGCACCGCCGCTATCGAGCATCACGGCGACAGAGGCCGCATCATTGGGCCAGCCCCGCTCGCGCAGACGGCGACCGGTGGTGATGTGCACCGGTTCGGCCAGTGCGTTCAGGGGAACCCGGTGGGCAGCGGTCAGCACCTGCAGGCTGGTAATACCCGGCACCACATCCACATCGACCGCACGGCCTGCACGCGTCAGACGATCGGCAATACGCAGGCTGCTGTCATACAGGGACGGGTCGCCCCAGATCAGCAGAGCCACGCGGCCCCCCTCAGGCAAGTGCTCGGCAATCTGCGCGTCCCAAACCCGGGCAATCGCCGCATGCCAATCGTCGACGGCCCCGAGATAATCGCCGCTCGCCGCTCGCTTGGGGAGATCGAATTCAACCACGCGGGCGTCGGAATCGTTCGCCAACAAGGTGTCACAGAGCAGCCGCCGCAGATCCACCAGGTCGGACTTCGCATCGCCCTTGCGGGGCAACAGGATCAGATCCGCGTCGTTCAGGGCCCGCACCGCGGCCAGGGTGACGTGATCCGGGTTGCCGGTGCCGATGCCGATCAGGGACAGGTGAATCATTGGGGTTCGCCCTCCCCGCCGGGCCCGGTACCTGCGAAGGGTGAATCCGCCGATTGGGGGCGAAAGCGGCGATCGTATCCGACGGCGTAGAGGCTGCTTTCGGAGAAGTCCTCTGTGCCCAGCGCCGGGCCCACCAGAATCAGGGCGGTCCGGTTCATGGACGAATCCATGGCCGCCTCGATGGTCGCCAGGGTGCCTCGCAACACACGCTCATCCGGCCAACTGGCTCGCCAGACAATGGCCACCGGACAATCGGCACCGTAATACGGCGCCAGATCCTCAACCACTTTCGACAGGTTATGGATCGACAGGTGAATCGCCAATGTGGTGCCCGTGCGGGCGAAGTTGGCGAGGGTTTCACCCACCGGCATGGCACTGGCCCGGCCGGGTGTCCGGGTCAGCACCAGGGATTGCGCCACGCCCGGGAGGGTCAGCTCTTGACCCAACGTCGCGGCAGCCGCCGCAAACGACGGCACGCCGGGCGTGATCTCGTAGGGAATATCCAGAGCCCGCAGCCGCCGTAGTTGCTCGCCCAGTGCCGACCAGACGGAGAGATCGCCCGAGTGCAGGCGCGCCACATCCTGCCCCGCGTCATGGGCGGACTGGATTTCCGCGATGATCTCATCCAGGGACAGGGGCGCCGTGTTGATGATCCGCGCCTCCGGCGGGCAATGCGCCAGTATCGCCTCTGGCACCAGCGAGCCCGCATAGAGGCAAACCGGACAGGACGCGATCCGGTCCCGGCCGCGCAGGGTCAGCAGATCGGCCGCGCCGGGGCCGGCGCCGATAAAATGGACGGTCATGGTTCAACTCCTTCAGCCATGGCAGCGGTGGCCATACGGTCACTGGATATCACACGTGGGCCCAGTAAACGGCTGCCGGCGCCGGCACCGAGCAGTGCGACGGCTTCCGCCACACTCCCCACGCCTTTCGCCTGCTGACTCGCTTCCGATTGGGTCAATGTGACGACGCCGGAAAGATCCTGATCCGCGACCGGAATAACCGGTAGCGACAGGGCTCTCCCCAAAGCCTCAATGCGCGGCAGCATGGATTCCGCGGCCGCCAGGCGATCAACCGCGCCATGGCGCTCAATCAATTGCACCAGCGCCTCCTGCAGGGCCGATACATTGGCGCCCTGGCGACACCCGAAGCCCGCAACCTTCATCGGGTTACCCTCCACTGCACGATGGGGTAGCTGGCCTTCCAGCCCCGGCGGGTGCCGATGGGCGCAGCGTGGCTTAACTCCAGCCGCAGCAATTCGCCGCCCCGGGACGCTTGCCATTGTGCCAGCAGGGTTTCGGATTCCAGCGTCACCGCGTTCGCGACCAGGCGCGTGCCTGACGGAAGACGTTCCCATAGCATCGCCAACAGGTTGTCCGATAGACCGCCTCCAATGAAGACGGCATCCGGTTGTGACTGATCCGACAACACCGCCGGTACGGCACCCTCAATCACGTCCAGCCAATCCACCCCAAGGGCCTCGGCGTTGCGCCGGGCCCGCGCCGCGCGTTCGGAAGAGCGCTCAAACGCAACCGCCTGATTCTGCGGGTGCGCCAACAACCATTCGATGGCGACCGAACCTGAGCCGGTGCCGATATCCCAGAGCCGTTCGCCGGCCTGGGGCGCCAGGGCCGACAGGGTCATGGCCCGTAGGGTTTGCTTGGTGATCTGGCCGTCGTGTTCAAAAAAGTGATCGGGCAAGCCCGGGGTGGACGGTATGGCCGCGCCCGTGCCGCGAATGGCCAGGCCAACGGCAACCGGATGGGCGATATCAAGTGGCAGCTCCCCGTCGGCCGCTGCCGAGCGTACCCGTTCACGCTCACCGCCCAGCGATTCGAGCACGTGCATGGTGGTGTCCCCAAAGCCCCACTGGCTCAGCTTCTTTGCCAGTTCCGCGACGGCGTCACCATCGCGAATCAATACCAGCAAGCGACGCCCCGGCTGCACGCTCGGGCGGATCCGGTTCAGTGGTTTGGCGTGAAGCCCCAGGCAGGTGCAGTCCTCCAGGGACCAGCCCAAGCGGGACGCCGCCAGACTGAAAGCGGACGGCGACGGCAGCGCCTCCCATTCGTCCCGGGACAGATGGCGCGCCAGCGAGGCCCCGGCGCCGAACCAGAACGGATCTCCCGAGACCAGCATCACCACCCGCCGACCGCGTTCGGCCAATAAGAGTGGGATGCCCTCGGCAAAGGGCACCGGCCACTCGCGGACCTCGGCGTTCATCGCGGGCAATACCGAAAGGTGCCGGCGCGCGCCGTAGATCAAATCGGCCTCGTCCAGTGCCCGCCGGCTTGCCGCAGAGAGCCCGCTTATGCCACTCTCCCCCCAACCTACGATTGTCAGCCAGGGAGCGCGCTCAGCGTCCGTCATCGTGAAAGTCCTGATTCTTGGTGGAACCACCGAAGCCAGTGCCCTGGCCCGGGTTGTTGCCGAAAGCGGCATCCCCGCCCTGTTCAGCTATGCCGGCCGTGTGGCGAGCCCCCGACCACAACCGGTGGAAACCCGTGTGGGTGGTTTTGGTGGGGTTGATGGCCTTGCCCGTTTTCTTGCGGACAACCGCATCACCCACCTGGTGGATGCCACTCACCCGTTTGCCAGCCAGATGAGCCACAACGCCGTGGCGGCGGCGGATCGAACCGGGGTGCACCTGATGGGGCTGACTCGCCTGCCCTGGACGCCGGTGCCGGGCGATCAGTGGCAGCACGTGCCCGATATCGAGGCCGCGGTCGATGCCCTGGCCGGGCCTGCCGAGCGGATCATGTTGGCGATCGGTCGCATGCACCTGGACGCCTTTACCCGCCAACCGCAGCATCATTACCTGTTGCGATTGGTGGACACCCCACAGGCTGCGATTCCGCTGCCCCATCACACCGTCACCGTCGATCGTGGACCGTTTACCGTCGACGGCGATCGCGCGTTGCTTATAACCCATGGCATCGACCGGGTGGTCTGCAAGAACGCCGGTGGTACGGGGGCCGATGCCAAGCTCATCGCCGCACGGGAACTCGGCCTGCCGGTGCTGATGATCGATCGCCCGGAACCGCCACCACGGCAGGAAGTCCACACGGTGGACGACGTGCTGGCCTGGCTGGGTCACGACGCCGACCTGGGCGTGTAAAGCAGCGGCTGGCCCTCGCGCTCGATCAGCCGTGTCTGGCTGGACCCGACGATGACCAGCGTGCGCATGTCGGCCATGTCCGGCGTCGCGTCCCCCAGGGTGGTCACCCGCAGGCTCTCTTCATCGGTGGACACCGCCCGGGCAAACAGAATCAACCGGTCCGGACCGCACACTTCCCGCAGCAACGACAGGGCCTCGGCAAAGCCGTCCGGCCTGGCTCGCGAGCGGGGATTGTAGAACGCCATCGCAAAATCGGCTTCCGCGGCCAGACACAGCCGCTTTTCAATCAGCAACCAGGGTTTGAGGTTGTCGGACAGGTTGATGCAGCAGAAGTCATGGCCGAGCGGCGCTCCGGCCCGGGCACTCGCGGCCAGCATCGCAGAAACGCCGGGCAGTACACTGATGTCGAGATGCTTCCAGTCGGGATCACCGGATTCCAGCGCTTCGAACACCGCCGACGCCATGGCAAACACGCCCGGATCGCCGGATGACACGACGACCACGCGATGGCCATCGGCCGCCATCTGCAACGCGTGCTCGGCCCGACGAATCTCTTCCCGATTGTCGGAGCCGTGACGCACCAGCCCAGACCGGGGCGCCACACGCTCCACGTAAGGCACATACCCGACGACGTCGGTGGCTTCCGCCAGGGCAGCGGATACTTCCGGTGTGATCATCGACTCGGCGCCGGGACCCAACCCGGCGATGGTCAGCCAGCCGCTCATGGACGCCTCCCGTTTCCGTGAATCAGCAGAATGGAAAAATAAGGGGCCGTATCCCCGGCCTCACTGAAGGGAATCACCCGCTCCCCGGACATGGCCGCGTATTCGATCAACCAGGCCTCGCCTTCTCGCCCGGCGGTCGCCAGGGCCCGCCGGACTTTGGCCAGGTTGCGGCCGATCTTCATCACCACCAACGCGTCGGTCTGCGCCATGCGTTCGGCGAGTGTCGCTTCCGGCAGCGTGCCCATGGCCACGGTCATAACGTCATCGCCCCAGGTAATGGGCTGGCCTGTGGCGGTCCAGGCCGCAGACATGCCGGTAATGCCGGGCACGACGTCCACGGGCACCTGGTCCAGCAGACGGGTATAGAGGTGCATGAAAGAGCCATAGAAGAACGGATCGCCCTCGCACAGCACCACCACGTGATGCCCGGCCCGGGCGATTTCGATCAGCTGGGCGACGCTCTTTTCGTAGAAGGACGAGAGCAACGCGTTGTAGCGAGGGTCGTCAAAGGGAATCTCGGTGGTCACCGGGTATTCCATGGGCAGTTCGACCGCTTCCGGGTTCATCATCCCATCGACGATGCTGCGCGCGTGGCCGGTGCGGCCTTTCTTGCGAAAATAGGCCACGTGGGATGCCTGCCGGATCAGCCGATCGGACCTGACGCTCATCAGATCCTGGGCTCCCGGGCCGAGTCCCACGCCGTAAACGGTGCCGGTGGTCATTCGGTTCGATCCGCGATGGCGTTGATGGCGGCGACCGTGACGGCGCTGCCCCCCAGTCGGCCGCGCACGATGCAGCACGGCACCGGCGCGGTGTCCCAAAGGGCCTCTTTTGATTCGGCCGCCCCGACAAAACCGACCGGGCAGCCGATGATCGCCGCCGGTTTCGGGCAGTCCGGGTCTTCCAGCATGTTCAGCAGGTGGAACAGCGCCGTCGGCGCGTTGCCGATCGCCACGACCGCCCCCTGCAAATACGGCCGCCAGAGTTCCAGCGCCGCCGCTGAGCGGGTGTTGGCCATTTCCCGGGCCAGCCCGGGTACGCGCTCGTCGTGCAGCGTGCAGATCACGGGGTTGTCCGCCGGTAACCGTTTGCGGGTGATGCCTTCCGACACCATGCGGGCGTCGCAGAGGATGGGCGCGCCCTGCTCCAGCGCTGCGCGGGCCCGGTTGACAGCATCGCCGCGGAAATGGATGTGCGGCGCAAGCTCCACCAGCCCGGCCGCGTGAATCATACGGACCGCGACCGGCTCTTCCTCGGTCGAGAACCGCGCCAGTTCGGCCTCGCGCCGGATGATGGAAAAGGACTCCCGGTAGATGGCCGGGCCGTCGGTTTCATAAACGTGAGGCATCAATGCTCTCCAGGTAATCGCAAACGTCGGATGGCTCCAGGTCGGTCGCGGTGGGCAAGCCGTCTGCACGGCCATCCAGAATCAGGTCAAAGCGGCCATTGCGCCCGGTCAGGCAAATCGGGGCCGGCTGATGGGCCGCGCAGCCTTTGCTGCAGCCCGATACATGCAGGCGACCGCCGATGCGTCGGCTGAGGTCGGCTGCCAGCTTCTGTGTAGCCACGCTGGCTTGCTCGCAATACGGCGCCCCCGGGCAGGCATCGACCGACAGACGCGGGTCAGCGTCGTCGCTGATCAGGCCTTCAAGGGTTTCGGGCATCGCGCCTTCCAGTAACAAGCGACGCCAGGGGGTGACCCTGATCGAATCCGCATCGGAGCGTTCCAGGGCAATTTTCAGCACCGACGCGTGGACGCGACCGAACGGCAGGCCAAAGACGTGCCCCAACGGATGGGCGCCCAGGGACAACGGCTCGATGGTGTCGGCCGGCGCGGCGGCTTCCGGGGCCCGGTCCGGCAGCGGTTGGTGGTGCCGTCGTACCCGGCCAGCGGCTTTCCCGCCTGTGTCGACAAACCAGTGCGCCAGATCGATCATCAACGCCACAGCGTGTTCGACGGATGTCACCGGGGTGCCCCGGCGTCGACCATCGGCGCGGACCAGCAACCGGCCATCGGCGGTTCGTTCGAGTCGGAAATCAGCCGGGACCGCGCTCAACTGCGGCGCGGCCCCGGCGTCCATCGCGAACCCCACTTTTCCGGGAAGTTCCGGTAGCTCGCCCAGGCGAACCATCAGCAGGCGGGCTGCCCTATCGGTGGCGTCGCCCTCCTGCCAGTCGGGGGCCAGGACGATATTGCGTCGGGATTCGGTAGCCGGGTCCGGATCGACCAGACCGTGGGCCGCCAAATTCGTCATCAATGCGGGCCAGGCGTCTTCAGTAATGCCCCGAAGCTGCAGGTTGGCGCGATTGGTGAGTTCAATCAGCCCCGAACCCTGCGTCTCCGCCGCCTGGCAGACGGCCAGCAGCTGTGTCCGGGTCAGGCGCCCATGATGGGGCCGGATGCGAACCAGCAGGCCATCGCCGGACGCCATCGGACGCCAGGCACCCGGGCACCAACCTTTTACCTGCGCTTCAGCGGTCATGGGCGCCCCCTTCCACAACGGTGGCGGCCGGTGCCGTTTCCTGTGCCTCATCGATATCCAGCAGCAGATCCTGCAGCGCCTCGGCGTGCGCTCCTGGCGATTCCCAAAGTCCCCGTTGGGTGGCTTCCAGCAGGCGCTCCGCCATGTCTTCCAGCGCCGCCGGGTTGTGGTTGCGAAGGAACTGCTGGTTGGCCGGGTCCAGCACCAGCGCGTCGGTGACCTGGGCGTACTGGTAGTCGGCCACCAGATCCGTGGTCGCGTCGTAGGCGAACAGGTAATCGACGGTGGCGGCCATCTCGAAGGCGCCCTTGTAGCCGTGCTCCCGCATGGCCTCGATCCATTTCGGATTGAGTACCCGGGAACGGATTACACGGTTGAGTTCCTGGTTCAGGGTTCGAATGTGTGGCCGCGCGGGGTTGGCGTGATCGGCGTGGTAGATCGCCGGCGCCTGGCCACTGATCGCCCGGCTGGCATTCGCCATGCCGCCCTGGAAGGCGTAGTAGGTGTTGGAGTCGAGGATGTCGTGCTCGCGGTTGTCCTGGTTCTGCATCACCGCGTCCAGCTCACCGAGCTGCCGTTCGAACGCCTCGCGAGCCAGGACGCCGGTTTCGTCCGACTGCCCATAGGCGTAGGCGCCGGCCTTGAGATAGGCATCGGCCAGGTCGTCGGCGGTGCGCCAGTGGCGGCCGTCGATCAGGCGATTGAGGCCGGTGCCGTACTCGCCGGGCTTGCTGCCGAAGACCCGGTAGCTGGCCTGGCGAAAGGCGCCCCCTTCATCGAGGCCTTCGGCCATCAGGGTTCGTTGGCGCGCCTGGACGGCCTCCCGAACGGTGTTGTCCTGACCGGGCTCCTCGTAACGGGCCACGGCCTGCACCGCGGCGTCGTAAAGTCGGATCACGTTCGGGAAAGCGTCGCGGAAAAAGCCCGATACCCGAAGCGTGACGTCCACCCGCGGCCGCTGCAGCAGCATGGTGGGAATCACCTCTACATCGATCACCCGCTGCGAACCCGCCGACCAGACCGGACGAACCCCCATCAACGCGAACGCCTGGGCGATATCGTCACCGCCCGTACGCATGGTGGCCGTGCCCCAAATCGAGAGGCCCAGACGACGAGGGAAATCCCCGTTGTCCTGCAAATAACGTTCGATAAAGGCCTGGGCGGATTTCTCTCCCAACGACCAGGCCGCCGGCGATGGAATGGAGCGATTGTCCACGGTAAAGAAATTCCGTCCGGTCGGCAGCGTATCCAGGCGGCCGCGACTGGGGGCGCCACTGGGACCCGGCGGCACGCTGCAACCGGACAGGCCGTCCAGCAGGGACTGGATTTCCAGCTCCGTACCGCGCTGCATCGACGCGAATACGGTGTCCCGGGCAAAGTGGAGTTGGATCGCCGTTAATGGATAGTCGCCGGCCAGCGCTTCGGGCTCACCGTCGCCGAGGACCGCATCGTGAACCAGTCGCTCCGCGAGTTTTTCCAGCCGCTCCCGGGTATCGGCAGCCGTTCGCCAGGGCGCTTCATCGAGACGGAAAAGCGCCTCGGGCTGCGGCCCGGTCCAGGATTCCGCGCCAGCCGCCAGGGGATCGAAATCGCCCAGCCCAAGATCGGCGGCGAGGTTATGGAGCAACCCCCGATCGGCGACGGATTCACCTCTGGGCAGGCGCAGGATGGCGACCAGCGTACCTGCCAGCTTGTCAGGTTCGGGTAGCGTCCCCAGCACGTGGAGCCCATGGCGGATCTGCGCTTCCTTGATGTCGCACAGATAGGTATCCAACTCGTTGAGCAGCGCTTCATCGCAACCGACGTCGATGTCCTGCGCCAACTCCCGGTCGATGCCGGTCGCCCGCAGATGGTCGACTATGCGACGGCGCAGCACGTCTTCCCGGCGGGGGTCCATGCCCAGGGCCTGGTAGTATTCGTCGGTCAGTGCCTCCAGTTCGGCCATCGGGCCATAGAGTTCAGCCCGGGCCAGCGGTGGCATGAGGTGATCGATGACCACGGCCTGGGAGCGACGTTTGGCCTGGGCGCCCTCGCCCGGATCGTTGACGATAAACGGATAGAAATGCGGCAGCGGCCCCAGGGCAATGTCCGGCCAGCAGTCGGCCGACAGCGCGGTGCTCTTGCCTGGCAGCCACTCCAGGTTGCCGTGTTTGCCCACATGAACCACCGCATCCACCCGGTAGAACTCGCGCAGCCAAAGATAGAACGCCAGGTAGCTGTGGGGCGGGACCAGTTCGGTATCGTGGTAGCTCTGGGTCGGATCGTCGATAAAATCCCGCTCCGGCTGGATGCCCACAAACGTCTCGCCCAGCCGGATACCCGCGATCATCAGTCGCCCCCGGCGGTACTTGGGATCGTCGGCGGGCTCGCCCCAGCGCGCGCGGACGCTGTCCTGCAACGCCTGGGGCAACGTCTGGAACCAGGCCAGATAGTCCTCGACCGCCAGGCTCTGCCAGCAGGGCCGCAGTTCGATGGACCCGGGTTGGTTGGTGACGGCGCCCTGCAGTTGTTCAATCAATGCATCGCCGTTCGCCGGGAGATCCTCGATGGGATACCCGTCAGCCGCTAACGCCTGCAGGATCCGAACCGTGGACGCCGGTGTATCCAGCCCCACGCCGTTGCCGATGCGGCCGTCCCGGTTGGGGTAATTGGCCAGCACCAGGGCTACCCGTTTGTGGGCATTCGTTTTTTCCCGCAGCGTGGTAAAGCCTCTTGCCAGTTGGGCAACGAATCGGGCCCGCTCGGGGTGAAGCACGTGGCGAATCACGGACATCTGACAACGGTCGCTGAAATGAGCTTCCGCCTTGAAGCCGATCGCCCGGGTGATGATGCGCCCGTCCATCTCCGGCAGCACCACTTGCATCGCCACATCCCGGGATCGCAAGCCGCCACTCTGGTCGACCCAGTCCTCTTCGGTGCTGCTGGACAACATGGCCTGGAGAACCACCGGGCGTCCATTGAACAGACCTTCCGGCTCGGCCCCACTCGATAACACGGTATCGTCCGGGCTGCGATTGACCGAAAACCCGGTCGTATTGACGATCAGGCCTGCGCCGGTGTGCTCAATCAGGTGATTCACGAAGGCGACACAACGTGCTTCTTTCAGCGATGCCACCGCCACAGGCAGAGGCTCCAGCCCTTCCGTCCTGAGCGCGTCGATCAGACCGTCCAGAACGGCGGTATTGGCGCCCAACAGATGGCTGCGGTAGAACACCAGCAAACACACGGGGCGATCCGGGACGCGACCGACCTGCCACTCCCTGAGGGTCATTTCCTGGCCGACGGTTCCAGGGGCGTACAACAGTGCTTCCGGGACGGCACGGGGCTCTCGCCATTCAAGATCCAATCCCAGGCAACGCTCGCCAATGAACCGCAGAAGCTGCTCGGCGTTGTCGGCACCGCCTTCCCGGAGAAAGCGCCAGACGCGATGGGCGTCCTCATAAGGAATCGTCGACGCATCCAGCAGTGCATCGTCCGGAGCGTCGCACCCCGGTACGACGATCAGCTGCCGCCCGGCCTTCGCTTCGGCCCAGACCTGCAATCGCTCGAAGCCATAAGGCCAGTATGCACTGCCGCCCAGCAGGGAGACGATCACCAACCGCGCCCCTTCAAGAACGCAATCCTCGTAAAGATCGTAGGCAGCGGGTTTGACCAGGTTCATCCAGTTCGCCAGCCGTACTGACGGATAGCCTTCCCCCAGACGATCGACTGCCAGCGCCAGCGCCGACAGACTGCTGTCGGCGGCGGACAGGATGACGACGTCAGCCGGGGTCTGCTGCAGATCGACGATGCCCTCATCGTCGACGAAGCCTCCGGGTTTGGCGGCGAACAGGTGCATCAGGCGGTCGCTGCGATCTCGGTTGACGCCAGCGCGGTACAAAGCGCATCGGTGTCGAGGTGTTTGCCGATCATGACCAGTTGCGTGCGACGCGGCTCATCGGCGCCCCAGAGGCGGTCAAAATGACGGTCCAGTCGCTCCCCGACTGCCTGCACCACCTGGCGCAGGGGCTTGCCCGGAATCGCCGCAAACCCTTTGGCCCGATAGATTTCGTTGTCTTTGAGCAGCTGCTGCAAGGCCCCGGCAAACGCTTCGGCATCCACTTCGCCCAGGCTGATGACGCAGGAGTCGAAGTGGTCGTGGGCGTGGTCGTGATGGGCGCCTTCGGCGTGGTAGCGATCGTGATGGTTGTCGATGCGGTCGATGTTGTCTTCACTGGCCGCACCGATGCCCATCAGGGCCTCGAGTTGCGCGGTGTCTTCGGCCAGCGTGGCCTGATCGATGAACAGCGACTTCACCGCCGGGGCCACCTGATTGCGAACCAGATCTTCCACCCGCTGCCGCTCCTCCGGGCTCAACAGGTCGGTCTTGCTGACCAGTACCAGGTCGGCAGCACCGAGCTGATCGTCCAGTAATTCCCGAAGGCTCGGGTCGTGATCCAGGTTCTCGTCGGCGCGACGCTGGGCTTCGACCTTGTCTTCATCGCTGGCATAACGGCCTGCGGCCACGGCGGGACCATCCACCACGGTAATAATCGCGTCGACCGTGCAATGCTGGCGCACGTCCGGCCAGTTGAAGGCCTGAACGAGAGGCTTGGGCAGAGCCAGACCACTGGTTTCGATCAGGATGTGGTCGATGTCGGCACGGCGCTCCACCAGCTTCTTCATCACCGGCAGGAACTCCTCCTCCACGGTGCAGCAAATGCAGCCGTTGGCCAGTTCATAGATGCCGCTCTCTTCCCCTTCAACCGGCTGTTCGTCCTCGCAGCCGAGGGCGCAACTGCGCAACAGGTTGGAGTCGATGTCCTGCTCGCCGAATTCGTTGACGATGACGGCGATGCGCTTGCCCGTCACCTGTCGCAGGATGCTGGCCAGCAGCGTGGTCTTGCCGCTGCCCAGGAAGCCGGTCACGACGGTGGCGGGAATCTTGTTCAGTTGCATCCTTGGCACTCCTCGGTTTCAGCGACGGTTGCAGGCTGTGGCGCTTCGGCGCCAAACAGCCGGGCAATGGCCGCCGGATTGTTCGGGAAAAAGAGGTGGAGATAGGTGGCCGTCAGCTGTCGCTGGCGAAAAATGGCTTCACCGGGGGCGGGATGACGCTGGCGGCGACCAAAGGCGATCGGCTCGGGCGTGCCCTCGGCAATGGAGCGATGATGCGCGTGGGCGCGTACCGGGCCTTCGGGCAGGTCAGCCGTCTGCATGCCCTGGCAACCGCTCCGGCCGCGCATCCAGCCATCGCCGGGCAGCAGGCCCAGCATCGGGTGAGTCTGTCCGTCGTAATCGGTCAGGCTTTGCAGGCAATAGAGCAACCCGCCGCATTCCGCGAGTATCGGTTTGCCAGCCTCATGGAAGGCTCGAATGGAAGCCACCATGGCCTGGTTTGTCGCCAGTTGACCACCATGGAGCTCCGGGTAACCGCCCGGGAGCCACAGGGCATCGCAGACCGGCACCGCGGGGTCCGCTAACGGCGAGAAGAAGCGAAGCTCAGCGCCCATGGCTTCCAGCAGGTCCAGGTTGGCCTGATAGATGAAGCTGAAGGCGGCGTCGCGAGCCACCGCAACCATGCAACCCAACAACAGTGACGGCAGGCTCTCTTCGCCATCGATCACGGCGGCGTCAAAATGCACCGGAGGCTGGGCCAGCAGATACGCGGCCAGCCCTTCAGCTTCCAGGGCCCGGGCGCCCGCATCGAAACGGGTTTCCAGGTCGTCCCGGATTTCCGCCGCCTGCACCAGCCCCAGGTGCCGCTCCGGCAACGCCATCTCCGCATTGCGGGCCACGCAGGCCAGCATGGGCACCGAATCCGGGAGCGCCTGTTCGATCAGCTCCCGATGGCGTTGTGAACCGCAGTTGTTGGCGATCAGTCCCAGGATACGGACGTCCTGACGAAACCCGGCCAGGCCCGTCATCAATGCGGCAGCGGTCTGGGCCATGCCTTTGACATCCATGACCACCATCATGGGAATGCCAAAGCGGGCGGCCAGATCCGCACTGGACGGCTCGCCGTCAAATAGCCCCATAGCGCCTTCCACCAGGATCAGATCCGCCTGTTTGGTAGCTTGATAGAGGCGCTGGCGACAGTACGCTTCTCCGGCCATCCAGAGATCGAGCTGGTCGACCGGTTGCCCCGAGGCCTGCTCCAGAATCTGGGGATCGAGGTAGTCCGGGCCGGTCTTGAAGACCCGCACCACCTTGCCCTGGTTGCGGAGCAGCCGGGCCAGCGCGGCGGTGACCGTGGTTTTGCCCTGACCCGAGGCAGGCGCTGCAATAAAGACCGCAGGGCAACGGGCGCTGCCAGCGGCGTTGGGAGACTCCGGAGCACCCATCAGAATTCGATCCCGGCCTGGGCTTTGACACCACCCCGAAACGCATGGCGTTCGTCCTGCACCACGCTGATGGTGTCGGCGATCGCCTGCAGCGGCTGGGCCATGGTGCGCCCGGTGATAATCACGCTCTGATGGCGGGGGCGCTGTTGCAGAGCGGCCACGACCGGTTCCGCATCCAGGTAGCCGTACTTGAACATGTAACTCATCTCATCGAAGACGATGAGTTGGTAAGCCGGATCCCGGAGCAGGTCAGCCGCAATCTTCCAGGCGGCCTGGGCCGCTTCGATGTCCTGCTCCCGGTCCTGGGTTTCCCAGGTAAAGCCGTGGCCCATGATGTGCCAGTCAAGGTTGGGGTGTTCCCGGAAAAAGCGGTATTCGCCGGTTTCCCGCCGTCCCTTGATGAACTGGATAACCGCCCCTTTCTGACCATGGCCGAGAGACCGGGCCAGCGTGCCGAAAGCGGAACTGCTTTTGCCCTTGCCGTTTCCCTTGAGCAGGATCAGCACGCCCCGTTCCTCTGTGGCCCGGGCGATGCGGCCGTCCACCACATCCTTTTTCTTTTGCATCCGGCTGGCGTGTGTTGTGTCGCTCATAAGGCCTCCATGGCGGGCAGCGTCTGGTACAGCGCGCCCAGTTGTTCAGCAATCTGCGGGCCGCGGCCTCGCTTGATGACGGACTGTTCGGTGTCGACGACGACGCAGTCCCCCAGCCTGGGTAAATCATGCAGGGGTTGGCGCGTGCGGCCGTCCGTAATCAGGTAGGTTCGGATATGCAGCCCCGGCTCGCGGCGCTGCCATTGCCGGATGAGCTGCGCCGCACGGCTCACGGCGGCGCGCAGGGGTGTTCCCCCGCCGCCATGGGTCGCATCCAGTCGGTCGGCCATGGCCTTGGGGGCGCGACGCCTCGACAGGACCGGCTGCACGCCATCGTTTCCGAACGCCAGCACGGCGATCTGCTCGCGGGCGGCATAAGCCTGGTGTGCGACGGATTCCACCATACCTTTGGCCCGCCCCAGAAGGCGCTTACCCAGTGTGGATCCGGACGTGTCCAACAGCACCAGGTGCAATACGGGCTGGCCGGATCGGGCCTTGCGAAAGCGCAGTTCACGCAACGGCCAGCGCCCCCGGTTCGTCAGCAACGTGGCAAACCAGTCCGGCTTGTTGTTGGTGCGTTGGGCGCGGCGCTGTCCGGCGTGATCGCCTTTGCGGGCTTTCGAGGCCGGGGTTGTCGTCCGCTGGTGGGCATTGTGCTGTGACTGTGAAGCCGGTGGCGCGTGCCAGTCGACGGCTTCGGTACGCTGGGCCTCGGGCGGAAGCGCGCCCCACTGCCCTTGTTCTTCTCGGCCATCACCCTGATGCCCCCTATTCTGACCATCGAGCGGATCTGATCCGGATGAGCCATCTTTGGGCGCCGGCGGTTCCGTGGGCGGTGTCGTGCGCCGGTGCGCGAGCACCCAGGGTTCGACCGCCTCGAGATCGTGCAGCGAGATTGAACCATCTCCTCGCCAGGCGGCATGGGCCTGCGCCGCCCGGTGCCAGGTCACGTCCGCGCGCAGCCCTTCTACGCCCGCCGCCTCGCATTGTTCGGCGATGTGGGGATACACCCAATCCGGTGTGGTGACAGACGCCAGACTTTCCCGGGCGTGCACAATACGATTCGCGAGTGTCTGCTGCTGGTCTTCAAATTGCGCGCAGAAACGCAGTGGATCGTTTTCGAAAGCTTCCCGCTGCTGGACGATGGCCACCCGGTCCGCCCTTGGAATCGTGCGTTCCAGCTCCAGGCACAGCCCGAAACGGTCCAGCAGTTGCGGCCTCAGCTCCCCTTCATCCGGGTTCATCGTGCCGATCAGGGCGAAGCGCGCTGAGTGGGTGTGGCTGATCCCGTCCCGCTCCACCACGTTGGTGCCCCGGGCCGCCGCATCCAGCAGCAAGTCCACCAACGCGTCGGGCAACAGGTTGACTTCATCCACGTAGAGAACGCCGCCGTCGGCCTTCGCCAGCAAACCGGGCTGGAATCGTACGTTCTGATCGGCCAACACACCCTGCAGGTCGAGGCTGCCGATCAGGCGATCCTCGCTCGTGCCCAGCGGCAGGTTCACGAAGGGCGAACGTCTGCCTTCACCGTCGATCGGCAGGATGTCCGCCAATGCCCGGGCCATTGTCGACTTGGCGCTTCCCCGGGGGCCGCTGATCAGTACGCCGCCGATTTTCGGGTTGATCGCGTTCAGGATCAGCGCCGTCTTCAGCGACGATTGACCAACGATGGCCGTGAACGGAAACTCAGACGGCTGCGTTGACATGACCCAACCGCCCCTTGTCCGCCAGACGTTTCAGCACCAGGGCGCACAGCACGCCGGCCAGCAGCCAGAACCCGAGATTGGCCAGCCCGGATGCCCAGATAAATCGGTGATGCAGCTCGGTCAGCGCCAGCACCGCCTCGGGATCCGGATTGGCGAACATCGGTCCGTCATGGACCGGTACGAAAAACTGCGGAGCGATCAGCAACGGCACACCCAGGAGCCGCTTCCATCCCGTTGCCAAAAACAGGACACCGAGTCCAGCCGCCGCTAAAACCACAGTGACGATCCACCAGGTTTGCCGGAGTTCGAGAGCTGCGGCGCTGGCCCCGGGGATTTCAGGCGGCAGGCCGATCGACGGCGCAATGAACACCGCCAGATATCCCAGTGCGCCCAGCAACAAACCCTGCTGGACTTTCGGGGTCATTCGGCCCCTTTCCCGCAGCTGGTTCATCACGACCAGCAGGATGGCCGCGAAGCCGATACCGGCGCAGATGTTGGAAACCGTGGTGTAGAACAGGCGTTCGGCGCCGTCCGCCGGGGCCCAGGCGTCATCGCCATGATGGTGGCCTGCGCTCTCGCCGTGGTCGTGATCGGCATGATCGTGATGGTGAGCTACCGGCTCAGCGGTTTCGTACTGCTCGGCGGCAAGGATGATGGGCGACGTGCCCAGTGCTTCAAAGGCCGTCATGGCCAGACCCAGGATCAGTCCAACCAGACAGGCGCCCAGGATCAATGAACGGAACATGGTTTTCCCTCCGATGAAAACACAGAATCACGTGACGCGGTTGGCCGGTCAGCAAGTCGACCGACGAACGTCAGCGGTTGTCAGTGATGATCCGTGCTCAGTGGCAGGGAAAAACGAACGTGTGCCGGGTGTCGTGCGCGGCATTGTGCGCGGCACTCATCGGCAGGAAGCCCACCGCATAAAGGATCAGCGCGCCGAAAAGCGCAACCGCACCCTGCTGGATGGCTGATGAAACGTGGGAACCAGAACGGGACACCCGTTCCGTGGAAGGCGTGGAAACTACAGACATGTTATCTCCCCCGGTGCCCGCCGCACCGTCATTGGATGGATCGAAGTGACGGGCCGGTCTTCGGGCTCGAAGAGGAAACGGTCTGTCGACCGTCTCGTCGCCTACGCCTTCCCGGCAAATGCCAGTGGCTCGTGCAGGCTACATCTTCATTACCGATGCGGGGGCAGCGATGGAATTGGCCGTGAGGCCGCACCATACTTCCCGATTATCCTCTCTGTGAGAGGCACCCATCTTCAAGGCGTCCATCGTAATGCAACTCTTACGACGGGCGCAACGCATCCTGGCGAATTTACGATTATTTCCGTTCAGGCCGTTCTGCAAGCCACTCCGCCAGCGGATGCTCAGAGCCCAGCGTGCCGGACCAGCGGTCACGGTGCACCAGCTCATCCAACGGCAACCGGGAACGCCAGCCTTTGGCCTGCAGTTCCGGCTGGTCCAGGAATTCACTCACATACCCGATACACAGGTAAGCCAATGGGTAGACCCCCTCCGGCAGCTCCAGCACCTGCGCCAATTTGTCCTGGTCCAGGATGCTGACCCAACCCACGCCAATGCCTTCCGCCCGTGCCGCCAGCCACAGGTTCTGGACGGCCAGGCAGGTGCTGAACAGGTCCGTTTCCACGATGGAATTCCGGCCCAGGACGTTAGAGCCACCGCGACGGCGATCGCAGGTGATGCAGAGGTTTAGCGGGCTATCGAGAATGCCCTGGAGTTTGAGGCTGCGGTACGTGGATTCGCGTTCGCCGGTGTAGTTGTCGGCGGCCCGCTGGTTTTCCTGGTCGAAATTATCCAGCACACGCTGGCGAACCTCGCGGCTTTCGATGACCAGAAAATCCCAGGGCTGCATGAAACCCACGGACGGAGCGTGATGGGCGGCTTCCAGAAGACGCCCGAGCACATCCGGCGGCACCGGGTCCGGCAGGAATTGGGAGCGCACGTCCCGGCGCTCGAAAATGGCGCGGTAGAGTCCGCTGCGTTCCTCGTCGGTAAAGGCGTTGTCGGCGGACATCAAACCGTTTCCCCGTTCAGTTTCAGTAGCCGACGCAGCAGGTCGGTATCCAGTTCTTTCTCCAGCTGATCCGCCAGTCGATCGAGCTGATGCAGGCGGTGCTGCTGATAATCGACGGCCCGGCGACTGCGCAGTCCCCAATGGGCCAGGAGCGCCTTACAGGCCTCTGCGCGATCGAAGACTCCATGCACGTAGGTGCCCATTACCTGACCGTCGTCGCTGATCGCGCCGTCCGGCCGACCGTCAAGATAAGCCAGCGGCCTGTTGAGTGCGGCCCCCGTGGTGACGCCGTTGTGAATCTCGTATCCGGTCAGCGGCACCGGGTTCTCCGGACCGTCCAGGTGGAGGCTTCCGGTAACGTTACGCAATTGCTTGCCGGAGACCATGCGCGTATTGATCGCCAGCCAGCCCAGCCCTTCGGTGTTTCCGGGCGTGCCTTCCAGTCCGTCCGGATCGGCCACCCACTCCCCCAGCATCTGGAAACCACCGCAAATCCCAAAGACATGGCCGCCATAACGCAAGTGCCGGGTGATGGCGGCCGGCCAGCCATGCGCCTTCAGCCAGCCCAAGTCCGAGCGGGTGCTTTTGCTCCCCGGCAGGATGATGACGTCGCCCGGCGGAATCGCTTCGCCCTCGCCGACGAATCGCAGATCCACTTCCGGATGAGCCCGCAAGGGATCGAAGTCGTTGTGGTTACTAATGCGCGGCAGTCTCGGCACGGTAACCCGAAGCTTTCCACCCCCCTCGGCGCCGCCCAGGTTGACGCTGTCCTCGGCGTCCAGCAACAGGCCCTTGAGGTAGGACAAAACGCCGACCACCGGCTTGCCCGTGCGCTCAGTGAGCCAGCTCAGACCAGAGTCCAACAGCCCCGCGTCGCCCCGGAACCGGTTGATCACGAAGCCGGCAATGCGAGCCTGCTCGCTTTCCGAGAGCAGCGTCAGCGTACCGACCAACTGGGCAAACACCCCACCCCGTTCGATGTCACCGACCAGCAACACGGGGCAATCGGCGGCTTCGGCAAAGCCCATGTTCGCGATGTCGTTCGCGCGCAGGTTGATTTCGGCCGGACTGCCCGCCCCTTCCGCCACGATCACGTCGTACCGTTCCGAAAGCGCGCGCCAGGCGGCCATCACCGATTCAGCGGCCTCGGCTTTGTAGGCGTGGTAGTCCAGCGCCCCCATGTTGCCGTGGACCTGGCCACGCAGAATGACCTGGGCGCCCGAATCCGTCTGGGGTTTGAGCAAAACCGGGTTCATGTCGCTGTGGGGTTCGATACCGCAGGCCAGCGCCTGCAACGCCGTCGACCGGCCGATTTCTCCGCCGTCGACGGTTACCGCACTGTTCAGCGCCATGTTCTGGGGTTTGAAAGGCGCAACCGAGACGCCCTGGCGAGCCAGCCAGCGACACAGGGCCGCAACGACGGTGCTCTTGCCGGCATCGGAGGTGGTGCCCTGAATCATCAAGGTGGTCATAGTCGATACAGCCTGTGGTTAAAACGCGGAAGATTGGGGATCGTCGAACGAATGGCCCGCAGAGCCCGCACCCCGAATGTCGCAAAACGCCCGCTCAAGTCGGGCCCACTCGCTCTCGACGCCGGGTAGCCCGAACCGCAATGCAGTCGGTGTCTCAAACCGACGCATCAGAATCCCGCGAGCGGCCAGTTGGTCGGCCAGCGGGACGGCCTGTTCCGTCACAACGTACTGGAACAGCGCCGTGCCTCCGGTCACTGACAACCCAGCCCCTGCCAACAAACCGGCCAGGCGCTCACTGTCCCGGCGCAGGCGCCCGGCGGTGTGTGTTTGCCAGCCGATATCCGTCAGCACTTCAGCCAGGATGGCGCGAGCCGGCCCACTGACGGCCCAGGGCCCCAGATCGGACGCCAGACGATCGACAATTCCGGACTCACCGAACAGGGCGCCCGCGCGCAGCCCTGCGAGTCCGAAGAACTTGCCAATGGACTTCAGGACGAGCAACCCGGGGCGATCGGCAAACGGTGCCAGGCTGTGAGTGGTTTCATCCGGCAGCAGAAAAGCCTCATCGACCACCAGCCAGCCACCCCGGGACTGCAAGCGATCGTGCCAGTGCAACAGCGTCTCACGATCGACCCGCAATCCCGTCGGGTTATTGGGATGAATCCAGACCAGGACATCCAGCGCATCGAGCCAGTCGTCGTTGTTTTCGGACTTGGCGACCTCCACGGGCACGACGTCATGACCTGCCAACGCCCAGCAACGACCGTGCTCCTCGTAGCCCGGAGCGGGCACACCCACACGGCACCGAGAGCGGAGGCGAGGCAAACCCTGAATAGCGGCCTGGGAACCGGGCACTGGCAGGACACCTGCGCTCTCTGCGGCTTGGGCCCAGCTTTTCAGGATCCGTTCCAGTCCGTCATCGTCTTCAGGAAGCCGTTGCCAGACGCTCGCCGGCAACGACGGAATCGGCCAACCGACCGGATTGATGCCGGTGGACAGATCCAGCCACTGTTCTCTCGGAATGCGCCATCGACGTACCGCCTCATTGAGGCGCCCGCCGTGTGCCAGGTTATTTGGAGATGCCATGGTTCCTTCCGGTTTCACAGGATGACCGACAACAACACCGCCGCGATCAGCCACAGTGCAACGCCCCGGTAGACGAGGCGAATCGAGGCCCGTATCGAATCGGCTGTCGCCGCAGGCCCAGCGCCCAGTACCGGACGCTGCCGCAGCCCTTCGCTGTAGGGCGCCGCACCACCCAGGGATACGCCGAGCGCGCCGGCGCCGGCTGCCATCACCGGGCCGGCATTGGGGCTTTCCCAGGATCGCCCTTGCGTCTGCCAACATTGCCAGGCCCTTCGGGTTTGGCCGACCAGTGCATAGGTCAACGCCGTCAGGCGGGCCGGGATCGCGCTCATGACGTCGTCCAGGCGCGCAGCAAACCGGCCGAACCGATTGAACCGCTCGTTTCGATAACCCCACATGGCGTCCAGCGTGTTGACCATGCGATGCAGGACAACTCCGGGCAGCCCGGCAACGAGATACCAGAACAGGCTGGCGAACACCGCGTCCGCTCCGTTTTCCAGCATGGACTCCGTGGCCGCGGTGGCTACCCCGGTGTCGTCCAGTGCCTCGGTTTTGCGGCTGACGATCCGGCCGACGGCCTTCCGGGCGGCTGGCAGGTCGCCCTTTTCCAATTCAACGGCGACAGCCTGCCCGTGCTCGGCGAGGCCTCTCAGGGACATGGCCAGCCAGAGTACAACAACCTCGAGTGTCAGCCGTAACGGGTCGGGCGTTAAGTCAGTGACTAGCCAGGCAACCCCCGTGATCGGGACGGTGAGGATCAACACCCCCGCCACGCCATTGCTGATCGAACCCGGAGCCCGATTAAGGCGTTGCTCGACCCTGGACACCCACCGGCCGTACGCGACCAGCGGATGCCATCGTCTGGGTTCTCCCAGCCAATGATCCAGCAGCACAGCAAGCAGACAGACACCGGCAGAAGCTAACAATTCAGGCCTTCCTCGACGTAATTGCCCGGCAATTGACCCAGGGCATGACTCCAGACAAGCGGCACAGTCTACTCGACCGACACCACCTTGACACCATACCGGCACCGTACGACTATCGTCCGCCCGCTCACCCTGCAGGAATGTGTTATGACCCTACCGGTTGCCTGGACCCACCCCCTACCCGAGCCTGATATGGCCTTCACTGAACGTGCCAGGGAGCAACAAAACCAGCTGACCAAGCCTCCCGGATCCCTGGGTCGACTGGAAAACGCCGCCATTGCCCTGTGTGGCCAGCAACGCCGCCAGACGCCTTCCGCGGACCGTATTCATATCGCCGTGTTTGCCGGCGATCATGGTGTGTGTGAGGAAGGGATTTCCGCGTTTCCACAGGCGGTGACCGCCCAGATGATTGCCAATTTCGCCGGCGGTGGCGCCGCGATCAACGTGCTGGCCAAACAGCTGGGGGCTTCACTGGAGGTCGTTAATCTCGGCACCGTCGGTGAGGTGCCAGCCGACCTGCCCGGCGTAGTACAGGCGGTTATTGCGCCCTCGACCGGCAATATTGCTGTAGAGCCGGCCATGACCGATAGCCAGCTGGCAGAGGCGCTTGTCGCCGGCGACCAGGCCGCCGCACGGGCCGCCGAAGCCGGCGCCGACCTGTTGATTGCCGGGGACATGGGCATAGGCAACACCACAGCCGCGGCCGCGGTCGCCTGCGCCCTTCTGGATGAGGCGCCTGAAACGCTCGCGGGGGCCGGAACCGGGCTCGATCCGGAAGCGATCGAGCACAAGGCAACGGTCGTCGGTCGTGCCCTTGAGCGGCATGGGAAAAACCGCGATCCGCTGGCGGTCCTGCAATCGCTGGGCGGTTTCGAGATTGCGGCCATTGCCGGTGCCTACCTGGGCGCCGCAGCCCGGGGTATTCCCGTCGTGGTGGACGGCTTTATTGCCTCGGCGGCGGCTCTGGTGGCCGTTCGTCAACACCCCACATTGAGCGCCTGGATGCACTTCGGCCACTGCTCGGCGGAACAGGGGCATCGCCGTGTACTGGCGGCGCTGGACGCGGAGCCGTTGCTTGACCTGGGCATGCGGCTGGGTGAAGGCAGTGGTGCCGCGACCGCCGTGACCCTGCTGCGCTCGGCGTGCGCGCTGCACAACCAGATGGCCAGCTTCGCCGATGCCGGTGTCAGTGACGGAAGTGACGCATGAGTGATGACGGCGCCACGCTGATCGATCTGATCCGCCACGGTGAACCCAGTGGCGGCCCCATGTTCCGGGGCAGCAAGGACGACCCCCTCAGTGAGACCGGCTGGCAGCAGATGCGCACAGCGATCTCAAGGGACGACCGCTGGGATGTGATCGTGACTTCGCCGCTGCAACGGTGCCGTGGATTTGCCGAGTGGCTGGGAGCGGAGCATGGGCTCGATGTCGAGGTGGTCGACCGTCTGCGGGAAGTCAGTTTCGGGGATTGGGAAGGCAAAACCGCAGCGGATATTGAGGCGGCGTACGGCGATCACCTGAAACGCTTCTGGGCGGATCCGGTCGCCAATACGCCGGCAGGGGGCGAAGTGCTTACGGCCTTTTCCGAACGGGTTCTGGGCGGCTGGACGCAGTTAAAAGCGACTTACCCCGGAAAACGGATCCTGCTTGTCTGCCACGGCGGCGTTATCCGGATGATCCTGGCCAATGTGCTGGGCATCCCGCTCAGCCAGTCGTTTTCCGGATTTGCCGTGCCCTTTGCCTGCCGCAGCCGGATCCGCGTTGACCGGACGCCACACGGGGAGTTCAGTGCCCTGCTGAGTCACACGCCGCTGGCTTCCGAACCCCACTTGCGCTGAGTGGGATCAGGCCGGCGCTTTCAGCGTCAGCGGCAGCCCGGCCACACTCATCACGACCCGATCGCAGACCCGGGCCAGCGCCTGATTCAGCCACCCCAGCTCGTCGCAGAAACGCCGGGTCAGCGGGTCCATGCCGATCGTGCCCAGCCCGACCTCATTGCTGACGATCACCACGGGCCCCGCGTGAGCGTTCAACGTATCAATGAATCGCTGTTTCTCCAGCGCCAACACCTCGTCACCGGCATGCAGCAAGTTGCTCAGCCAGAGACTCATGCAATCCACCAGCAGGCAGTTTTCGGATGATTGCGAGTCCAGCACATGCGCCAACGAGATGGGCTCCTCGACCAGCCCCCACTCATCGGGACGTAATGACTGGTGCCGTTTGATCCGGCGCGCCATCTCGTCATCGCCGGCCGTCGCCGTGGCCACGTAGGTAACCGGGGCGCCGGAATCAGCCGCCATCTGTTCCGCCAACGCCGTCTTGCCGGAGCGAATCCCGCCCAGAACCAGTATGTTTTCGGCCATCCGCCGGATCTCCTAACGTTCCACCATCGTCAACCCCTGCTGAAGGCAGCGGGGCCGCACAGGTTAACACGTCGACGCCCCTGCCCCTGTCAATTCAACCATTTCCCTTTAGAATGCGCCTTCCACCGGCAGAACGAGTTGAACGTGAGCGCACCAACGTCCCGACTGAATCAGGAATGGCAAACCTTCTGGCTGGCCGTGAGCTTCCTCACCCGGATTCCGCTGCCGGCCCGGATCGATTATTCCCAGCAGCGCATGAATAACAGCAGCATGTATTTTCCCCTCGTAGGACTGCTGTTGGGTGCCATCTACGCCGCCGTTTACGTCTCCCTGGACGCGGTTTTCAGCCCGCTCGTCAGCGTGTTGCTGGTGATGATTTTGCACCTCTGGCTGACCGGTGCCTTCCACGAGGACGGCCTCGCCGACAGCGTTGATGCCCTGGGCGGCGGATACACGGTGGAGGATCGGCTGCGGATCATGAAGGACAGCCGGATCGGCACCTACGGTGCGGCTGCCCTGATCATGGCCCTGGCGCTGAAAGCCGCATTGCTGCTGGATACCCGGCCGATCTGGCTGGCGCTGTTGCTGGCACCGGCCATCTCGCGTTTTACGCCCCTGCTGATGATGCACTACCTGCCTTACGTCACCTTGTCCGAACACAGCAAAACCAAACCGGTTGCCTCCGGCTTTCCGGCCAAACGGCTGGGTTTCGCCTTTGTCGTGACCCTGCTCATCGCTCTGACCGGCACGCTAAAGGATGACGCATTGCTGCTGATCAGCCTGCTGGCCACCGCTGGCGTCGCGTTGGCCTGGGGCCGCTATCTGAAATCGCAATTGGGGGGCTATACCGGGGATGCGCTGGGAGCCAGCGTGGTTCTGTCAGAACTGGTCTTACTGATCGGGCTGGCGATCTAAACGAAATCCGGCCCCTGGAAAACTCACAGGAATCACTGAAAGTGGTGGTTTGCACCGGATCTGGTGCGGATCGTCATGGAAACGTTCGGGGAAGCCGAGAAGAGAAGAAAAGTGGCGGTGGGCCAGGGATTCGAACCCCGGGAGGGCTACTAACCCTCGGCGGTTTTCAAGACCGCTGCATTCAGCCACTCTGCCAGCCCACCGCATTCGCTTGTTGCGAGCTGCCTTGCGACAGCGGGGAGCATGATACCGGAATCGATTGGCCTGTCAACGGCGATTCACGGGAATTTTATCGTTATCCCATGATGTTGAACCAAAAACAGACAATTCGGTCCAAGCGTTACAAATTCTTTGATAAGACGTTGAATATTGCGTATTTGCCCTTATCATGAGGATAGGTTGATTGAACTGTTGAAGTAGTCTAGTGGCGGTTCTGTTGCAAGCACGGTAAAGCGGATCGCCCTTCGTTCCCGTATAGATAGAGAGGCGCCACTAGACTGCTTCGAAAGTTCCAACCTTAACGTTCCACCATCTGACTGGAGATTATGATGGACGACAGACGCTTCCAAGTTCGCAACGGCCAGGGTGCTTATGCCCAGAGCCATACCGGAAGTGCAACGACCGGTATCGACGCCAATGCGATGAAGGTGTTGCGCAATACCTATTCCCTGCTCTCGATGACGCTGCTGTTCAGCGCCATTATGGCCGGTGTGTCCATGTCAATCGGCCTCGGCCAGGGGGCCAGCCTGATCTGCAGTCTGGGTGCTCTGGCCCTGGTATGGCTGGTACTGCCGCGGACCGCGAACAGCTCAGCCGGCATCGCCGTCGTGTTCGCCTTCACCGGCCTGCTCGGCCTGGGCCTCGGCCCGCTGCTCAACCATTACCTGGCCATGTCCAACGGCAGCGCCATCATCATGCAGGCGCTGGGCGGTACCGCCATCGTCTTCATGACCCTGTCGGCCTACGTCCTGACCACCAAGAAGGACTTCAGCTTCATGGGCGGCATGCTCATGGCCGGTCTGGTGGTGGTGCTGGTGGCCGCTCTGGGCTCCCTCGTTGCAGGCATGTTCGGCGTTGACGTCGCAGCCTTCAGCCTGGCGATCAGTGCTGCCATCGTCCTGCTGATGTCTGGCTTCATCCTGTTTGATACCAGCCGTATCATTCACGGTGGTGAGACCAACTACATCATGGCGACCACAGCGCTGTACCTGAACATCTACAACCTGTTCGTCAGCCTGCTACACATTCTGGGCGCCCTGAACGACGACTGATATCATTCAGGTCTCCCGTACCAGAAACCCCGGTTCGCCGGGGTTTTTTCGTCTAAGCCGTTTAAGGAATGCTCATGATTGCTGAGGACGCCGCCCGCTTTACCCTCGTAATCACCGGTGCCCCCTACGCCAGTCAGGCGCCCCAGACCGCCCTGCACTTCGCCCGCGCCGCGATCTCCGGCGGTCACACCATCGCCCAGGTTTTCCTGTATGGCGATGGCGTGCACCTGGCCTCCAACCTGACCAGCCCGCCCAGCGATGAAACCGACTGGCCGGCCGAATGGCGGGCATTCCTCACCGAGCACCAGATCCCGGCCACCTGCTGCATCGCGTCCGCCTTGAGGCGCGGTTTGCTGGACGACTCCGAAGCCAGGCGCTACGAAAAGCCCGCCAGTAATGTATCGGCACCCTACCAGGTCGCCGGATTGGGCGATTGGCTGGCGGCCACCCAGGACAGCACGCGCACCCTGTATTTCAACGGAGGCCAATCATGAGCCGGCGCTACCTGTTCGTCATCGATCGAGCGCCCTACGGCGACTGGAGCGGACGCGAAACGCTGGACATGGCACTGTCGGCCGCCGCCTTCGACCAATCCGTGGCGCTGCTGTTCACCGGACAGGGCGTCCACTGGCTGCGCGGCGACCAGCAGCCGAAGCGCATTGAGCAGAAAACCGTTTCCCGCAATCTGTCCGCTGCCACCATCTTCGGAATTGAAGCGCTGTATGTAACTCAGGCCGAACTGGACCAACTTGGGTCCGCTGTGGATCCAGGCCTGGCGCTATCGGCGGTCGACACCGCCCGGGACCTGGAAAACCAATTCACTGACGTGGTACGCCTGTAATGAACTGCCTGCACATCCTGAACAAGGCTCCTGACGTTCCTCGATTTTCCGCCTGTCTGGCTGACCTCCGGACCGGTGACGGCCTGTTGCTGACGGAAAACGCCGTCCTGGCCACCGTCGACACGGCACTGTCATGGCCGGACGGCATAACGCTGTACGCACTGCAGCCGGACGCCGAAGCCCGCGGCGTCCCTGTGGAAACCAACCCATTTCAGGTACAGTCCATAGACTTCCCCGAATTTGTTACTCTGACGCTTCAAGCAGATAAGGTAGTGTGCTGGTAATGTCCGTTGTAATGCCCGCCCGCAACAGCGAAGGCTTTCTGGAAAATCCCGAGGCGTGGACGCCGCCGGTGGCCGAGCGCATCGCCGCCGAGTCGGACATCGCGTTGAACGACGCCCACTGGGAGATCATTCATATGCTGCGCGATTTCTACGCCGAGCATGAAATGGCCCCGCCAGCCGCCCGCTTTTTCGTGAAGGCCGTCAAGCAGCACTTTGGCGAGGAAAAAGGCAACAGCATCTACCTGATGCAGCTGTTTCCCGGAACCAGCGCCGTGAAGGTGGCCTGCCGGATTGCCGGGCTTCCCCGGCCCACCAACTGCCTGTAGGTACGCCATGTCCGACGAACAAGCCTCATTGCCCGAAACCAAACCCGGCGAACATCCGTTTGCGCCCTATGTGCGCATTCTGGGCCGGGGTAAGCGAGGCTCCCGGTCGCTGAACCGGGTCGAGGCCCGCCATGCCATGGGTATGATTCTCGCCGGCGAGGTGGAAGACGTGCAGTTGGGGGCCTTCCTGATGCTGATGCGGGTCAAGGAAGAGTCACCGGAGGAACTGGCCGGCTTTGTGGACGCCGTTCGGGCCCAGGCCAATGCCCCCGAAGGACTGACCGTCGATATTGACTGGTCGTCCTACGCCGGCAAGCGCCGGCACGCGCCCTGGTTTTTCTTTTCCCTGCTGCTGCTGGCGGAGGCCGGCTTGCGGGTTTTCGTCCACGGCGCCGAAGGGCACACACCGGAGCGGATCTATCTGACGACCGTCATGGAGGCATTCGGCTTTCCGGTCGCCCACGACTGGGAAACCGCCGCCCGCCAGTTGGATGAGACCAACCTGTCCTACATGCACCTGCGCGATGTCGCGCCTCGCCTGGCGGAAATGATCGAACTGCGACCGATTCTCGGACTGCGCTCGCCGGTGCATTCACTGTCCCGACTGATCAATCCGCTGTCTGCACCGGTAGTGATGCAAGGCATTTTCCATCCGCCCTACGCCGGCCTGCACCAGGGCGCCGGTGAACTGCTGGGTTACGAGCGTGTTGCCGTCATTCGGGGCGAAGGCGGAGAAATTGAACGCAATCCGGACAACGTGATGAAGGTCTTCCGGGCCCGCCGGGACGTTGACGGATTCGTGACCGAGGAGGACAGCTGGTCTGCACTTTTCCCGCAACGACACGTGAAGCCGGAAAAGATCGATGTGACGGATATGGCTCGGGTCTGGCGGGGCGATCTATCGGATGAGTATGGCGAAGCCGCCGTTATCTCCACGGCCGCCCTCGCGCTTTACGAGGCCGGACGTGCCGAGAGCCAGGACGCGGCTCTGGCCCGGGCGGAAGCCCTCTGGAATGAGCGCGACCGCCAGAAATTCGACTCAGCGCTGGCCGTTAGGGGCTGAATCCTGACGGCTGTCCCGTCGCTCCGGATCCTCAAAGGAGCCGAGAAAGCTGCTGAGCCCGTTCTCAACCAGGCCCGATCCAAACTTCAGGAAGGTTCGGGTCGATTCCTTGAAGGTACTCTCCGGCAGATCCATCAGTCCCTCCTGGACGCCTTCCTTCACACCCTGGCGCACGCGTTGCTCAACGCGGTCACCGGCTGCTTTCAGCTCTTCGACCTTGCGATCGATGTACGGCCGCAAAACGAAGCGATAGAACGCCGCCAACACCACCAGAACAGTTATCGCGGTCACCACGATGTGTACGAGAATATCTTGCCAGATCGCCATGGTGGGGATCTCCGAGTGTTGCCCTAAAAGCCGATCGAAACCGGCCAATAATAAAGAAAACCCAGTTGTACCGCGCCAGCAATAGCGCCGAACAGGCCGCCCACCAGCATCAGGTACAGCTCCTCCTCCTTGAAGGCCGGTCGCAGGATATCCTGGAACTCGGCGGGGCCGAGCGCTTTCATTTGCTGGGCCAGAACACCGGCGACCACCGGTGCCCGCTCGCGATTGAATTCCGGATCGCAGAACACGTGCCCCGTCGCCAGGATGGCTTTGTCGTTCATGGCCTTCTTCAGCTCGGTATAGCCGCTCATTCCGACACTCAGCTGGGCGCCCAGCTTCATCAACACCGACTGATCCAGCAGGGGTCGCAGGTGTTTCTGGATGATGGCGCGGGTTCGGCCGCCTTCCCGTCCGTTGATCATGGCGTCGGCGACCTTTTCCACGGTCAGCAGCTCTTCGGCGACCAGGCGACTCCAGACGTCGCTGATTTCATCCTGGCGACGCAGGAACAGTCCCTGCACCCGCCAACCCAGAATCCGGAGCGGGTTGAGGGGGCGAAAAATCAGGTTGATCGCCAGCCAGTTGGTCAGAAAGCCGACCACGAAACCGGTCAGTGGCAGCAACCACGGAAACGGAAAGGATATCCAGGCCGGCAGGATCGCCGCACCGAGCAGGCCACCGATCAGGGCCCCCTTGTTGATGACTGAACGCAGTTCCACGGCGCCGGCCTGCTGGAAGATACGGTTCATCAGGTCCGGGTGACGCTTGAGCTCGCGACTCAGAAGCGCTTTCAGGTCAACGATGTCACTGAGGTCGTCGCCAAAATCCTCAACCAGGGATTCGATTCGCGCGGGCAGTTGCTCCCGGGCCCACTGGTAGATCCGGTTGCGCAAAAACGTGGGCATGTTGTCCCAGAGCACCGGCTGCACGTCGTACATGATCTCATCGATGTACTCATCCAGCCGCGGCGTGACCTGGGAGACGACTTGCTGGACGATGCGTTCGGGATCCAGCTTTTCATAGACCAGGCTCAGATCACCGAATTGCTGCAGCGTGCGGTCCACACAGATGTGGGCCATCTTCTCCGACTTGCGTGGTATCACGCCCTGCCAGCCGAACCAGCGCCCCAAACCGATGAAATTCACCGGATAGAAGGACATCTGGATCGCCAACCAGTTGGTGAACCAGCCAACAAAAGCGGCCATCAACGGAATGGACCACAGCGTTGAATCGCTGAACATGGGTACCCCAGTCAATCTGTCCGGGCCTGCCGAGCCGGAACATAAACGTCATCGTCGGACCCACCCGATAGAGAGTCCGGAACCAGTGTTGGCTATCGCGAGCCTTATTATGATAGCCATGATGGGCCAGCGGGAAGACGGTAACATTGGCCGTCCTGCCGAAAAAAAACAGACTGGAAAGTCCACGAACCGGGCGGGCACAAAAAAAGGTGCCAGCGGCACCTTTCTTGTCGAATCATGACGCTTACTGGTAGTAGGCGTTCTCCGTGTAGGAGTGATCCGTGACGTCACGCACGCCGGTCAGCTCCGGAATACGCTCAGTGAGTGTGGTCTCAACGCCCTGCTTCAGGGTCAGGCTGACCGCGCTGCAACCCTGGCAGCCGCCGCCGAAGCGAAGTACCGCGATGGAGCCATCCGCCACTTCGACCAGCGACACCTCGCCACCGTGGGACGCCAGGCCGGGATTGATCTCGGAAGCCAGGATGTAGTTGATCCGATCCGGTAATGGCGCGTTCTCGTCGATATTCGGCACTTTGGCATTGGGCGCCTTGATGGTGAGCTGGCCACCCATCTTGTCCTTGGAATAGTCCACGAACGCATCTTCCAGGAACGGAACGGAGTTGTGATCCAGGAACAGGGTGAACTTGTCCAGATCAACCGTTTCGTCCGTCGGCACCACCTCGTTGGGCGGACAATAGGCCAGACAGGTTTCCGCATGCTTCGTGCCCGGTTGGGTCACGAAAATACGGACACCCATACCCTCGACATCCTGCTTCTCGATCAGTTGCGCCAGGTAATCCCGGGCAGAATCAGTAACGGTAACCAATGCCATTTCTCTAACCTGCTTGAGAATTTGAGTTCATTTTAAGGCACCATGGGCCAACATAAAAGACCTAGTATTTTACTCAGTCTTTATAATCATCATTGATCTTGACGATGGATTTGAAGGCGGTCACGTCGATTGCAAGCCCCCTAAAGACTATACGCCGCATCTTTGCTATTATTTCGCGCCCCGATTCAGATCAACACAACCCGGAAAAGTCCCTATGAGTGATCGTGAGACCCGACTGAAGCAGTTGCACAACGCCCTGAAGGAACGCATTGTTATCCTCGACGGCGGCATGGGGACCATGATCCAGAACCTGAAGCTGGACGAGGACGCTTTCCGGGCCGAGCGCTTCAAGGACTACGACCGGGATGTCCAGGGCAACAACGACCTGCTGAACCTGACCCAGCCTGCCCTGCTCCGCAATATCCATGCGGATTATCTCGCTGCCGGCGCGGACATCATCGAGACCAACACGTTCAACTCCACGCAGCTCTCCCAGAGTGACTACGGCCTGGAGTCGCTGGCCTACGAGCTCAACGTGGCCGGCGCGCAACTGGCGCGCCAGATTGCCGATGAATTTACCGGGCGTGAGCCCCATAAGCCCCGCTTTGTTGCCGGTGCCGTCGGGCCAACATCGCGTACGGCCTCCATCTCGCCGGATGTGAACAACCCCGGGTATCGCAACGTCGATTTCCAGACGCTGTACGAGAACTACTACGAAGCGGTTAAGGGCCTGGTGGAAGGCGGCTCTGACTTGATCCTGATCGAGACCATCTTCGACACGCTGAACGCCAAGGCCGCCATTTACGCGACCCAGCAGTATTTCGAAGACAGCGGCATCGAGCTGCCGATCATGATCTCCGGCACGATCACCGACGCCTCCGGACGCACCCTGTCCGGTCAGACCACCGAGGCCTTCTGGAATTCCATTGCCCACGCCCGGCCGATTTCCGTGGGCCTGAATTGCGCTCTGGGCGCCGATGCGCTGCGCCCGTATATCGAGGAACTGTCCAACCGGTCCACGACCTACGTCAGCGCGCATCCCAATGCCGGTCTGCCCAACGAATTCGGCGAATATGACCAGACGCCGGAAGAAATGGCCGACATTATCGAAGCCTTCGCGCGGGACGGCTTCCTGAATATCATCGGCGGCTGCTGTGGTTCACGCCCTGACCACATCGAAGCCATTGCCAACGCCGTGGCCAAGTATCCACCCCGCCAGATTCCCGAGATCAAGCCGGCGCTGCGCCTGTCCGGCCTGGAGCCCTTCACTGGCGACGAGAACACCCTGTTCATCAACGTCGGCGAGCGTACCAACGTCACCGGCTCCAAGCGTTTCCTGCGCCTGATCAAGGAAGAGCAGTACGAGGAGGCGCTCAGCGTCGCCCGGGATCAGGTCGAGAACGGCGCCCAGATCATCGATATCAACATGGATGAGGGCATGCTCGACTCGAAGGAGGTGATGGTCCGCTTCCTGAATCTGGTGGCGTCCGAGCCGGACATCGCCCGCGTCCCGATCATGATCGATTCGTCCAAATGGGAAGTGATCGAGGCCGGTCTGCGCTGTATCCAGGGCAAGGCGGTGGTGAACTCCATCAGCCTGAAAGAAGGCGAAGCCGAGTTCATCGCCCGCGCCAGATCCTGCATGCGCTACGGCGCCGCCGTCGTGGTCATGGCCTTTGACGAACAGGGCCAGGCGGACAGCTTCAAACGCAAGACCGAAATCTGTAAGCGATCCTACGACACGCTGGTGGGCATCGGCTTCAACCCCAGCGATATCATCTTCGATCCGAACATTTTCGCCATCGCCACCGGGATCGAAGAGCACAACAACTACGCCGTCGACTTTATCGAGGCGACCGGCTGGATTCGCAAGAACCTGCCCCACGCGTCCATTTCCGGCGGCGTCAGTAACGTCTCCTTCTCGTTCCGGGGCAACGACGTGGTCCGTGAGGCGATCCACTCGGTGTTCCTGTATCACGCCATCAAGGCCGGCATGAACATGGGGATCGTCAACCCGGGTCAGCTGGTGGTCTATGACGAGATCGATCCGGAGTTGCGCGAGCTGGTCACCGACGTGGTGCTCAACCGCCGGGAGGACGGCACCGATCGCCTGCTTGAGGCGGCCGAGCGCTATCGAGGCGAAGTCGGCAAAGCCCGCGAGGAAGATCTGGCCTGGCGCGAATGGCCCGTTCAGAAACGACTGGAACATGCACTGGTCAAGGGCATCACCACCTATATCATTGAGGACACCGAAGCCTGCCGACAGGAAGCGGATCGCCCCATCGAGGTCATCGAAGGCCCGCTGATGGACGGCATGAATGTGGTGGGTGACCTGTTCGGTGACGGCAAGATGTTCCTGCCGCAGGTCGTGAAGAGCGCCCGGGTCATGAAGCAGGCGGTGGCCCACCTGATCCCCTACATCGAAGCCGAGAAAACCGAGGGGCAGCAGGCCAAGGGCAAGATCCTGATGGCGACGGTGAAAGGCGACGTTCACGATATCGGCAAGAACATTGTCGGTGTGGTGCTGCAGTGCAACAACTACGAGGTGATCGATCTCGGCGTCATGGTGCCCTGCGAAAAGATCCTGGCCACCGCCAAGGAAGAGAACGTGGACATCATCGGTCTCAGCGGCCTGATCACGCCGTCGCTGGACGAAATGGTCCACGTTGCCCGGGAAATGCAGCGACTGGAGTTCGACGTGCCGCTGATGATCGGTGGCGCCACCACCTCCAAGGCGCACACAGCGGTCAAGATCGAGCCGCAGTACAAGAACGACCTGGCACTATACGTGTCGGACGCGTCCCGCTGCGTCAATATCGCCTCACAGCTGCTGAGCCGGACTGCCAAGGAGCCGCTGGTCGAGTCCACCCGCACCGAGTACGACAAAATCCGCGAGCGTCGCAAGAATCGGGGCGAGCGGACCAAGCTCATTGACCTGTCCGCCGCCCGGGGCCGGGACACGGAGATCTCCTTCGACGGCTACCAGCCGGTCAAACCCGCGTTCACCGGCCTGAAGGTGTTCGACGACTATGACCTGAACGAGCTGGTCGATTACATCGACTGGACGCCGTTCTTTATTTCCTGGGACATGTCCGGCAAGTACCCGGCGATCTTTGACGATCCCAAGCGCGGCGATGCCGCCCGGACGCTGTTCGACGACGCCCAGGCGATCCTCAAGCGGATTCTCGAGGAAAAGCGCCTCAAGGCGCGGGCCGTGATCGGTTTCTGGCCAGCCAACCGTCGCGGTGACGATCTGGTGGTCTACGCCGACGAAAGCCGCCAGGAGGTCCTGACCACCCTGCACCACCTGCGTCAGCAGGATGAAAAATCACCGGGCAAACCCATGCTGGCGCTGTCCGATTATCTGCTTCCGGAAGACAGCGATCAGTGTGATTACGTGGGCGGATTTGCAGTGACTGCGGGTATTGGCGCCGATGACCTGGCCGAGGAATACAAGGCGAAAAACGACGACTACAACGCCATCATGGTGAAAGCCCTCGCGGATCGTCTGGCGGAAGCCTTTGCCGAGCGCATGCACGAGCGCGTGCGTAAGGAATTCTGGGGCTATGACCCGGAGGAAACTCTGGACAACGACGCGCTGATTCGCGAGCGTTACCGCGGTATCCGGCCCGCCCCCGGATATCCGGCCTGCCCGGACCACACCGAAAAAGCGGCCCTGTTCGACCTGCTGCAAGCCCCCGCCAATGCCGGCATGGAATTGACCGAGCATTTCGCCATGCTGCCCGCGGCGGCCGTGTCGGGTTGGTACTTTGCGCATCCCGAGGCGAAGTATTTCTCGGTCGGCAAGATTGGACAGGATCAGGTCGAGGACTACGCTAAACGGAAAGGCATCAGCAAAGCGGAGGCTGAACGCTGGCTGGCCCCGAGTCTGGCGTACGATCCGGCAGAGTAATGTCGGGCGACAACGGCGGGGCTGTCGGCCGGCCCCGCTGGAGTCACTCCATGGCAGACGACAAGACCCACGATCCTGAAAAAACGCCTCGCAAACCCGGTGTCCTCAAGGTCATGCAAGGCATTCTCGCCGGCGCCTTCGGTGTCCAGAGCGAGCGCCATCGGCACCATGATTTCAGCAGCAGCTCGCCACTGCCCTACATCATTGGCGGGATCCTGTTTCTGATCGTTTTCGTGGTTTCCGTGGCGCTGGTCGTGCGCTGGGTCCTGGCGACCCAGACCTGAAGGGCGCTACTGGCCGCTCACCCAAACCACCGCAAAAGCAACCACCAGCAAAATCAGGCAGACGGCCGCCACAGCATCCACCTGACTGTCGGTCATCGACGACTTTTTGCTCATTCTGGCACTCCTCGCCGCTTGTTTTTAATGAAGGAGGCTCAGGAGTTAAACCCGAGCCTTCCTAAGCCTAGCTGTTGTTTGGGCTCCCCGCTTTTCCGATTAAGTCCAAACCGCTCTTTTATCCAAAAAATCGATTTATTGAATCGAACAAACCGAATACGGAGACGCCGAAAATCGCAACATAAACCCCTGTTTGCAAAGGTGTTATTTCATATCGCTTTTAAGTGCGATCGGCTATTAGCATATTTTCAAATAATCATTTAGTGCATAAGGCAAAGCTGGTATCTTAGCCGCCACATTGAATTAGTGTATCCGGGAACCGTTTTATGTACGTTTACGACGAATATGATCGGCAGATCCTGAACGAGCGCGTTGCGCAGTTCCGGCATCAGACTGATCGCGCCATGGCTGGTGAACTCGCCGAGGATGAATTCCTGCCGTTGCGACTGCAGAATGGCCTGTATATCCAGCGGGTAGCGCCCATGCTGCGTATCGCCGTTCCCTACGGCATGCTGCGCGCCAAGCAGCTGCGCCGGCTGGCCCGCATTACGCGCGACTACGACAAGGGCTACGCGCACTTCACCACGCGTCAGAATGTGCAGTTGAACTGGCCGGCCGTTGAGGACGTCCCCGACATTCTCGCCGAGTTGGCCGAAGTGGAAATGCATGCCAACCAGACCAGCGGTAACTGCATCCGGAACACGACAACGGACCAGTTTGCCGGCGTCCAGTCCGACGAAGAGCTGGATCCGCGCCCTTACTGTGAACTGATCCGCCAGTGGTCAACCTATCACCCGGAATTCGCCTTCCTGCCGCGTAAGTTCAAGGTGGCCGTTAACGCCTCCGAGAACCACGACCGCGCAGCCGTGCAGGTGCATGACATTGGCCTGGAAATCGTCCGTAATGACGCTGGCGACATCGGCTTCCGCGTGTACGTCGGTGGTGGCCTTGGCCGTACCCCGGTGGTCGGCCCGGTGATCCGTGAGTTCCTGCCGGAACTGGATCTGCTGACCTACCTGGAAGCGATCCTGCGGGTCTACAACCGTTACGGCCGTCGCGACAACAAGTTCAAGGCCCGGATCAAGATCCTGGTCAAGGCCATGACGCCGGAAGTGTTTGCCGAGAAGGTCGAGGAAGAGTGGGCTCATATCAAGGACACTCCGACTCGCCTGACACCCGAAGCCATTGAACGGGTCAAGACCTTCTTTACCGAGCCGGACTACGCCGCTCTGGACGACAACCCGGACGCCCTGGTTGCCCAGCGTGCCGAAAGCAAGGCATTCGATGCCTGGGTCAAACGCAACGTCGACGCCCACAAGAAACCGGGCTACAGCATTGTGACCCTGACCCTGAAGAAAACCGGTGTACCGCCGGGTAACGTCACCGATCGTCAACTCGAGCAGATTGCCGACCTCGCCGAACAGTACAGCTTTGGCGAAGTCCGCGTGACGCACCAGCAGAACGTCGTACTGGCCGATGTGCGCCAGGACCAGCTGTTCGAACTGTGGCAGGCGATCCGCCCGATGGGCTTCGCCACCGCTAACCTGGGCACACTGACCGACATCATCTGCTGCCCCGGCGGCGACTACTGCGCCCTGGCCAACGCCAAGTCGATTCCGGTGGCGGAGGCCATCCAGCGCCGCTTTGACGACATGGACTATGTCTACGATCTGGGCGACATCGATCTGAACATTTCCGGGTGCATGAACGCCTGTGGCCACCACCATGTGGGCAACATCGGTGTACTTGGTGTCGACAAGAAGGGCGAAGAGTTCTACCAGATTTCCCTGGGCGGCTCGTCACAGCGCGATGCGTCACTGGGCAAGATTCTGGGCCCGTCCTTTGCCCGCGAGGAAATGCCCGAAGTGATCGAAAAGATCATCAACGTCTACGTCGACAAGCGGACCGAGGAAGAAACCTTCCTGGACACCTACCGTCGCATTGGCATCGATCCCTTCAAGGAGCGTGTATATGCCTGATTTGATTCGCCACGATGGCATCCACAACGATGAATGGACCCTGGTGTCTGCCCCGGAAGAGGGTCAGGAGCTGATCCTGCCGGACGGCCCTGCCCTGTTGCCGGCCGCGGTCTGGAAAGAGAATCGCAACCACTACGCCGGCCGCAACGACATCGGCATCTGGTTCGACAGCCATGAAGAGCCGGAGCACTACTCCGACCTGATCGGCGACCTGCCGGTGATTGCCGTGAACTTCCCCAAGTTCACCGATGGCCGCGGTTACAGCATCGCCCGCCTGCTCCGTGAGCGTTATGGCTACACCGGCGAGCTGCGCGCCGTGGGCGATGTGCTGCTTGACCAGCTGTTCTATATGAAGCGTTGCGGTTTCAACGCCTATGCGCTTCGGGCAGACAAGGACATCAACCAGGCCGAGCATTGCCTGAACTTCTTCAGCAACACCTATCAGGCGGCTGCCGACATTGAGGAACCGCTGTTCCGTCGTCGTGCGTCCTGATCAGCACCTGCGTTGATACAAAAAGACGGCCCTTGGGCCGTCTTTTTTGTTTGTGGATCATTGGGAAAGATGCGCTCGCGGCCTCTGGGTGCCGCTGGCAGCCCTGCGGGCTGCTCCGAAGCTGAAGCGTCGGCTACATTCAAAAAGCCAACTCGAGTGTGTAGCAGACGCTTTAGCTTCTGAGGCGCCAATAGGCGCCCCCCTGCGCATCAAACGGTCCATTAGCCTCGACCGTGCACCAACACCAGACTGCCTGCGGATTGCCCCTTCAGAAACGCCTGCAACGCATCGTCCAGCTCATCAAACCCGATATCCCGGGCGCTGGCTTCGGTCACCGGGCAAGCCCATTCGCCAGACAGCCTGGACCAGATGGCCTGTTTATCGGCCAGCGGGATCTCCACTGAGTCCACGCCCAGCAGATTGATGCCGCGCAGGATAAATGGCAACACGGTGGTTTCCAGCTGAGGGCCGGCGACCAGGCCGCAGCAAGACACGGAACCACCCGGAATCACCTGCTTCAGGAACTCGGCCAGCGGGCTGCCCCCGACGGTGTCCACTGCGTTGGCAAACCGCGGTTTGAGCAACGGCTTTTTCTCCGGATCCAGGGCGTCGCGCCCCATCAGTTCCTCAGCACCCAGCTTTTTGAGGGCATCCGCCTGACCAGCCTTGCCGCTGATCGCGGTAACCTTGAAACCCAGACCTGACAGGATTTCGACAGCTACGCTGCCGACCGCCCCGCTGGCCCCGGAGACCGCCACAGGGCCCTGCTCCGGCGTGGCTCCCATTTTCAGTAGTTTGGCGACACTCAGCCCGGCGGTCAGTCCGGCGGTGCCATACACCATGGCCCGGCGCGCGTCCCAGCCCTGGGGCATGGTAACCACCCATTTGGCGGGCACCCGGATGTATTCACCAAAACCGCCGGCGGTGTTCATGCCAAGATCGTAGCCGGTCACGATGACCTGCTGTCCTACCGCTGGCGTACCAGTGGCACTTTCCACCACCTCGCCCGCCGCATCGATGCCCGGCGTATGCGGGAAGGTACGAGTAACGCCCTTATTACCGGATGCCGACAGTGCATCCTTGTAGTTCAGCGAGGAATGAGTGACGCGGATCAGAACCTCGCCTTCGGGGAGGTCGGCCGTATCGAGGGTTTCGACACCCCCGACATACTGCCCATCTTTTTCATGAACTCGCCAGGCTTTATAGGTGCTCATCTGAAATCCTTCCCTTGTTGTTGGTTTCGGGGATGACGAAACGCCACCTCACTGCAGGTTACGGTGACGCAGCATCCCGGCCAATTTCCAGAAACTGTGTTCGATCGCGCCGCTGGCTGCAAGCCCGAGTTTTTCCGGCAGCGTACGCTTGCGGCGGAATGTGACGGAAACGACTTCGGCCCGATCACAGGCATCGATCAGGTACTCATCCGATGTCTTCAGCTCGTCGATCAGGTGAACATCGAGGGCACGCTGACCGAACCAGATGTCACCATTGGCCACCGCTTCAATATCCACGGCCGGGCGACGTTCGCCGACGTATTCCTTGAACAGTACGTGCGTATCTTCCAGATCTTCCAGGAACTTCTTGCGCCCTTTGTCGGTATTCTCACCAAACATGGTCAGCGTGCGCTTGTATTCGCCAGCGGTCAGGATCTCAAAGTCCACGTCATTTTTCTTCAGCAGACGATGAAAGTTCGGCAATTGGGCCACAACACCGATCGAGCCCAGGATGGCAAACGGCGATGCCACAATGCGATCGGCCACACAGGCCATCATGTAACCACCGCTGGCCGCCACCTTGTCGACGCAGGCCGTCAGCGGAATGCCTTTGGCGCGCACACGATCCAGTTGCGCCGCCGCCAGGCCGTAGGCATGAACCAGGCCGCCCGGGCTTTCCAGGCGGATAACCACTTCATCCCGCTCCGGCTCTGCCAGACTCAGGACGGCGGTGATGGACTTGCGCAACTGGTCGTTATCGCTCGCCTTGATGTCACCGTTGAAATCGAGCACGAACACACGTGGTCTGGTGATGTCCTCCTTGCTCTCGCCACTCTTGGCGGCTTTTTTCTCGGCTTTCGCCTCCGCCTTCTTCTGCTTCTTGCGGGCCTTTAGCCAAGCTTTGCGGTCAGAATCCCCCAACAGCTTCTGATGCAGGTTTTCCTTGAGGCGCTTAAACCCCTCGTTGAGGCGTTTGACGTGAAGCTCCCCGTCCGATTCGTCACCGTCCTGCTTGCGGTGGGCGGCAGAAACCACCGCGGTCACAATCACCAGCACCGCCACCACAAAAGTGACCGTCTTCGCGAGGAATAGCCCGTAATCCGTCAGAAATTCCAAATCTGTTCTCCGTTTACACGATGCGGTTGTCGATGGTGAGCCCGATCACACCTGTCGGACCCAACAAACCCGATGATTGTAACCGAGGGTGAGTACGCCGAACGAGGCCCGTTAGATTCCTTTTTCAAACAAGCGTTCGATCGAGCTTGACAGGGTTTGGCGCGGTCCCTAAAGTCGAACTGGTTTCGCCGGAATCCTGCCCGGGCAGCACCGGCACCACGCTTTTAGACGCTCACTCAAAAGGGAAAAACAATGTCTGTAGCTCAGGTTTTTGAAAAACTGGAACAGAATTTTAACGCCGATGCCGCCGCTGGCATGGATCTGGTCTTCCAGTTCAACATCGAAGATGACAAAAACTACCACCTGGTCATCAACGACGGTACCTGCCAGCTTAACGAAGGCGATCACGAAGATCCGTCCGTCACCCTGATCATGAACTCTGAAACCCTGCAGGGCATCGTTTCCGGCGAAACAGACGGCATGCAGGCATTCATGGCCGGTCAGCTGCGCGCCGAAGGCGACATGATGCTGGCGACGAAGCTGGGCGAACTGTTCAGCATGGGCTAAGTGCCTGTTCTCCGGACCGATGCTGCGGCTTCGGTCCGGATCGCCCTTCGTCATCGTCCCGCCTGCTGATCACCCCGCCTTCGGAAACCACTCCTCCATGGCTTCACGCGCCTGTTGATTTCCGGGCAGCGCAACCAGTCCGGTACTGGAGAGCCGAACGTCAAAGATTGCCCCGTCCTTGAGTGGCATGAACGTCGCATTACCATACACCGCTTCCACGAACGGCAACCCGAATTCCTGATCCAGCGTCCAGGCATCGAACCAGGAATCCTGCCCTAACGAAAACACGGTACGCTCACCGCTGCGCTCCTGCTCCAGGCTGACGTATCGGCCACTGAGGCGCTCCAACCGGTAAGCCGGCGGGACGCCAATCCAGGACAGCGGGCCAGCAAGCCGGATGATCCGGGCATCCACCTGCCATTGGTCACCACGCAGCGTCACATCGAGGGGCGGTTGTTCATCACGCTCAAGACGAACGCGCCAGGTCTGGGGGCCACTTTTCGTCACGCCGATGGTGGCAATGGTTTCCATGCTGTCCAGGGACTGATAATGGCGCAGATCCAGCGCCAGCAATCCAATATAGGCGCCGGCAAGGATCAGGAGGATGGCAAAAGTCCCCTTGAGCCAGCTGAAGAACCAGCGGGGACGAATGAAGAAGGCCAGACCGAACAGGGCCAGCAGGCCGCCGACGGCAGCCAGAGTCAGCAGGGCAAAATCCTGGGGCATACAGGGCTCTCTTGTTGTCGAGGGCCGCGACGACCTGACGCGTCATCCCCGGCTGTCAGCCAACTGCTTGCGGAGCGCTGAAAGGCTCCTATAAACCGACATCCGCCAACGAGGATTCTGCCAGTTTGAGCAGATCCGGGTTGCGCTCGTCGCGGGTTCCAATGCTTTCGATATAGTATTCCAGAGACGTCAGTGCGTCGGCCAGCGCTTCCAAGACGGTGGCCGGCGGCGGCTCACGGGCGTCCAGTAGACGGGACTGGATCGAGTCGGCAATCCGGGCCAGGACGCCCGCACCCTCTTCGTCTTCCAGCATCATGAAGCCGCCCCAGATGCTGCGCAGCGTGGCCGGCAGATTGGCCAGGTGCAGCTTATCGTAATCGGACTCGATGAACGCGGTAATGGCCCGCTTGGCCAGGGTCAATGCCGCCCTCGCCTCGTCTGCCACAACGATGTAGGCCTCGGTCAGGTAGGTGGACTCTTCCCGGCTGGCCGGCACCACCGCCAGGGTATCGGTCTCGGTGGTAATGCCCCGCTGGACCATTTGCAAGGTGGCATCCTCGATGCTCAGCACCGCATTGGCCAGATTGTAGAGCTCGTCATCCTCAGGCAGCCGATTCTCCGCATGCCAGCGGCGCAGCTGGGCGGCTTCCTTGCGGGACAGGTCCGCCAGCTTGTTCAGATCCAGAACGGACAGCGTCGCCGCCAGCTGCTCCAACGACCCGGCAATCGAGGCCAGTTCGTTCAGGTCCGGCTCAATGCCCCGCTCGATAATGTCCACTTTGTCCTTGAGCTGGTTGAGCTCTTCCTGCAGCGCGTTGGACAGGGATTTCAGAACATCGGTCCCCGGCCCGTAGAGACGCTTGCGATGGGACTCCAGGATGTTTTCCGGGAACTCCGTCGGCGTGATGCCATAAGCCTGAAGCACCTGGGCCACTTCCGGGTTGGCGCTGCCACTGCGATACAGGATGTAGACCAGCTCCTTGAACAGGGAGTCCGGTGCGTCCTTGGCGATGGCCACTTTGCCGATGTAGACAATTTCGCGGGTGTATTTCTCGATCCGCATGAACAGGCGTTTGCGGGATTTGCCGAAGCCCATCTCCCGGTCCTGCATGGTATCGGCCACCACCGACAACAGGCACCAGAGCTGCCCCATCGGCGCTCCGTTACAAAGGCGCGCGAACCCTTTCGCCGCCCGCGCGATCAACTTGCGATTGACGCGTTCGTTACGCTCCCGGAGCACGCCCAGCAGACCAATCTGGTACATCAGGCGCATGCGCCGGGCGTGGATGTCGAAATCGGCTTCGTCGCCACCCAACGGATTCAACGTCAGGCTGGCACAGAAATCCGGCCGTTTACGGGCATCCACTTCAAAGAAACAGGATTCGGGGAACGGCTTCTCGCCGCGGGAAACGCGCAGGTCGTTGGTAATGGGCAGCAGCAGTTCCGGATGATCGGCACGCTGTTGCTGGTAGTACTCCACGTAGCGACGCAGGATAAACAGGGCGCTGCTGAGTGCCGCCAACAGGGTGTTCTTATCGTCATTGGCGCCTACGGGAACGTCGTTGGCTACGGCCACGGCTTCCTGACACAGCAGCGTGCCGCCACGCAGTTCGACGAGCACGAAGATACCACGCAGCTGGTTCAGGAAATCGACACAGTTCTGGAGATCCTCGCCACTCTCACGATTCTCCTGAAAGCGTTCGAGGCTGCTCTCGGCCTGTTTGATGGTCTGTTCTATTTCATTCTTGACCAGATCAAACGACTGAGATTTCGTCGCGAGTGACGATTGAACCATAAATTGACGCTTCCCATATGCATTGCGGAGAGTACCGCTTCCCCTGCCGAGTGATCAGGTGACGACTCTGACCGGCGAACCGGCACCACCTTTGGCATTCAATGTGCGGCGAGATCAGACGCAGGCAGGCAAGCCGTCCGGAAGTCCCTGACTCGCTACGTCCTCACCCGTTTGCGTTCGTACACCCGTTATTGGAGCTTCTTTTATCCCGAACGCACGCGAAAAATAGCCGAATTAGCATTTACTTATAACACAAAACTCAAGTACCTCAAGAAAGGCCTTGTGTACTTATTTTGCTGGTTTTTGCCGTGGCGTTATTCGCCTGCCGGCTCAGCGGTTTCCGCACCCGATGTCATGCGGTTCCACAGGGCTTCACCGCCCGCCTTGGCGACCACCTCGATCAACGCATCATGCGCTTCGCTTTCTTCATTCGACGCGCGGATGACCCGGGTCTTGCGACGCTCAGCCGACAGCCGCCGGATACCACCCACGGATTGATCACTGTCGCCTCCGTTTGCATCCAGGGACAGGGCCGTTTGACCGCCACTCAGCAGCAGGAAGACATCGGCGAGGATCTCCGCATCCAGCAAGGCGCCGTGGAGTTCCCGGTTGCTGTTGTCGATGCCGTAACGTTTGCACAAGGCATCCAGGTTGTTCTTCTGCCCCGGGTGCTTGGCGCGGGCCATGGCTAGGGAATCCACTACGCCGCAGTGGTCTTCGACTTTCCAGCCGGTCCCGAGCTGTCGGAATTCATGGTTGATGAAGCCTACGTCGAACGCGGCGTTGTGAATGACCAGCTCGGCACCCTTGATGAATTCAAAGAACTCGGTGGCCACATCGCGGAACAGTGGCTTGTCGGCCAGAAATTCGTTGGATATCCCGTGAACGGCCAGGGCTTCGGCCTCAACTTCCCGCTCGGGGTTGATATAGACGTGGTAGTGGCGGCCGGTCAGTTGGCGCTCCATCATCTCGACACAGCCGATTTCGATAATCCGGTGGCCCTGTTCGGGATCAATACCGGTGGTTTCCGTATCCAGCACGATCTGGCGCATGGAGGACTCCCGTGGTTATAACGTCAATAAAAAGTCGATGAATCAGGCGGTTCAGGCGAGTTCTTCAACGCCGCGATTGGCCAACTGGTCGGCGCGCTCGTTACCGGGAATACCGGCGTGCCCCTTCACCCAGTGCCACTTGATGTCATGGGACCCGGTCAGTTCATCCAGGTCGCGCCAGAGGTCCGCGTTCTTGACCGGCTTACGGGCGGCGGTCTTCCAGCCGTTCTTTTTCCAGTTTTTCATCCACTCGGTAATGCCCTTGCGCACGTATTGGGAATCAGTATAGAGATCGACTTCGCAGTGACGCTTCAACGCTTTCAGGCCCTGGATTGCCGCCATCAGTTCCATGCGGTTGTTGGTGGTGTTCTTTTCGCCGCCATGGAGCTCCCGCTCCTGGTCCCCGTAACTCAGTACGGCACCCCACCCTCCGGGGCCCGGGTTTCCTTTACAGGCTCCGTCGGTATAGAGCACTACGCGTTTTGTCATGACTACTGGATTACCTTTATTGAGGTTTCTTCAGGGATCGGCGTTACTTGTCGCGTTCCTGCCGTCGGGAAACACTGGAGGATCCCATGGCGCCGGCCAGGGGAATAACCACCGGTTTGGGCTGACGCCAGCGAATCCGTTTTACCGTGCGCGCAGGCACCCGCTTCTCGGCGCGGATACAGTAATAGGCGCCAGCCGGAAGATGCAACCGCTCACCGAGTTTTTCAAGCAGGGTCAAACGCTGCAGGGCCCGCACCCGTGTAATAGGCGGCCGGAAAAAGTGCGAGGTGGTCTCTTCCACCTTGAACTGCAGCAGGCTGAGCCAGTCTTCCATTCGATTCGAGGTAATGAAACGGCCACTCCAGGGCGGATGTTGGCGACGGGAAATCAGCTTTCGCAGCCCCCACAAGCTATAGGGGTTGAAGCCAACGATGATCAGGCAGCCGCTGCTGCGCAATACCCGTGCGGCCTCGCGCACCACTTGGTGAGGCTGATCGGAAAAATCGTGGGTGTGATGCAGGATTACCAGATCCATGGAGTCACTGGGAAACGGCAGTTCATCGGCATCGCACACCACCGTCGCGTCGGGCAGATGGGACGACCAGTAAGGGGTTGTCATCATTCGGTGACTGAAATCGGTCGACGTCGCCAGCGGCAAGCGGTGGCTGATGCTGACCAGCAGCTGGTGGGCGCCGGTCAGATCCTCCGCCATGCGCGCAATGTGCTCGCGCTGATCGGCCAGCAGCGCGCGGCCCAAAGGGCTCTGGAACCAGGCCTCGAAAGCATCCCGTTGTGCCACATAGTCTCGTTCGATCGTTCTGGCCATGGTGTATCCAGCTGTCAATGGGTGCCGATGCCGCGATGCTCCATTTCCACCACCGCTTTGTGGATTTGGGCCATTGGCCGCAATCCCTTATCATAGCAGTCTACATCCACCGACCGCAGCCGCAGATTGCCATGTTCTCTATCGTTCCCATTCCGGCCTTCAGTGACAATTACATCTGGTGCATCGTCGATGACGCCACACGCACCGCCGCGGTTGTCGACCCCGGCCAGGCTGAACCTGTCTTCCAGTACCTGAAAGCCCGCCACCTGGAACTGGACGCCATCCTGATTACCCATCACCACCCCGATCATGTGGGCGGTGTCAAAGAGCTGGATGCGGCCTTCGATCCGGACATCTACGGCCCCGCCGATTCGCCCTTCAAGGGCAGCAAGGTTGCCCTTTCGGAGGGCGATACGGTGAATTGGCACGGGCTGAGATTTCAGGTCCTGACCGTACCCGGGCACACCCTGGATCACATCGCCTATCACACCGCCCAGACCGACATCGACGAAGCGCCGGCTCTCTTCTGTGGCGATACCCTGTTTGCCTGCGGCTGTGGCCGCCTGTTCGAAGGCAAGCCGGCGCAAATGCGCCACTCGCTGGCAAAACTCCGGGCCCTGCCGGCCAATACGCGGGTCTACTGCGCCCACGAATACACCCTGGCCAATCTGCGTTTCAGCCGTGACCTGCTGCCTGAAGACGATGCGCTGGAAGCGTTCGAGATCGCCTGCAAACAGAAACGCGAGAATCAGGTGCCCACACTGCCCACCACGCTGGAGGAGGAAATCGCCCTGAATCCATTTATGCGCTGGGACGATCCGGCTGTTGCAGCCGCCGTCGAAAAGCGCCGGATTGAGGTCGATCCTGCCTTACATGGTGAGGACCGGATCTTTGCACAAGTCCGAAAAGCGAAGGACTCGTTCTGATAAAAGTCGTTACATGATCTGACGTTAACGTAATAAGCGCTGTATTGACCCTCAGAAAAGGGTTCTCATAGAATCCAGCGAAGCTTCGCCGCTTGACGGGCGCGTCACTGTTTTTCGGGGACGTTTTTTTGGTCCGTCAGCCCCTATTTCCGGACAATTTATGACTGTAGCAAGAATAACCACAGCCCTGCTGATCGCCACTGTTCTGAGTGGCTGCCAAACGTTTACCGGCCAGGGCGACAACGATTCCCTCAGCGAGAGCGAGCTGTTGGAATCCGAACACGTCTCGGTACCGGCCGGTGACGATGAACTTCAGGCCTCGGTCGAGGGCCATCCCTCCGAGGACGACACCACCGAGCTGGACGATTCCATCGAACCGTCCCTCAAATCGAAAGCCGCCAAGGCCCGCGAACGCCTGGAACAGCCCACCGAAAACAACGTCGCCAGCGAAGACGTGACCCACGATCTATGGAGTCACCTGCGCGGGCAGTTCGGCATGGACCTGACCCTGGACAACGAGCGCATTGAGCAACAGCTGCACTGGTATGCCAGCCACCCGCGCTATATCGACCGCGTCGCCAAACGGGCTCGCCGCTACCTGTACTACATTCTCAAGCAAACCGAAGATCGTGGGCTGCCGGCCGAATACGCCCTGTTGCCGGTCGTGGAAAGCGCCTACGATCCGTTCGCCTATTCCCACGGTCGCGCCGCCGGACTCTGGCAGTTCATCCCGTCCACGGGCCGGGTTTATGGCCTCAACCAGAGCTGGTGGCACGACCAGCGGCGTGATGTCATCGACGCCACAGACGGCGCGCTGGAGTACCTGGACGCCCTCGCCGATCGCTTCGATGGCGACTACATGTTGGCGCTGGCCTCCTACAACAGTGGCGCCGGCACCGTCCTGCGCGCCATTCGCCACAACAAGGCCCGCGGCTTGCCGACCGACTACTGGGCTCTGGACCTGCCCCGCGAAACCCGTGCCTACGTCCCCAAGTTGATCGCCATCGCCAAGATCATCGACGATCCGCAGGCCTACGGCGTTACCCTGCCGCCGATTCCGGACAAGCCTTATTTTGAGGTGGTGGATACCGGCTCCCAAATCGACCTGGCCCAGGCCGCGAACCTGGCCGGTGTCGATATCGAGGAAATCTATCTGCTGAACCCGGCCTATAACCGTTGGGCTACGTCACCCGAGGGCCCGCATCGTCTGTTGGTCCCGGTCGATAACGCGGATCAGTTTCGCAAGGGTCTGGCCAGCCTGGATCCCTCCCAACGGGTGTCCTGGAAGAACTACAAGGTGCGCGGCGGCGATAGCCTGATCAAGATCGCCCACAACTTCGGCACCACGCCAGACGTCATCAAACAGGTCAATCACCTGCGCTCGAACCTGATTCGCGTGGATCAGCGCCTGTTGATTCCCACCTCGACCAAAGGCAACGCCAGCTACGCCCTGAGCGCCAGCGAGCGTCTGAAGGACAAGCAGGCGTCGATCAACCGCAACGCCAAAGGAACTCGCATCGAGCATACCGTTCAAAGGGGGGACACTTTCTGGGATATCGCACGTGACAATCACGTCAGCGTCCGCCAACTGGCCCGCTGGAACGGCATGGCGCCGGGCGATCCGCTGATTCCGGGCAAGCGTTTAGTGATCTGGTCCAAGGATCCCGACACGCAGCAACTGGCCATGGCGGGACGCCGCAGTCCGTCCGAGATGATGCGAAAAGTCGGCTATCGCGTGCGTAAAGGCGATTCCCTGGCGCGGATTGCCAGTCGCTTCAACGTAAACGTGAAGGACATCGCAAGCTGGAACAGCCTCAACCTCAACAATTATCTCCAGCCCGGACAAAGTCTGGTACTCTACGTCGATATTCGCCGAAGTCCCTGACCGCTAACACATTGACGTGACGGTCAGTCCGAACGAAAAAGAGCGGAATCCATGATCAGATTTTCTCAGACCGTCATTACCCTGTTTCTCCTGCTGACCGGCATGGCCCTGCACGCTGCAGAGGCCGTGCACGGGCTTGCCATGCACGGTGACCCGAAATACGGTCCCGACTTCAAGCACTTCGACTACGTTAACCCGGACGCGCCCAAAGGCGGCACACTGCGATTGAGCATCGTGGCCAACGGTTACGACTCACTGAACCCGTTTGTGCTAAAGGGGGTGTCGGCGGCCGGGCTACAGACTTACGCTTACGACAGCCTGCTCACGGAATCCGCCGATGAGCCCTTCACCATGTATGGGCTGATCGCCAAATCCGTGGAAACACCGGAAGACCGCTCCTACGTCACGTTCCATCTCCGTCCTGAGGCCCGCTTCTCCGACGGCGAACCCATCACCGCCGAGGACGTGGCCTACACGTTTCATCTGCTGATCGACAAGGGACACCCGTTCTTCCGCAGCTACTACGCGGAAGTCAAAGATGTGAAGGTGCTCGACAAATACACCGTCCGCTTTGATTTCGGCGACACCCAGAACCGGGAATTGCCCCTGATTCTCGGTCAGATGCCCATCCTGCCCAAGCATTACTGGGAAAAGCACGATTTCGAAGAATCCGGCCTCACCATCCCGGTCTCCAGCGGGCCCTACACGATCGAGAAATTCGACGCCGGCCGCTCGATCACCTATAAGCGGAACCCGGATTACTGGGCCCAGGATCTTCCGGTGAACGTCGGTCGCAACAACTTCGACGAAGTCCGCTACGACTACTACAGCGACGACACCGTCGCCCTGGAAGCCTTCAAGGCCGGCAACTACGATTTCCGTCTGGAGTCATCCGCCAAGAACTGGGCTACCGGCTACACCGGCGACGCCCTCTCGTCCGGCAAGATCATCAAGGAAGCGATCCATCACGGCCGCCCGGTGGGCATGCAGGCTTTCGCCATGAACAGCCGCCGCTTTCCCTTCGACAACCCCAAGGTCCGCGAAGCCCTGGCGTATGGCTTTGATTTCAACTGGGCCAACCAGAACCTGTTCTACGGCCAGTACACGCGCACCCAAAGCTTCTTTGAGAACAGCGACCTGGCGTCCTCAGGGCTGCCCAAGGGCGAGGAACTGAAGCTGCTGGAACCCTATCGCGACCAGTTGCCGCCGGAAGTATTCAACAAGGAATACCACCCGCCGTCGACGACCAACGGTACCACCCTGCGGGACAACCTGCGCACGGCCATCACACTGCTGCGCGACGCCGGATTTGAGATTCGGGATGGCAAGATGGTCGAAAAATCGTCTGGCCGCCCGCTGAAATTCGAGATCATGATTTTTCAGAAGACCTTTGAACGTGTGATCCTGCCGTTCAAGAAAAACCTGGCCAAACTGGGTATTGATGTCGATGTGCGTCAGGTGGATACCAGCCAGTACATCCGGCGCCTGCGCAGTTTTGATTTCGACATGGTGGTCAGCTCTTTCCCCCAGTCCGATTCGCCGGGCAACGAGCAACGCGACTACTGGCACTCCTCAAACGCCGATGAGCCCGGCTCCCGCAACATCCTGGGCGTCAACAGCCCGGTGGTCGATGACCTGGTGGCCAAAGTGATCCAGGCACCGGACCGCCAAGCCCTGGTGGACCGCACTCATGCGCTGGATCGGGTCCTGCTGTGGGGACACTATGTGATTCCCCAGTGGTATCTGGCCGTGGACCGGGTCGCCTACCGAAACAAACTGGCGCGACCGTCCAATACGCCGAAGAACGGCATTGATCTGAGCCGCTGGTGGGTCAAACCCTGATTCCTTCTCGCCTGCAAGAGGAAGCTGCTGACTGATGGGTGTTTACATCCTGAGGCGTCTGTTGCTGATCATTCCCACACTGGTCGGCATCATGCTGTTGAACTTCGTGATCGTCCAGGCCGCTCCGGGCGGACCCATTGAACAATTCATCGCCCAGATGCAGGGCATGGACAGCGGCGCCCTCACCCGGGCCGGCGGTGGCAGCGGCTCTGAAGTCAGTGGCGGGCAAGGTAGTGGTGATCAGCAAAGCCGCGGCGCCAAGGGCATCCCGCCAGAGTTGATTGCCGAAATGGAGAAGCAGTACGGCTTCGACAAGCCGCCGGCGGAGCGCTTCTTCAAGATGCTGAAGGACTACGCCACCTTCGACTTCGGTGACAGCTTCTTTCGGGACAGCTCCGTCATCGGCCTGATCATCGACAAGCTCCCGGTCTCCATCTCGATCGGGCTCTGGTCGACGCTGGTGATCTACCTGATATCGATTCCCCTGGGTATCCGCAAGGCGGTCATGGACGGCACCCGTTTCGATGTCTGGACCAGCTCGGCCATTATCGTCGGTTATGCGATCCCGGGCTTCCTGTTCGCCATCCTGCTGATCGTGCTGTTTGCCGGCGGCAGCTATCTGGACTGGTTCCCGCTGCGCGGCCTGACCTCCACCGACTTCGATACGATGACCTGGTACCAGAAGATCGGCGACTACTTCTGGCACCTGGCGCTGCCGGTGACGGCGAACGTCATCGGCGGTTTTGCCACCCTGACCCTGCTGACCAAGAACTCCTTCCTCGACGAGATCGGCAAGCAGTATGTGGTGACCGCCCGCGCCAAGGGTCTGGAAGATCGCCGTATCCTCTACGGTCATGTGTTCCGCAACGCCATGCTGATCGTCATTGCCAGCCTGCCGGGCCTGCTGGTGATGCTGTTCTTTACCGGGTCGCTGCTGATCGAAGTGATCTTCTCCCTCGATGGACTGGGGCTGCTGGGCTTCGAAGCGGCACTGAATCGGGATTATCCGGTCATCTTCGGGACGCTCTACATTTTTACGCTGATGGGCCTGGTACTGAAGCTGATCAGCGACCTGACCTACGTCCTGGTCGATCCCCGCATTGATTTCGAGAGTCGGGAGGGCTGATATGAAGCGTACTCAGCTTTCCCCGATCCAGCAGCGCCGACTGCGCAATTTCCGCAACAATCGCCGGGGCTACTGGTCGCTCTGGATCTTCCTGGTGCTGTTCACCGTCACGCTGTTCGCGGAGCTGGTGGCCAACGACAAACCGCTAGTCGTCAGCTACAAGGATTCGATCTATTTCCCGGTGGTACAGACCATCAGCGAAGAAAACTTCGGCGGCTTCCTGCCCACCGAGGCGGATTACCGGGACCCCTACATCGCCGACGAGATCAACGCCAACGGCTGGATGATCTGGCCGCCGATCCCGTTCAGTTACGACACCATCAACTACAACCTCACCGTACCCTCGCCCGCGCCACCCTCCGAGGTCAACTGGCTGGGCACCGACGATCAGGGTCGCGACGTCTTGGCCCGGCTGATCTACGGGTTTCGTATCTCGGTGCTGTTCGCCCTCACGCTGACCTTCTTCAGCTGCATCGTCGGGGTCATCGCCGGTGCCCTGCAGGGCTTTTATGGCGGTAAAGTGGATCTTCTCGGGCAGCGTTTCGTGGAAATCTGGTCCGGCCTGCCGGTGCTTTATCTGCTGATTATTCTCTCCAGCATCGTGCAGCCGAACTTCTGGTGGTTGCTGGGCATTATGCTGCTGTTCAGTTGGATGGGGCTGGTTGATGTGGTCCGCGCTGAATTCCTGCGGGCCCGGAACTTCGAGTACGTGCGTGCCGCCCGGGCGCTGGGGCTGGACAACCGCACCATCATGTTCCGCCACATGCTGCCCAACGCCATGGTGGCCACCATCACGTTCGTCCCGTTCATCCTGACCGGCGCCATTACCGGCCTCACGTCCCTCGACTTCCTGGGGTTCGGGCTGCCGCCCGGGTCGCCGTCACTGGGCGAGTTGATCGCCCAGGCCAAAGCCAACCTGCAGGCTCCGTGGCTGGGCCTGTCTGCCTTCATCACGCTGTCGATCATGCTGACCCTGCTGGTGTTCATCGGGGAAGCGGTGCGTGATGCGTTTGATCCGAGGAAGAACTGATATGGCCGCGTTCCTGGACATCCGCGACCTGTCCATCGCCTTTGATGGCAAAACCATTGTCGACCGGCTGTCGTTCGCCGTGCCCGCCGGCAAAACCGTGGCCCTGGTCGGCGAAAGCGGCTCCGGCAAGTCGATTTCAGCGCTTTCCGTTCTGCGGTTGCTGGACGAGCGCCATGCCAGCTACCCGAGCGGCGAAATCCGGCTCGAGGGTAGCGAGGATCTGTTGAAGGCCAAGCCGCAGCGCATGCGCCAGATCCGTGGTCGCCGCATCAGCATGATCTTCCAGGAACCGATGACATCGCTGAACCCGCTGCACACGGTGGAAAAGCAGATCGGCGAAACGCTCGCTATCCACCAGGGCATGCGCCCCAACCAGGCCCGTAAACGCACCCTGGAGCTGCTGGAACTGGTGGGCATCCCGGATCCGGAACACCGCCTGACGTATTATCCCCACCAGTTGTCCGGCGGACAGAAGCAGCGGGTCATGATCGCCATGGCCCTGGCCAACGAACCGGAACTGCTGATTGCCGATGAGCCAACCACCGCGCTGGACGTGACCGTGCAACGCCAGGTGCTGGAGCTGCTGCGATCGCTCCAGGCGAAGCTGGGCATGGCCGTTCTGTTGATTACCCACGATTTGTCCATTGTGCGTCGCTACGCCGATGAGGTGGTGGTGATGGAAAAAGGGCGACGCGTTGAATCGGGCCCGACGGAAACCGTCTTCCAGTCACCTACACAGGCCTACACCCGGATGTTGCTCGAATCCGAGCCGGGGACACCGCCCGAGCACCTGACGGGAGCGGCCGATGCCATCCTCGAACTGGATGACGTCAACGTCCGCTTCCCGCTCACCAAGAGCTTTTTCGGTCGCCCCAAATCCTGGCTCCATGCAGTGCAAAACATCAGTCTTTCGGTCCGGCCCGGCGAAACCCTTGGCATCGTCGGCGAAAGCGGCAGCGGAAAGACTACCCTGGGTATGGCGTTGATCAAGCTGGTGCAAAGCTCTGGACAGATTCGCTTCCGGGGGCAATCGATCGAGAATCTTAATCAGAAGGAATTCAAGCCACTACGCAAGGATATTCAAGTGGTTTTTCAGGACCCCTATGGCAGCCTGAGCCCGCGAATGTCGATTGCGGAGATCGTCGGCGAGGGTTTGATGGTCCACCTGCCCGATCGGCAGGACGAGCACGAGGCGATGATTATCCAGGCCCTGAAGGATGTGGGCCTGGACCCGGAAGCCCGGGATCGCTATCCCCACGAGTTTTCCGGCGGACAACGCCAGCGGATCGCCATTGCCCGCGCCCTGGTGCTGCATCCGTCGGTGATTCTGCTGGATGAACCCACGTCGGCCCTGGATCGCTCGGTCCAGAAGCAGGTGATCGAACTGCTGCGTTCCCTGCAGGAACGCTATCGATTGAGCTATCTTTTTATCAGCCACGATCTGGCCGTTGTGCGCGCTCTGGCCCATCAGGTGCTGGTGATGAAAGACGGCAACGCGGTGGAGTACGGCGACGCCAGCCAGGTTCTGAGCGCGCCGCAAAAGGACTACACCCGCAACCTGCTGGAAGCCGCCTTCTTCTATCAGGATGCAGAGACCGGTGAAGTGCGGACTCGGTAACCGGCACGTTTGCGACATCCATGGGCCCAGGACAGCCGCGCCAGCGGCTCTTAGACGAATAGCGAGTTAAACGACGCACGCCGATCGGTGACAATGCGTTATACCAACGAATCAGGAGATCCTCCATGGGAATTCTTAAAGGAAAACGCGCCCTCATTGTTGGGGTGGCGAGCAAGCATTCCATCGCTCACGGCATTGCGGAAGCCTTCCACCAGCAAGGTGCCGAACTCGCCTTCACCTACCAGAACGAAAAGCTGCGTTCACGGGTCGAGGGTTTCGCCAAGGAATGGGGCAGCGAGCTGACCTTCCCCTGTGACGTCGCCGACGACGCCGAGATCGAGGCCGTGATGGCATCCCTGGGCAAACACTGGGACAGCATCGACATCATCGTTCATGCGGTCGGATTTGCGCCGGCACACGAACTGAACGGTAACTACGTCGACGTGACCACCCGCGAGGGTTTCAAGATCGCCCACGACATCAGTTCCTACAGTTTCGTGGCGCTGGCCAAGGCCGCTCGCGGCATGCTCAAGGAAAACAGCGCGCTGCTGACCCTGACCTACCTGGGTGCCGAGCGCGTGCTGCCCAACTACAACGTGATGGGCCTGGCCAAGGCGTCTCTGGAAGCGAACGTGCGCTATATGGCCGCCGGCCTGGGCCCGGACGGTATCCGCGTCAACGGCATTTCCGCCGGTCCGATCAAGACACTGGCTGCCTCCGGCATCAAGAGCTTCCGTCGCATGCTGCAGGAAAACGCCAACCGGGCGCCGCTCAAGCGCAATGTCACCACGGAGGAAGTGGGCAACACCGCAGCCTTCCTCAGCTCGGACATGGCCAGCGGTATTACCGGCGAAATCCTCTACGTGGATGCCGGCTTCAACATCACCGGTATGGGCGCGCTCGAAGAGTAACCTTCTGCCGGCTTCGTTGGCGCCCCACTCTGGCGGGCGCCAACCATCTCTCCTCTCCCTGTTTGTCGAACTCCATCACTGTTCCCCCCTGTAAAGTTAAGTAACCTCGGGGCGTGCTGAATGGAGTAAATGACATGCGCCTGACCGTCCGTTTCCTGTTCCTGATCCTGTTGTTGGCTTGCGGCCTGTCCGGCTGTTCCAGCATCGGCTCCGCCATGAAGGCGAGCCCGTCGCTGGCCAACGCCACCGGATTTGCCGACATTCCCATGCCGTACCTGGAAGAACGGTATGAGAACGATCAGTCCCGCTTTATGGACGTCAACGGCTATCACATTCACTATCGCGACCAGGGCCAGGGCGACACCATCATCCTGCTGCACGGCATCTTTTCCGCCCTGCAAACCTGGGACGGCTGGGTCGACGAGCTGAGCCGCACCCATCGCGTGATCACCCTGGATATGCCGGGCTTCGGAATGACCGGCGCACCGGAGAATCCGGACGACTTCGACGAAGCCAACATCGTCAATACGTTTGCCAAGTTCGTGGAGCGGCTGGATCTCGATACCTTTACACTGGCCGGGAACTCCCTGGGTGGTTTTGTCGCAGCCAGTTACGCAGCGCAATACGCTAACCGGGTGGACCGGCTGATCCTGCTGGATCCCTTCGGCTACCCGCAAGATACCCCCTGGCTGCTTGACCTGGGCACCTCATTCCCGATCCAGTTCCTGGGGCAATATGTCCAGCCACCGGTGATCATCACGATGACACTGCGCTGGGCCTACGGCGATCCGCGTCGCATGAAGGAGAAAGACGTGCGACGCTACGTGCAGATGTCGCAGCGCCCGGGCGCCCGGCCGATCTACATGAAAACCCTGGAGATGGTGGAGGAACGTGCCGAGAACGACGCGCCGCTGCCGTTTTACCGGATTACGGCGCCCACCCTGCTGATGTGGGGCGAGGACGATGACTGGGTGCCGCTGGAGCTCGCTCAGCGCTGGCTGGACGACCTGCCGAACGCCCGACTGGTCACTTATCCGGGCGTCGGCCATATTCCCATGGAGGAGGTGCCGGAAGATACGCTCAAGGACGCCGAGCGTTTCCTGTCACAGGGGCTCGACCCGTTCCCCAAAACACTGGCGGGCGCCCGGCACTCTTCGGAAGACGAGACGCCGGCAGGCGGTTAGTCGTCTTCCAGGACCCGGATCATGGTCTCCAGCCATTCCAGGACCGCCGTGTCATCGGACTCCAGCACCTGCAGACCGACCTGCCAGGTGCCGTCATCACCGGGGCGGCACCAGACCACCTCGACCATCAACGGATACAACGTTTCCTGACCGGCCTGCACCAACTCCACGGTGGCCGGCAGGATCGCCCCATCCGGGAACGATTCCGACGCAACGATACGAATGCCACGGGCAGACAGGTCAGAGGTGTAGCAACGCAGGAAGCGCGGTTTGCCGCCGACATCCGGTTCCGCAGACTCCAGTTCAAGACTGATAGTGACCCGGCCGGTCAACCGGAACTCCCGCCGTTGTTCGTTTTCGGTTTCGGGCTGATTCCCGAATTCGTAGTCCATGCCACTCATCAGCGCCCCACCCTGATTCGGCCGACAACCCGTGACAGCGTGTCTTCAAACTCCGCCTCACTGCTCATGACCCGCGCCTGACCACCGGCGATGGCCTCAACCAGTGCATCGGCGACCATTTCGGTGCGGTTCAGTCCCAGGCGATCGACAAACACCAGTTTGCCGGTCGCGTTCAGTCGCACCGCCAACTTCAGCTTGCGGGCCTCCTGGGACGGATCGGCCGCATCCGCCGCTACGGCGATCCAGTTACCAAGTTTGAGTGCGTCAACCTGGCGGCGCGCCATCTCCAGCCGCTCTTTTTTCAGGCGGGTCTGCTCGGCCTCTTCGCGGGCGCGTTCCTCGGCCTCTTCACGGGCCCTGGTCTCAGCTTCCTCGGCGGCGCGACGCGCTTCTTCTTCCTGGCGCTTCTGTTCAGCCATCGCGCGCTCTTCACGGACCTTGGCCGCCTGAGCCTCGGCTTTGGCGCGGGCTTCACGGCGTTTTTCCACCTGCTTTCGCAGCACCTGTTCCAGCTTGCCCACCGTGTCCGAGACCACGTCACCGAAATGATTGATCGGCGGCAAACTCTGCAGGCGCCCGCGGGCTATGCTGTCGCGGAAGTCATGCCAGCTCATCAAACCCAGTTTGACGCCTTCACCGTTGGTCCAGAGGATCTCCTGAGCTTCCTCAAGATAAGCGAAAAAGAACTGGCGCTGCTGTGCCTCATCCTCGCCTTCGACAAACCACACGCCTTCGTAGGGCCGGACTTCCGCCGAATCGATGGGCGTGGGGTTGAGCCAGCGTGGCTCGTAGGTGAAGTTGCCGACCGGTGCGAGATCCACAGGCGTGCCTCGCAGACGGGCCACCATGGTTTCCTCGATACCTTGCAGGGCCTCCGCCGGCAGCTTCTCCTGCTGCACGCGAGTCCAGACTTCATTGATCTTGTCGCTCAGTTGTTCACCGACGTGGTAGAGCTTGTCCCGCTCCTTGTCGGAGAGCTTGGGGTCGGACACCCAGATCATCCACTCCAGCAACTTGGCCGCATGGCGACCGTTGTCGCTGGCCAGGCCGTCGCTCCAGATCACTTGCCGCAACAGCGGCAGCCAATAACGCTCAACGAAGACAATCACCGCGGGCGGTAATTCACGTCGCCCCAGCGCCCGGCCGACCACTGCACGAGCCATCTGCTCGGCGGCACGCTGCCGCGCGGCACCTCGCTCGGTCTCCAGCAAGCGCTGTCGCAGTCTGTCGATGCGGCCTTCTTTCTGGGCCTGCTCTTTATGCCAGTCACGGGCAAAGGTCTGAAAGGGCGCCAGATTGCGCTCTTCGAGACAGCGGTTGCCCACATCAACCAGGGCATCCAGCCAGCCCGAAACCTGGCGCGCGGCGCGGCCGCCCGAATCGCTCCAGCCGCGCAGGGTATGCAGGCTATCCAGCCACCCGTGAACCGGACTGTCGGCACCGATAGCAGAGGCACCCTGCTCACTGATTTGCCAGGCGAGAATAAACCGAAGACGCGCGCAACGACGCACCAGGGTCGCGTGCAGACCCGAGGTCTGGAGGAAGACATCCATGATGCGATCGGCAAGATAGGCCGCATTCACCTGACGCACCGACCAGGTTTCACCCACGGCGGACAGAACGTCGATGACGCGTTTGTCCTGCTGTTCACGCCAGCAGTCGGCCAGTAAAGGCAGCCAGTCAGGAATGACGTCGTCCTGCGGTCGCGCCACCGGATACGGCAACTCAGGGACACGAATGCCCTTCAGTATCGCCTGAACCAGTTCCGGATGCGGCTGTTGGGCACCACTGGCCTGACGGCCTGGGGGTTGAGCCATGAAAATGGGGTTTCCTGTCATTCGGTTATCGTCGGCTGGAGGAACAGTCTTGGAGGACCGACGACACAGCAGCTAATGCAGCGGCCTATTGCAGCACGCAAGCCCCAATGAGTCCAGCACCCTAAACGCCTCAGGATGTCCGGACTATCGTGACGATAACCCAATACGATGTATCGATTCTTGTAAGGGTAGGCCAAAAACAGCACATTGGATCAACAATCCATACGCCTGGAGCGGCCTGTCACAAACACGCTGTAGGCAATTGCATTGGCTTGTTTAATATCGCAGTATATTCGCCCCTCGACTCATCACAATAACGCCGGTAGTCCAGTGAGAAAGCGGGTTCCGGGAAACCGGACCGTCTGACGACCGCCCACCTCACGACGCGACACCTGACTTTAAGAAGCTGTCGCAAGCTGCTGATTTTGGAGAAGACAACGTCATGTCTGACAAGCAGATCGAAAACATCAACGTCGCTGCCCAGGAGCCGCTGATCACACCGGACGCGCTCAAGCAGGAGATGCCCCTGTCAGAGAAGGCAGCGGAAACCGTCGCCGCCGGACGCGAAACCATCAACAACATCCTGGACGGCAAAGATCATCGCCTGTTTGTCGTCGTTGGCCCCTGCTCCATCCACGATGTGAAAGCGGCGCGCGAATACGCCGAAAAGCTGAAGACTCTGGCTGATGAGGTGAGCGACACTATTTACGTCGTCATGCGCGTCTATTTCGAGAAACCGCGGACCACCATCGGCTGGAAAGGTCTGATCAACGACCCGCACCTGAACGACTCGTTTGATATCGAGCAGGGCCTGCACATCGGTCGCCGCCTGCTGCTGGATATCGCCGAGCTGGGCCTGCCGGCCGCCACCGAAGCGCTGGACCCCATCTCACCGCAATACCTTCAGGATACGATCTCCTGGTCTGCGATCGGCGCTCGTACCACGGAATCTCAGACTCACCGTGAGATGAGCAGCGGCCTGTCCATGCCCATCGGCTTCAAGAACGGCACCGACGGCAGCCTGGACGTGGCGATCAACGCCATGAAATCCGTCTCTCACCCGCACAGCTTCCTGGGCATCGACCAGAAGGGTCAGGTGTCCATCATCCGCACCAAGGGCAACAGCTACGGTCACGTGGTCCTGCGTGGAGGCGGTGGCAAACCCAACTACGATTCCGTCAACGTGGCGCTGTGTGAAAAGGAACTGGAGAAATCCGGCCTGCGCAACTCACTGATGGTGGATTGCAGCCACGCCAACTCCAACAAGGACCCGGCGATCCAGCCGCTGGTCATGCAGGATGTGGCGCACCAGATCCTGGAAGGCAACCGCTCGATCCAGGGCCTGATGGTGGAAAGCCACCTGAACTGGGGCAACCAGTCCATTCCCGACAACCTGGACGACCTGAAATACGGCGTCTCGGTCACCGATGCCTGCATCGACTGGGAAACCACCGAGAAAGCCCTGCGCGACATGCGCGAAAAGCTGAAGGATGTACTGCCGAAACGCATTCAGCAGTGATGCATTAGGCGGTTAACAGAAGGCGCCTGCGGAAACGCAGGCGCCTTTTTGGTGAGCGACAGATTATCAAAAGAGCCTTGACTAGCTCCGGGCGATCCAATCGAGCTTGTCCCGCAAACTCACGACCTCACCGATTATGATCAGCGTGGGTGCTTTCACCTCGCTGGCGGCCACCCGGTCCGCGATCGTATCGATCGTTCCGGTGACGACCACCTGCTCCGGCGTAGTGCCTTTTGATACCAGCGCTACCGGCATCGACGGCGCCATACCGTGGGTCATCAGCTCTCGGGCAATGATCGGCAAACCTACCAGCCCCATGTAGAACACCAGCGTCTGGTTGCTCTGGACAAAATCCCGCCAGGGTAACTCACAGGTGTCGTTCTTCAGGTGGCCGGTCACGAAGCGAACGGATTGCGCGTAATCCCGGTGAGTCAGCGGAATGCCCGCGTAGGCCGAGCAGCCCGACGCGGCCGTGATTCCGGGCACCACCTGGAATGGCACGCCCGCCTCGGCCAGCGTTTCGATCTCTTCGCCGCCGCGACCGAAGATAAACGGATCCCCGCCCTTGAGCCGCACGACCGTGCGACCTTCCTGAGCCAATTCCACCAGGCGCTGATTAATCTCTTCCTGGGGCAACGTGTGTTTGGATCGCTGCTTGCCAACGTGGATCATCTCCGCGTCGGCACGCACCCGGCTCAGGATTTCCCGGGACACCAGCCGGTCGTAAAGCACCACGTCGGCCTGGGCAATGACTCGCAGGGCTTTGAGGGTCAGCAGATCCGGGTCGCCGGGACCGGCACCAACCAGGAAGACCTCACCTTGCGGGCCACGGCCTTCAGCACTTCGGAGCTCGGCATCCAGCTCGCGGTTGATGGCCTCCGCCGACATCTGATGGGCCCGACTGACCAGCGGGCTGTCCAGCAGACGGTACCAGAACCCGCGGCGTTGGTGTGGCGTGTCGAGAACCTGATTCAGATCGCCTTTGGCCAACATGGCTTGCAGGACATCGGTCAGCCCTTCCGGCAGCAGCGTATCCAGACGCTGGCGCAACCAGTTGGCGACCGTCGGCCAGCGGCCACCGGTATCGACGGTGACCCGCAGAGGACCCCGCTGGACGGTCGCGGGGAACTGAACCCGGGCCCGCGGGTGATTCCCCGGCATCCAGACCGGCACGTCGGTGGCGATTTGCGATAACCAGCGCTCATCGCGGCCCGCGTCCCCGGAATCGATCAGGACCAGACCAAAGTCGTCGGATGACAGAACGGTATCGCTGGCCGGCCCAGGACGGCATTCGCTGGACGCGGGCGCCTCGTCAGGCAGGCTGTCATGACCAAGCCAAACCACGCGGGCGCCCTGATCGGCGCAATAACGGGCCTTGGCAAGCAGCCGCGGCCCACTGCCGAGACAGCCGACGACAGGTTGGTCAATGCGAAGGGAAACTGTCAGGCTCAACTCTATCTCTCCGTTCCTTGACCACCCGCGTCGGCCGATGGTCTCAAGGCTTTATGACATCCAGTCCGCCCATGTAAGGCTTCAGGACCTCGGGCACGCGAATGCTGCCATCCGCCTGCTGGTAATTTTCCATCACGGCGATCAGCGCCCGTCCCACCGCCAGACCGGACCCGTTCAGGGTATGCACCAGTTCCGGCTTGCCGGTCTCCGGATTGCGCCAGCGCGCTTGCATACGGCGAGCCTGGAAATCACGGGTGTTGCTGCAGGAGGAAATCTCCCGGTACTTGCCCTGCCCCGGCAACCACACTTCCAGGTCGTAAGTCCGGGCGGCGGAGAAGCCGATGTCACCGCCACACAGCTCGACCACGCGATAAGGCAGTTCCAGCTTCTGCAGGATGGCCTCGGCGTGACCGGTCAGCGTCTCGAGGGCTTCCTCGGAATCCTCCGGGCGGACAATGTGAACCAACTCCACCTTGTCGAACTGGTGTTGGCGGATCATGCCGCGCACGTCCCGGCCGTAGGAACCCGCTTCGCTGCGGAAACACGGCGTGTGGCAGACCATCCGCAGCGGCAGCTCGTCCGCCTTGAAGATGGTGTCGCCCGCCAGGTTCGTTGCCGGCACCTCCGCGGTCGGGATCAGGTACAACGGGTTGTCGCCGTCCATGCGGAAGAGGTCTTCCTCGAACTTGGGCAACTGCCCGGTCCCGTACAGCGTATCGGCATTCACCAGGTATGGCAGATAGGTCTCGCTGTAGCCGTGCTCGTCCGCGTGCGTGTTGATCATGAACTGGGCCAGCGCCCGGTGCAGCCGGGCAATCGGGCCACGCATGACGGCAAAGCGGGACTGGGCCAGGCGCGCTGCGGCGTCGAAATCCAGACCACCGATGGCTTGTCCCAGGTCCACGTGATCCTTCGGCTCGAAATCAAGCTCAGCGGGCGTCCCCCACTGGCGCACTTCGACGTTGTCGTCCTCGTCCTCGCCTTCCGGCACGGACGGGTCCGGCACGTTGGGAATACCGGACAGGAAGTCGTTCAGTTCGGCCTGAAGCTGGCGCAGCTCGTCTTCGGCCTCGCTACGCTGGCGCTTCAGGTCATCGACCGCCGCCAGCAGCGGCTGGATATCCTCGCCGGCGGCCTTGGCCTTGCCGATGGACTTCGATCGCTTGTTCTGCTCACTCTGAAGCTCTTCGGTCCGTACCTGAAGGGAACGGCGACGGGATTCCAGGGACTGGAAGGTCTCGACGTCGAAGGTGTAGTGGCGCACGGCAAGGCGCCGTGCAATGTCTTCAGTCTGGCTTCGAACAAGTTTGGGATCGAGCATGATCGTCCTGTTAACTTCGGGTGAATAGAACGCACCGTGCAACGCCGGCGCTGACGTTGCGCATAGTATACCTTCAGGAAATTCCTGTACCACCGGGGACACCGACTCTGTGTGCGATGACCGGTTTCAGGACGGGATCAGGACGACTTCGGGGACGGATAACGCTGCTCGGTACTCGCCTCGTTGCGGGCATCGAGTCGTTCCCGTTTTTCCCGCAGCTTGATTTCCAGTCCGCGGGGCACGGGATCGTAATAACGTACCCCATGGATCGCCTCGGGTAAATAGGCTTCACCGGCGGCAAAGGCATCGGGTTCGTCGTGGGCATAACGGTATTCGGCGCCATGGCCCATCGACTTGAGCAGCGATGTCGGCGCATTGCGCAGATGGACCGGCACCTCGTAGTCCGGCTGCTGCCGAATCGCGGCCACACACTGGTTATAGGCCTTGTAGACGGCGTTACTTTTGGGCGCCAACGCCAAATAGGTGACGGCCTGGGCCAGCGCCAACTCGCCTTCCGGTGAACCCAGCCGCTCCTGGGTATCCCAGGCATCGAGGCTCAATCGCAGGGCCCGGGGATCGGCATTGCCAATATCCTCGCTGGCAATGCGAACCAGGCGACGGGCGACGTAGATGGGATCGGCGCCGCCATCGAGCATACGGCACATCCAGTAAAGCGCACCGTCCGGATCGGACCCTCGCACCGATTTGTGCAGCGCCGAGATCTGGTCGTAGAACACATCGCCGCCTTTATCGAAGCGGCGCAGGCTCGACTGCATGACCTGCTCGAGTACCGATTCGGTCAATTCGGCGACCCCTTCGTCGTTGGGCTCAGCCAGATCGGAGGCGACTTCCAGCAGGTTGAGGGCGCGTCTGGCGTCGCCGTCAGCCGCCGTGGCGATGATATCCAGGAGATCTTCGGACACCTGAAGACGATTGGCCAAACCCGCCTCGCTGCTCAATGCCCGACGCAACAGCGTCTTCAAGTCGTCGGCTTCGAGATTCTTGAGCACATAGACCCGCGTGCGGGAGAGCAAGGCGCTGTTCAGTTCGAACGAGGGATTCTCGGTGGTGGCACCAACAAAGATGACGGTGCCGTCTTCAATGTGTGGCAGGAAAGCATCCTGCTGGCTCTTGTTGAAGCGGTGGACCTCGTCCACGAACAACAGCGTGTCGCGGCCTTCGACCTGTTTCCGGTTTCGGGCCCGCTCGACCGCGTCGCGGATATCCTTTACGCCGCTGAGAACGGCGGACAGGCTCTCAAACGCGATGTCGGCAGTGTCGGCCAGCAGCTTGGCAAAGGTGGTCTTGCCAACGCCGGGCGGGCCCCACAGGATCATGGAGTGCAGCTGGCCGTCCTCAACGGCGCGACGCAGCGGCTTGCCCGCCCCCACCAGGTGCTGCTGCCCGGCGTAGTCGGCCAGCGTGCGCGGCCGCATCCGGGATGCCAGCGGCTGGAAGCCGCGCGTCTCCTCGAACAGGCCGCTCTGCATTACTGGGCGCTCTTAATGATGTCCACGGAATCCGGGTAATCCAGGTGGAACACGCTGTCATTCACGGACTGGTTCACCTTCACGTCCTGGAAGCTGAGGACGCTGACCTGATCCAGGGAATCCCGCAGGCGCATCTCGGACAGGACGTCATCCCGGAACCTCAGGCGCAGGGACAGGAACAGGGAGTCCTGGCTGCGGGGCTTGAGGATGAAGTCGTCGGCGCCCGCCGTTTCCTCATCCCGGGAGACCTCATAGGCCTCTTCCAGATTGTCCACCTGGCCACTCAGCAGGAGCGCCGGTGTTGAGGACATCTGTTTGTCCATCGGCTTGACGGTGACCTGCTCCAGGTCCGGATCGTAGACTTCCACCTTCTTGCCATCGGCCACGATGGTTTGTGAGAACGGGCTCTTGGACTCCCAGAAAAACAGCCCCGGACGCTTGGCCTTCAGGTTACCGCGGGTTTCCTGGACCTTACTACCGGTACCGTCGACCACGACCTGGATGAAATTGGCCTGGTAGGTCCGGTATTTTTCCAGCTTGCTGGCCAGCGCCTTGGCCGCCTGGGCGTCGGCCCAAGCCGGTGATGTACTGATCAGCAGGACAGCCAGAACGGCCGACACGCGGCCCATAAACGTCTTCATGCGATTAACAACTCCTAGTCTCGCGGGGGTGGCGGTGCCAGCACTTCCCGGGCACCGTTGTGACCGGCGGCACTGACGACACCTGAAGCTTCCATGGCATCGACGAGGTTGGCCGCGCGGTTGTAGCCAATCTTGAATTTACGCTGCACGGAGGAAATGGAGACCCGACGGCCTTCGGTCACGAAGGCGACCGCTTCGTCGTAGAGTGAATCCCCCTCGCTGTCACCGCCGCCTTCGGACAGTGACGGAACCCCCGGCAGCTTCTCGCCTTCGGCGCCGTTGAGCACGTCGTCCACGTAAACGGGCTCGCCCCGGTCCTTCCAGGCGCTGACGATCCGATGCACTTCGTCATCGTCGACAAACGCACCGTGAACCCGCACGGGCAGACCGGAGCCCGGTGGCAGGTAGAGCATGTCGCCATGACCGAGCAGCTGCTCGGCGCCGCCCTGGTCCAGCACCGTCCGGGAGTCGATCTTGGATTGCACCGAGAACGAAATCCGCGTCGGGATGTTGGCCTTGATCAGGCCGGTGATCACGTCCACCGACGGACGCTGTGTCGCCAGGATCAGGTGAATACCGGCTGCCCGAGCCTTCTGGGCGATCCGGGCGATCAGTTCTTCCACTTTCTTGCCGACGATCATCATCATGTCGGCAAATTCGTCGATCACCACGACGATAAAGGGCAACGGCTCGAGTGCGGGTCGATCCTCTTCACCGTTTTCCAGATGCTCGTCCGGCTTCCACAGCGGGTCCGGAATCGGTTCGCCCGCCTCGATGGCATCCTTCACCTTGCGGTTGAAACCGGCCAGGTTCCGGACCCCGAGCGCGGCCATCAGTCGATAACGGCGTTCCATCTCGGCCACGCACCAACGCAGACCGTTGGCGGCTTCCTTCATGTCGGTGACAACCGGAGCCAACAGATGGGGAATGCCGTCGTAGATGCTCAATTCCAGCATCTTCGGGTCCACCATGATGAAGCGCACTTCGTCCGGCGTGGCTTTCAGCAGCATGCTGAGAATCATGGCGTTGACGCCCACCGACTTACCGGAACCGGTGGTACCGGCCACCAGCAGGTGCGGCATCTTGCCCAGGTTGGCGGTCATCGGGTTGCCGCCGATGTCGTTACCCAAAGCCAGCGTCAGTGGTGAACTGGATTCCTCGAACGCCCGCGATGACAACACCTCGCGCAGGCGCACCATCTCCCGCTCTTCGTTCGGGATCTCGATGCCGACCACGGACTTGCCCGGAATGACTTCCACCACCCGCACACTGATCACCGCCAGTGACCGCGCCAGGTCCTTCGCCAGGTTGGAAATACGGCTGACCTTCACGCCCGGCGCCGGTTTGATCTCGAAGCGGGTGATGACCGGCCCCGGATTGACCTCGACCACTTCAACGCTGACCCCAAAGTCGGACAGCTTTTCCTCAAGCAGCTGGGACATGTGCTCCAGCGATTCCTTGGAATACCCCTTCTTCTTGTGGGGATCGGCAGGATCCAGCAGCGTGAGCGGCGGCAGCGGGCTGTCGATGTCGTCGAACAGCGACGGTTGACGCTTTGCGTTCTTGTCTCTGGGCCCTTCATCCTTGCGCTTGAACGGCGAAATCTTCACGTTGCGGGCATCAGGCGCAGGCTGTTCCGGAGCGGCTTTACGTGCGGCCGGACGCGGCGTGGGCGCAGGCTCGTCATCGGTGGCAGAAAAACCCGCTTCTGCCGGTGCGTCCAGACGAGCCGTCGCGGCCAAGCCTTCGACACTCGGCTCAATCCGGGCCGGCAGAGGCTCGTACTCTTCGTCGTCAGACCGATTGCGGCGGAACCAGCCGCGAATGCGTTGCAGCAGCGACAGCTTGTCGTCGTCTTCCCCGGCAACCCGGTCGTTGACCAGCGGCGGTTCGCGACGGGCGGGCGCCGGTTCGGGTTTCTTCGCGGGTTCCGGCGTGTCGTCAGCAGGCTCGGCGTCGCTGTTGAAATTGGTTTTGACCCACTCGGCAAAACGCAGGGTGTAGTCACCCAGCGAATCCATCAGACCGAACCAGGACAGCCCGGTAAAGACCGTCAGGGCAAACAGGAAAATGGCCACCAGCACCAGCGTCGCAGCCGGCAGGTTGAACGCACCCACCATGGTATCGGACACCTCGACCCCGAGCACGCCACCGGCGCTGGCATCCAGCCCCATAATGGAATACAGGGACAGCAGGCTGGTAGCGCTCAACAGAATCAGGATGAAGCCGCCGAAACGCAGCAGGAAGAGCGGCCAGTGCAGTTCAATAGAGTCGTTACGGTGCTTGACCAGCAGAAAGGCGTAGAACGCCACCATGGCCGGAAACAGGAATGCCACCTGACCGAAGAAGTCGATCAGCAGGCTGGCGATCCAGGCACCGGTGCGCCCGGCGTAGTTGGAGACCGACACTTCGTGGCCGACACTCGCCCACCCCGGGTCGCTGGCGCTGTAGCTCACCAGCGCCATAAGCAGATAGATGCACAGCGCAATCAGGGCGATCAACGCGCCTTCGCGTCCGCCCTGGGCAAGCAATGTACGGAAGCGCTGCTGCTTCTCTGTCAGCTGGGTCTCTTGCCCGGCTTTTTTTCGTTCTGACATGGACTGGCTACGGCTCATTTCAGAGCAGACTTCCTTCTGTTGTTAGCGCGTCAATGCGTCCAACCCTCGGGCCAGGTCGGCCTTAAGGTCGTCGATGTCTTCCAGACCCACCGACACCCGGATCAGGTTCTCGGTGATCCCGGCTTCCGCCTTATCCTCCGGCGAAAGCCGGCCGTGCGTTGTGGTCGCCGGATGAGTGACGGTGGTACGGGTGTCGCCCAGATTTCCAGTGATGGAAATGATCTGGGTGGCATCGATCACCTGCCAGGCTTCGGCCCGCTCGCCCTTCACCCGAAAAGACAGAACCCCGCCGTATCCTTTCTGCTGCTTGCCCGCCAGAGCATGCTGAGGGTGCGACGTCAGGCCCGCATAAAAAACACGCTCGACTGCAGGATGTTGCTCCAACCATTGCGCCAACTCTAACGCACTGGCGCAGTGGGCGCGCATACGGATTGGTAACGTTTCCAACCCCTTAAGGAACACCCACGCGTTAAATGGACTCAAGCTCGGCCCAGCCGAACGCATGAACCCGTACACTTCTTCCATCAACGCATTGGAGCCAATCACCACCCCCCCAATACAGCGGCCCTGGCCGTCAAGGTACTTGGTGGCGGAATGGATCACGATGTCGGCTCCGTATTCAAACGGACGCTGCAAAATCGGCGTACAGAAGCAGTTATCCACCACGAACAGCGCGTCGTTGGCGTGGGCCAGATCGGCCAGCGCCTGCAGGTCGGCCACCTCACACAGCGGATTGGATGGCGTTTCCAGGAACAGCATCCTGGTTTCCGGGCGCACAGCGGCCCTCCAGGCGTCCATATCCGTCAGGCTGACAAACGTCGTCTCGACCCCGAATCGTGCCAGGTATTTCTGGAACAGCACGTTCGTCGTTCCAAAAACACCGCGGGAACAGACCACGTGATCGCCGGACTGCAACAGCGCCATGCAGGTGCTGAGGATGGCTGCCATCCCGGAAGCGGTTCCAACCGCACGCTCGCCCCCTTCCATCGCCGCGATGCGGGCTTCGAAGGCTTGAACGGTGGGGTTGGTGAAGCGGGAATAGATGTTCCCCGGTTCTTCCCCGCCAAACCGAGCCGCCGCCTGGGCCGCGCTGCCATAGACAAAGCTTGAGGTGGGAAAAATGGCGTCACTGTGCTCCAGCTGCGCCGTGCGGATCTGCCCTGCCCTCACGGCCAGCGTATCCACGGAAACCCCTTCCAGGTCGGATTCCGGAATCAATGCGTGCTCTTCTCGGATCTTGCTCATCGCCTTGGGCCCCGTGATTCAGTCTTCGTCGTTGTGGAGATCGATAATGGCATTATCAGACGACATCCCCGGGTCTTTCTTCGCCTTGTTGCTCTCGCCACGCTGGGTTTCCAGGTTGGCCAGATAGGCGGCGTCAATATCGCCGGTGATGTAGTTGCCGTCGAAAACGGAGCATTCCCAGGCCTCGATTTCGGGGTTCACGTCGTTGACACAGGTGATGAGATCTTCCAGATCCTGGTACACCAGCCAGTCCGCCCCGATCAGCTTCTGGATTTCCTCGACGGTACGGTCGTGGGCGATCAGCTCGCTGGCCGCCGGCATATCGATACCGTACACATTGGGGTAACGCACGGGCGGTGCCGCCGAGGCGAAGTAAACCTTGCGCGCACCGGCGTCACGGGCCATCTGCACGATTTCCTCGCAGGTGGTGCCGCGTACGATGGAATCGTCCACCAGCATGACGTTCTTGCCCTTGAACTCCAGATCGATCGGGTTCAGCTTCTGGCGAACGGACTTCTTGCGCATTTTCTGGCCCGGCATGATGAACGTCCGGCCGATATAACGGTTCTTGATGAAGCCTTCACGGAACTTCACGCCCAGCCGGTGGGCCATCTGCATGGCCGAGGTTCGGCTGGTGTCGGGAATCGGCATGACCACATCGATGTCGTGATCCGGGCGCTCATGCAGGATCTTGTCCGCGAGGGTCTCCCCCATGCGCAGGCGCGCCTTGTAGACCGACACTTTATCCAGGATGGAATCCGGGCGGGCAAAATAGACGTGCTCGAAAATGCACGGGATCAGGTGCGGCTCACGGGCGCACTGCTGCGTGTAAATTGTGCCGTCCGTTTCAATATAGACCGCCTCGCCCGGTTCAATATCACGAACCAGCTTGAAGCCCGCCGCGTTCAGCGCGACGCTCTCGGAGGCAATCATGTATTCCTTGCCGGCTTCGGTTTCCCGCACGCCGTAGCAAGCCGGACGAATGCCCCGGGGATCCCGGAAACCCACGATGCCATAACCAGTGATCATGGCAATGGCCGCATAGGCGCCGCGGCAGCGCTCGTGGACGGCACTGACGGCAGCAAAAATTTCATCCTTGGTGGGATTCAGCTTGCCCAGCTTCTGCAGCTCGTGGGCAAAAACGTTCAGCAGCACCTCGGAATCGGAATTGGTGTTGATGTGACGCAGGTCGGTGCGGAACAGGTCCCGGCTGAGGTCATCCGCATTGGTCAGGTTGCCGTTGTGGGCCAGCGTGATGCCGTATGGGCTGTTGACATAGAACGGCTGGGCTTCGGCAGAACTGGACGAACCAGCTGTCGGGTAGCGTACATGCCCGATCCCCACGTTACCTACGAGGCGGCGCATGTGCCGCGTACGAAACACGTCGCGAACCAGGCCGTTGTCTTTACGCAGGTAAAAGCGTTCGTCCTGGAAGGTTACGATGCCGGCCGCATCCTGCCCCCGGTGCTGAAGGACCGTCAACGCGTCGTAGAGCGACTGGTTGACGTTAGAGGTACTTACGATACCGACAATGCCACACATGGGTGTTTACTTCTCCAGTACAGAAATCATGGCTTCGTTGCCCGGTTGCGTCTGAACCGCCTTGGCAGGGTCGTCAGCGGGTCCGAGGAAACGTTCAAATTCATCGCCCAGCATGCGCCGGGACCACTGCTCGACCATTGCCAGACGCCCGATCATCACCGACTGTTTCCACCAGGTATCCTGGGAAAGCGGCGTGTAGCGGACAAAGGCGATGGCCACAATCACGACAAGCAGCCCGCGCAGCAAACCGAACCCCATCCCCAGCACACGATCCGTGGCGGACAGGCCGGTCGCAACGACGAGCTGACCAATCAGATTATTGATAACGGCACCCACGATCAGGGTACCAAAAAACAGGATCGCAAAGGCAGCGATTAGCCGGACCAACGGCGTTTCCACCGTACTCTCCAGCAGCATCTGCATCTGCGGATGGAACGTGCGGGCAATAATGAAGGCGGCAATCCAGGTGACGAGCGACAGCGCCTCCCTGACAAACCCGCGCTTGAGGCTGATCAGGGTCGAAACTGCAATGATGGTAATGATGACCCAGTCTATCCAGATCAGCGCGTTCATGGTCGACCCACTAACGAATTCAGGAAGCGCGGATTCTATCAGGAAACCGGGTCACACCAAACCTTGACGACCGCCGCGAAGACCGGCTGCACGCCTCTCACTGATCGCCGGACATCACCAGGCTGTTCAGTTTGAACGCCTTGTCCAGTTGAGACTTGGCGGAATTGGCTTCATCTTCACTGACAAAAGGCCCGGAGAAGACGCGGGTCAGGGTAAGATCGCCCCGCTTGACGCTCTCGGTGTAGGCGGCATACCCCTTGTCCCGAACCTCGTCACGCAGGCGCAGCGCGTTCTTCTGGTTACCGAAGCTGCCCAACTGCACCAGCCAGGCGCCCTTCATGGTCTGCTTGAATTCGGCCTCGTCGGCCGGTTCCGGCTCGCTTTGCTGTGGCGCCGTGGCCACCTGGTTGGCAGGCTCGCTGGAAGACGTGGGAGCGGGTTCGGGCGACGGCTCAGGCGCGGAGGCCGTTTGCTGCGGCTCGGTCATGGCGCCGTCCTGTTGAGGCGATGTAACCGTCGGCGCAGCAGCTTCAGGTTGCTCTTCGATGCTATAGGCCGGAGCGCTGCCCTGTGAGGCGTCCTCACTGCCGGTGGTCACTGGAGACTGGCCACCCTGGTCCTGAATATCCACCTTTGGGAAGGCCGGCTCTTCCGGCAACTTGATCTGTTGAGTGGTTCGCTCTGTGTGCGGTTCATCGAACAGCATCGGGACAAAGATAACAGCCAGTGATATCAGTACCAGGGCGCCGACAATGCGCTGCTTCAGACCATCCACAGGAAGCGTTCCTCTCTGTTTGGGGGAAGATTCTGACCGGATACTAACGCCCACGGCTACAGAACACAAAGCGAGACGCCGAGAATGACGGAAGTTTAAGGCGCGCTGGATGCATGCCTGAACCGTCCTAAAACGGCGGGAATGTTTCCATCAGTACAACAAGGCACTGCGGGCAGCAGCCACCGTAAAGAAGGAGCCAAAAACGATGATGCAGTCGTTTTCCGACGCCCCCTGACGGGCCGCCTCGATCGCCTCGGCCACACCGGCTGACTGCTCAATGAAACCGCCTTCGCCCAATACGGGCGCTACCCGCTCGACCAGCGCCTCGATATCCAGGCCACGCGGGACGTCCAGAGGCGCCAGGAACCATCGATCGACCACCGGCGCCATCGCCGAGACGACGCCGGCCGTGTCCTTGTCAGACAGACACGCATACACGGCCCGAACCTCGCCTTTGACCGCCAGGGTATCGATCCGCTCACGAAGCCAGCGGGCCGCGTGCGGGTTATGGCCCACATCGACGTAAAGTGCCGGTGATGTCAGCAAACGCTCAAAACGACCCGCCACACGGACCTCGGCCAACGCCTGGCCAACCGCTTCGGCCGGCATGTCCGGCTCGAGCAGACGAATCGCCTGGACCGCCGCCGCCAGACTGCGCTCCGGCAAACCGGTCTCGGGCAAATTGACGCGCCAGTCTTCAGTGGTCACCCGGCGTACCCCGGAAGCCTCAGCTTCCAGCCGGTAGTCCACACCGAAGCGGTGAAGCTGAACCTTCTGCGCCGCGGCCTGCTGCAATACCGACCGGGGCGGGTCGTCTTCACCGTAGATGGCGTTCTGCCGATAGCGCAGGATTCCGGCTTTCTCAAAGCCGATCTGATCGCGATTGTCGCCGAGCCAGGCGGTGTGATCGAGATCGACGGAGGTGATGATGGCGAGATCCGCATCGAGCACATTGACCGCATCCAGACGGCCGCCAAGCCCGACTTCCAGGATCCAGTCCTCAATCCCCGCATCCCGGAACAGCACAAAAGCAGCGAGGGTACCGTATTCGAAATAGGTCAGACTGACCTGGCGGCGAGCCGCTTCAACGGTCTCGAAGGCGTTGACCAGCGCCACGTCCGAGACGTCCTCGCCGTTCAGGCGGACTCGTTCGTTGTAGCGCTGTAAATGCGGCGACGTATAGGCGCCGACTTTACGCCCACGGGACAGCAGGAGTCGCTCGATGGCGGCCACCGTCGTCCCTTTCCCATTGGTGCCGCCAATGGTGATGATGCGTGCCTTCGGCTTTTGAGGGAACAGGCGGCGCAGGACCAGCAGTACCCGATCCAGGCCCAGTTCAATTTCGGTGGGATGCAGCGCTTCGAGATAGGCGAGCCACTGATCGACAGTGGCTCCGGCTTCAGGCGCTCGGGGCATCGGGGATGTCTGCTTCGTCACCGTCGGCCTCGACCCGCGTCACTTCCTCGGGTTCCGGCGCTTCCTGACCCGTGAACTTGGCCAGGACGGACGCGATGCGGAAGCGCATGTCATGACGCTCCACAATCATGTCGATGGCGCCATGCTCCAGCAGGAACTCACTGCGCTGAAAACCTTCCGGCAACTTTTCCCGAACCGTCTGTTCGATGACGCGAGGACCGGCAAAACCGATCAGCGCATAAGGTTCCGCGACATTCAGGTCGCCCAGCATCGCCAGACTGGCCGACACACCGCCGAACACCGGGTCGGTCAAGACAGAAATAAATGGAATGCCCGCTTGCTTCATGCGCTCCAGTGCGGCAGCCGTCTTGGCCATCTGCATCAACGACAGAATGGCTTCCTGCATACGGGCACCGCCACTGGCAGAGAAGCATACCAACGGAATGCCTTCTTTCAGGGACACGTTGACCGCCTGCACGAAGCGCTCGCCGACCACCTGCCCCATGGAGCCGCCCATGAAGTTAAACTCGAAGGCACAGGCCACCAAAGGCAGGCCCAGCGTACGGCCGCGCATAACCACCAGTGCGTCTTTTTCCCGGGTGCCTTTCTGGGCTGACGCCAGACGGTCCTTGTAGCGTTTGCTGTCCTTGAACTTGAGACGATCCCAGGGTTCCAGATCGGTGCCGATCTCCTCGCGACCGTCCTCGTCCAGGAAGATATCCAGGCGCCGGCGCGCGGTCACCCGCAGGTGGTGCTGGCACTTCGGACACACGTCGAGGTTCTTGTCGAGTTCCGGCTTGTAGAGGAAGGCACCGCACTTGGGACATTTCTTCCAAAGCCCTTCCGGCACGCTGGTTCTCTGCTTGGAATCCGAGCGAATCATGCTCGGCATGATCTTGTCCAGCCAGTTACTCATGATGTCTTCCCGTTGTTCGTTCCTGTTGGGCCTGAACCTGCCGGAAGCCCGGATCAGGACGCCAGTTCGTCCAGGGCTTCGCGCATGGGTTTCAGGAGGTTGACCAGAGAGGACTTCAACGCCTCAATGTCGTCCTGATTTTTGGCAATTGTATCGACCAGGACACTTCCCACAATTACACCATCGGATACCCGACCCACGGCCGCGGCCGTTTCAGCATTGCGAATCCCGAAACCAACGCCCACCGGCACCGACGTCAGTGCATGGATGCGACTGACTTTCTCGGCCACATCGTCGACATCCAGTTGGGCCGAACCGGTCACGCCCTTCAATGAAACATAGTAGATGTAGCCGGAACTGTGCTGGCTGATGGCGCGAATGCGATCTTCCGTGGTGGTCGGTGCCAACAGGAAAATCGGGTCCAGGCCCCGCTCGGCAAACAGCGGCGCTACGTCTTCGGCTTCTTCTGGGGGCAGATCAACGGTCAGAACGCCGTCGACCCCGGCGGCTTTGGCCGCATCGGAAAACGCCTCGTATCCCATCGCCTCGACCGGATTCAGATAGCCCATCAGGACAATCGCGGTTTTGTCATCCCGGCTTCGGAACGTTTTGACCATCTCCAGCACCTGGCGCAGCGATGTGCCGTGTTCGAGCGCCCGCTCACAGGCGAGCTGGATCACCGGGCCATCGGCCATGGGATCCGAAAAAGGCACGCCCAGCTCAATGATGTCGGCGCCCGCTTCGACCAGCGTATGCATTAACTCAACGGTCCGGTCCGGGTGCGGATCACCGGCAGTGATGTAAGGGATCAATGCCTTTCGGCCCTGCCCCTTGAGTGCCTGCAATACAGATTGAATACGACTCATGCGTTTCCCCAGATCCTGTTAAATCTCAATACCATCGAGCTGCGCGATGGTATGGATGTCCTTGTCGCCGCGGCCGGAAACATTGATCACCACCATCTGGTCCTTGTCCATCGACGCGGCCAGCTTGGTGGCGTAAGCCACCGCATGTGCGCTTTCCAGCGCGGGCATAATGCCTTCAACGCGGGTCAGCTTGCGGAAACCGTCCAGCGCCTCGTCGTCGGTGACCGAGACATACTGCGCCCGGCCGACATCCTTGAGCCAGCTGTGCTCGGGACCCACGCCCGGATAATCCAGGCCGGCGCTGACGGAATGGGTTCCGGCGATCTGGCCGTTCTCGTCTTCCATCAGATAGGTCCGGTTGCCGTGCAATACGCCCGGACGCCCCGCACAAAGCGGTGCCGCATGCTGACCCGACGACAACCCGAGCCCACCCGCTTCAACACCGTACATCGCGACGCTTTCGTCGGTCAGGAAGGGATAGAACAGTCCAATCGCGTTAGAGCCGCCACCTACGCAGGCCACCAGCGCATCGGGCAGACGGCCCGCCTGCTCAAGCGATTGTCGGCGAGTCTCCCGACCGATCACCGCCTGGAAATCCCGCACCAGCATGGGATAAGGATGGGGGCCGGCCACGGTGCCGATAATATAGAAGGTCTCGTCGACGTTGGTGACCCAGTCGCGCATGGCTTCGTTCATGGCATCCTTGAGGGTCTTGGTACCGCTCTCGACCGCATGAACTTCCGCACCCAGCAGCTTCATGCGGTATACGTTCAATGACTGACGCTTGACGTCTTCGGAACCCATGAACACGTGGCATTCAAGGCCCAAACGGGCACAGACGGTAGCCGTGGCGACCCCGTGCTGGCCGGCGCCGGTTTCGGCGATGACCCGTTTCTTGCCGAGGAAGCTGGCCAGCAGCGCCTGACCGATGGTGTTATTCACCTTATGGGCGCCGGTGTGGTTGAGATCTTCCCGTTTGAGCCAGATCTGCGCCCCTCCGGTTTCCCGGGTCAGCCGTTCGGCAAAATACAGGGGGCTGGGGCGACCGACGTAATCGGCCAGATCCTTGTCAAAGGTGGCCTGGAATTCCGGATCGTCACGCAGCTTGAGATACTCGGTCTCCAGCTGCATCAACGAGTCCATCAGCGTTTCGGATACAAAGCGACCACCGTAGGCCCCAAAATGGCCCCGGGTATCCGGCAACGCACGCAGCATCTCTTCAGTCAGCTTAACCGACACGGTTCACCTCTCTGATAAATTCAATGATCCGGGACGGGTCCTTGATCCCCTTCTCCCGTTCAACGCCCCCACTGACATCGACCGCCCATGGCCTAACGGCCTCCACGGCGCCCGCTACGTTAGCAGAGTTCAAACCACCGGCCAATATCAAGGGTTTGGGACGCTCACCGGGTATCAGCGACCAGTCGAATGTCTGACCGGTGCCGCCGAATCGCTGTGGGTCATAAGCGTCAACCAACAAGCCGGAGGCCTGGCTGTATGTGTCATACGCCGACTCGATGTCGGCCCGGGTCTGTACCCGTACCGCTTTCATCCAACGCCGCCCGAACTGCTCACAGAATGCAGGTGCTTCATCACCATGAAACTGCAGCAGCGACAGGCCTGCGTTGTCCATCACGTTACGCACAAACGAGGCATCCGGGTTAACAAACAGACCCACGGTTTCGACAAACGGCGGTAAGGCACGAACAATGGCGGCCGCCTGCGCAACGTCAATCGCCCGGGGGCTGGGTGCGTAAAACACGAATCCGATGGCGTCCGCTCCGGCCTCGACAGCCACCAAAGCGTCCTCCAGGCGTGTGATGCCACAGATCTTGACTCGGGTTCTCATTCTGACGCACTCCACTGTTTCCTGAAGACCGGCCCCTGAACCAGTGCCTGCTGTTCCGGCGTAAACCAGGGCTGCATAAACTCCGGTCCGGGCGCCTCGCCGGGAATACCCGATCCCTCGGGGTAGCCCACGCTCACCAGGTAAAGGCCGTGGGCCGGACCGGTCACGTCCGCCTGCCGACGGTCCCGCTGCTCCAGTATCTCACGGATCCATTCCACCGGCTGCTTGCCATTCCCAACGGCCATCAGGGCGCCGGCGATGTTGCGCACCATGTGATGCAGGAAGGCATTCGCCTGGATATCAATGACGACATAATCGCCATGGCGGGTGACGCGGATAAAGTGCACGTTTCGATGCGGTGTCCGGGACTGGCAACCCGCAGCCCGGAATGACGAGAAGTCGTGCTCGCCAACGAGCGACTGCGCCGCCTGATGCATGCGCTCCTCATCCAGCGGCCGGAATGTCCAGGCCACCTGGTTGCGCAGGATGCCCGGCCGGACCGGATGGTTAAAGATGACGTAACGGTAGCGACGGCTGATGGCGCTGAAGCGGGCGTGGAAATCGTCGGCCATCTGCCCCGCCCAACGGACGGCAATGTCACCACGCAAAGCCGTATTCACACCCATGATCCAGGAACGGTAGCTGCGCACCGCCCGGGTTTCGAAGTGAACCACCTGGGCTGAGGCGTGAACGCCGGCATCGGTGCGGCCCGCGCAGACCAGATCCACGGTTTCATTGGCCACCCGGGACACGGCTTGCTGTAACTGGCCTTCTACGGACGGCACGCCCGATTTCTGCTGCTGCCAGCCATGAAATGCGGCGCCGTCGTATTCGAACAACAAGGCGACCCGCCCATTGCCGATCGGCGCATCCTGATCAAATTCTGCGGATGTGGGTAACAACGTGGATTAAACCATTCAGGGAATAGCGGAAACAAAAACGCCGGAGGGAATCCCTCCGGCGCTCCGTAGCAGTGCTGACAGTATAACGGATCAGGCCAGGTTTTTAAGCAGGTCCTGAGCTTCTGTCTTCTGGTCGTCACTGCCTTCAATGGCCACTTCTTCGAGAATGTCGCGGGCGCCATCGGAATCGCCCATCTCGATGTAGGCCCGGGCAAGATCCAGCTTGGTAGCCGCTTCATCCGTACCGGCGAGGAAATCGAAGTCGTCTTCGTCATCCAGCGACGCTTCGTCGAAGTCCATCATGTCGCTTTCCTTGCGAGTTTCGGCCACCGGTTTTTCTTCCGATTCAGTCGACTCATCCTCGACGGACTCCTCGGCGGTCGGGATATTCTCCTCGTCATCCGCGTCGGCCAGGGAATCTTCCAGGTTCAGCTCTTCGTCCAACTCCGGAATCTCGTCATCGGCCAGCGGCTCTTCCTGATCGTCGGTGGGCGCTTCCGCGACCTCTTCCATCAGGGCCAGATCCTCGTCGGAAACATCAAGCTCCAGCTCGTCCAGAGTGTCTGCAGATTCGGATTCAGCCGGCTCCTGGTCCGTTTCGTTGGCGACCTTTTCCAGCTCGGCGTCCAGGTCGTCGAGGAACGACTCATCCAGATTGCCCTGCTCGTCGGTTGCCAGCTCGGGCTCTTCTTCAAGCGGCGGCAGCTCGTCATCACTGGTGGCGCGATCGGCTTCCGCCGAACCTTCGTCTTCAAGGAGACTGTCGTCGAGTTCGAGAGATCCGAAGTCCTCTTCGCTCAGTTCCGGTTCGTCCGCCGCGTCTTTACGCTCGGTGTCTTCATCGAAATTGAAATCAAGGTCGAGATCGTCCGCAGCGGCAGCTTCCTCAGCCCTGGATTCCGGCTCGGCCGACTCATCCGTGCTTGCGATGTCCTCTTCTTCAAAATCGAGACCGGAAATGTCGTACTCGATCGGAGCATCCGAATCCTTGCGCGCCTCTTCGTCGCCCTCGAGAACCGGCTCTTCATCCAGCTCAAGGGAATCGAAATCCAGGTCTTCGTCGGTCGCAGTCTCGGGCTCGCCCTGCGACGGAGCTTCCGCCTCGCTGTAAGAAGACGCTTCGGACGCCTCGCCGTAAAGGCTGGCGAACGTGTCCTCGGTGGTCTCTTCGGTCGACGGGGAGCTCACTTCTGAACGCAGTTGCGATTCCAGATCGTCAATGCTGGGCGTGGATTCCGCTTCTTCAAGGCGATCATGAAGTACCTGAGCTTCGGCCATGGCCTGCTCGTCGTCCAGCGCTTCCAGTTCGCTGTACTGCTTTTCGAAAGCCGCCCGATCTTCGTTTTCGGCGTACACGGCCAGCAGTTTCAGGCGCAGATCGGTCCGGCTCGGCTCGCGGGAGATGGCTGATTCCAGCATCTCGGCAGCCTGGTCGTGACGGCCATAGGCGATGTAGGCATCGGCCTCCGCCAGAGCGTCCTTCTCTTCGCCTTCTTCGTGATCCGATTCCCCGCCCAGATCGATATGGTCATCGTCGTGGGCTGATTCTTCGTTGAGTTGCTCGTAGAAGGCCTTTTCACGATTCGCATTGCGGCGGGCCAGCAGACCGAGCAGCAACAGGACCAGTATCGCGGCACCACCACCGGCGATCTGATACAGACGGTTATTCTTGAACTCTTCAACGATGTTGCCGACGAAACCTTTGTCCTCAACCGCAGGCTCACTCGACTGGGCCGCCGGTTTGGCCGGCTCTGCGGGCTTCGGTGCTTGCTGTTCAGTTTCTGCCGGTGTAGCCGCCGTATTCTCGGACGGTTCTTCGGACATCGCCTCTTCGTCGGCTGAAGGTGCCTGAGCTGTCGCTTCGGCTTCGCCAGAGGAGGCTTCAGGCTGTTCCATCATGCCTTCGTCAGACGATGCTTCATCGCCCGCGGCCATATCACCGCCTGCCATCGCCGACTCGGACTCGCCGCCGGTCGATGCCATTTGCTCGCCTTCCGACGCGCCCGGTTTTTCTGCGTCAGACGCTGCCTCAGACCCGGTGCCCGCATCAGCTGCGCCGGCCGGAGCGGAGCTTGCGGACTCCCCTTCAGCCTCCGCTGTGGCGGTCTCACCAGATTTGCCAGCCTGGGCCTGCATTTCGGCCAGCTGAGAATTCTTCAACTCGACAAGGCGCTGCATGGTGGCCAGTTGCGCTTCGAGATCCTCAACCCGGGAGTTGAGCTCTTCGTTTTCGCGCTCGGCCTTGTCCAGTTGCTCCATCACCACTTCGGTGCTGCCTTCCTTGCCACCGGCAACACCTTCGGCTCCGCCCGAGGAAGCGCCTTTTTCCGGGCTGGTGGAGTCGTTGCCTGCACTCAGGCGCAACTCGTCACCACTTCGGGCCGGCTGCGACGACGCCTGCCCCGGTTGCTGCCCGGTTGCGTCAACCGTCTGCGCAGGCTTTTTAAGCGCCTGGTTCTGTGCAACAACCTGCTGATAGGCCTGCTGGCTGGTGCGCGATTCAATCTGCTCGGCGGTTGGAATACGCAGTACCTGGCCGCGCTTCAGACGGTTGATGTTGCCGTCCATAAAGGCATCGGGATTCTGGTCCTGCAACGCCAGCATGACTTGCTGCGGCGTATAGCTGTCATCCGGGCGCACTTGCAGCGCAATGCCCCAGAGGGTGTCCGAAGGTCCGGTGGGCCCGAAGGTCCGACCGTCAGAACGCGAAGACGGGCTGGAAGTCGGCGTGCTCGCCCGGCGCGGTTGCGATGACGCGGCCGCTCGGGAGGGCGTACTGGCCTGGCTGCGACTGGACGGCGCCTGGACAGGCTGGGCGACAGAGTCACCCACCTTCTCCGCATACACCGGCGGATCCAGCAGCATCGAGTACTCGCGCAGAAGTTTGCCGTTTGGCCAGGTGACTTCAATCAGGAAGTTCAGGTACGGCTCGCGAACCGCCTGTTTGGTGGTGACGTGGATGACCAGCTGCCCATTGGGTGCCGTGGCCACGTTGAACTTGAGATTGGTAAGGAAAAATTCACGATCGATACCGACCCGGTCAAAGACTTCCTGAGACGCCAGATTGACGTACACCTCATTCGGGCCCACACCACCTGTGTTGCGAAGCTCTATATCCGCGTCGAGGGGTTGATTAAGATAGGATTGAAGCTCCACTTCGCCGAGCCCGAGCGCGTTAGCAACGCCTGAGCCGAGCCCTCCTACCAGAGCCAGCGCAACCGCAAGTTTGCGTACCTTCATGCTTTTTCCTTACCAGTCTCCGTTATTCGTTACTGCCGTCTGTAATTCAGACTCGGACGAGGTTGGATGACTTTCGTCTTTCATTTCTTGTTGTCGAGTGTCGATCTGAGGATTACGTCTGCGAAAGTATTGTTGATAAAGCCCTCTTTATCAATCGATCAGCGATATTGTTTGTAATTGTTGTTAAACAAATGTTCGGAAGATGCTGTTCAGCTGGCGAAAATTCACTCGCCGATACCTTTTTTCACCCCGAAAACAACCGGTTCTGACCCGATTGTCCGCTATAAAGACAAATCAGTTCTGTCACCAAAAATAACAGGGGCGAAAGCCTAATGCAGCTTTCGCCCCTGACTCAACGCCCCAAAGGGGACGCAGTTAGCATTTCCACCCCGCCTTCGCGACGTGAAAATGGCGCGTTAGCGCTCCTGCAGAATCCGCAGCATCCGGCGCAGCGGTTCGGCCGCACCCCAGAGCAGCTGGTCACCCACGGTGAACGCGGAAATGTATTCCGGACCCATGGCCAGCTTGCGGATGCGGCCGATCGGCACACTCAACGTGCCGGTGACCTTGGCCGGTGTCAGCTCTTCCATGCTGGCTTCACGATCATTGGGAACGACCTTGACCCAGTCATTGGACTTCGCCAGCAGCGATTCAATCTCGCTCACCGGGATATCCTTGCGCAGCTTGATGGTCAGCGCCTGGCTGTGACTGCGCATGGCGCCGATGCGCACGCAGATGCCGTCGATCGGGATCGGGCTGTCGCTGCGACCCAGGATCTTGTTGGTTTCACTTTGCGCTTTCCACTCTTCCTTGCTCTGCCCGCTTTCCAACTGCTTGTCGCAGTAGGGAATCAGGCTGCCGGCCAGCGGCACACCGAAGTTATCGGTCGGAAACCCGGAAGAACGCATGGTTTCAGTGACCTTGCGATCGATTTCCAGAATCGCGGAACCCGGGTCGGCCAGCTCATCGGAAACGCTGCCATGCAACTGCCCCATCTGGCTCAGGAGCTCGCGCATGTTCTGGGCACCCGCGCCGGAAGCGGCCTGATAGGTCATTGGAGAGATCCACTCGATCAGATCGTTCTCCAGCAGACCGCCCAGGGCCAGCATCATCAGGCTCACGGTACAGTTGCCACCGATGTAGTCCTTGACGCCGCGGTTCAGTGCATCGTCGATGACGTTGCGGTTGACCGGGTCCAGGACGATGACGGAATGGTCCGCCATGCGCAGCGTGGAGGCGGCATCGATCCAGTAGCCGTCCCAGCCGGATTCACGCAGCGGCCCGAAAACCTTGCTGGTGTAATCCCCCCCCTGACAGGTGACGATGACGTCCATGTCCCGGAGCGCGTCCAGGTCAAAGGCGTCTTTGAGTGCCGGTACATCAGCCTTGCCCACATCGGGCGCCGGCTGACCGGCCTGGGATGTTGAGAAAAAGACCGGATTGATGTCCGCGAAGTCATTTTCTTCCTGCATGCGCTGCATGAGGACAGAGCCCACCATACCGCGCCAGCCAATAAGTCCAACTCGCTTCATGTGCGACTTTTGAACCTCGTTCTGTGCCGGCCCGCTTCCCCTTTTGCAGGGACCGGACCGGATGAATGATCCTGCGGCGGCAACATCCAGCCGTCGTCAGGTCTATGATTCATACCCGATCAAAGCGCTTCCAATACCGCGTCACCCATTTCCCGGGTGCTGACGCGGGAGGCGCCTTCGGACATGATATCCGCAGTCCGCAGGCCTTTGTCGAGCACCGCACTGACGGCGGTTTCGATGGCTTGCGCTGCTTCTTCCGCTCCCAGACTGTACCGCAGCATCATCGCGGCCGACAGAATGGTCGCCAGCGGGTTGGCAATGCCCTGACCCGCAATGTCCGGGGCGGAACCGTGGCAGGGCTCGTACATCCCCTGCTTTTCCGCATTCAGTGATGCGGACGGCAACATGCCGATGGAACCGGTCAGCATGGCCGCTTCGTCGGAAAGAATATCACCAAACATGTTGCCGGTCACAATCACATCAAACTGTTTCGGCGCCTTGACCAGCTGCATGGCCGCGTTGTCGACGTACATGTGGGACAGTTCGACATCCGGATAGTCCTTCGCCAGATCCGTCATGATCTCACGCCAGAGTTCGGTCACTTCCAATACGTTGCACTTGTCCACGGAACACAGCTTGCCGCCGCGCTGCTGGGCGGCTTCAAAGGCGACGCGGCCGATGCGGCGAATCTCGGATTCACTGTAGACGTAGGTGTTGTAGCCCTGGCGCTCCCCGTTATCCAACTCGCGCACGCCGCGAGGCTGGCCGAAGTAGATGCCACCGGTCAGCTCGCGAACGATCAGGATGTCCAGACCGGAGACGACTTCCGGCTTCAGCGAAGAGGCCGAGGCCAGCTGCGGATACAGGATGGCCGGACGCAGGTTGGCGAACAGCTCCAGGTTCGAGCGCAGTCCCAGCAACCCTTTTTCCGGGCGAATGGCAATTTCCAGACCTTCCCACTTCGGACCGCCGACAGCGCCCAGCAGGATGGCATCGGCCTTCTGGGCCTTTTCCAGCGTGCTGTCCGGCAGAGGAACGCCGGTCGCATCAATTGCAGCACCGCCCACGTCGGCACTGTCGAAATGAAGACCCAGGTCGAACTTTTCGTTGACCTTATGCAGGACGCGCTCGGCTTCAGCGACGATTTCCGGGCCAATGCCGTCACCCGGCAGCAGCAGAACAGACTGACTCATATCCTTGGTTTCCTGTTGTCTCTGTTATGAATGGGTGATGGCGTCAAACAACCAGGGCGCGCTCTGGCGACGGGCCGCTTCGTAGGACTTGATGGCATCGCTGTCTTCCAGGGTAACGCCGATGTCGTCGAGGCCGTTGACCAGGCAATGCTTGCGGAACGGATCCACGTCGAAGCTGAAACGCTCGCCGGACGGGGTGACCACTTCCTGCGCCGGCAGATCCACTTCGATTTGATAGCCTTCCTTTTCGGCGACTTCAGCGAACAACCTGTCGACAATTTCTTCATCCAGAACAATCGGTAACAGACCATTCTTAAAGCAGTTGTTGTAAAAGATGTCGGCAAAGCTCGGCGCAATAATCACCCGGAAGCCATAGTCATCGAGGGCCCAGGGCGCGTGCTCACGGCTGGAGCCACAGCCAAAGTTGCGCCGGGCCAGCAGGACGCTGGCTTCCTTATAGCGCGGCTGATTGAGGAAGAAGTCCGGATTCAATGGCCGCTGGGAGCAGTCCTGATCCGGTTTGCCTTCGTCCATATAACGCAGCTCGTCGAACAGGTTCGGCCCGAAGCCGGTCCGCTTGATCGATTTCAGGAACTGCTTGGGGATGATCATATCCGTGTCCACGTTGGAACGATCCATCGGGGCCACGACGCCTTTATGATGACTGAATGCACGCATGGTTGGGCTCCTTAGTGAACCAATTCACGAACGTCGGTGAAATGACCGGCAATCGCCGCAGCGGCTGCCATCGCCGGACTGACCAGGTGGGTCCGGCCGCCGAAGCCCTGCCGTCCCTCGAAGTTCCGGTTGGACGTGGACGCGCAATGCTCACCCTGGCCCAGCTTGTCGGCGTTCATGGCCAGACACATGGAGCAGCCCGGATCCCGCCATTCCAGACCCGCCTCGATGAAGATCTTGTCCAGGCCTTCCTGCTCGGCCTGAGTCTTGACGAGTCCGGAGCCCGGTACGACCATCGCCTGCTTGAGCGACGGTGACACCTTACGGCCCTTGACCACGGCCGCCGCCTCGCGCAGATCCTCAATGCGGGAGTTAGTGCAGGAGCCGATAAACACCCGGTCCAGCTTGATCTCGGAAATCGGCATGTTCGGCTTCAGCCCCATGTACTGAAGCGCACGTACGATGCCTTCGCGCTTGATCGGATCCGCTTCCTTGTCAGGATCCGGGACCTGACCGTCAACGCCGGTGACCATCTCCGGTGACGTGCCCCAGGTGACCTGCGGCATGATGTCGGCACCGTCCAGCTCAACCACTTTATCGAACTCGGCATCCGCATCGCTGTGAAGGTTCTTCCAGGCGGCAACTGCGGCTTCCCACTGATCGCCTTTCGGCGCATAGGGACGGTCTTTGACGTAGTTGATGGTGGTGTCGTCGACCGCCACCATACCCACCCGGGCGCCGGCTTCGATGGACATGTTGCAGATGGTCATCCGCGCTTCCATGGACAGATCGCGGATTGCCTCACCGCCGAATTCGATCGCATAACCGGTACCGCCGGCGGTGCCGATCTTGCCGATAATGGCCAGCACGACGTCCTTGCCCGTCACACCGGGACCCAGCTTGCCGTTCACCTTGACCAGCATGTTCTTCATCTTCTTCTGGACCAGGCACTGGGTCGCCAGCACGTGCTCCACTTCCGACGTGCCGATGCCGTGCGCCAGCGTGCCGAATGCACCGTGGGTCGAGGTGTGGGAATCACCACACACGATGGTCATACCCGGCAACGTCGCACCCTGCTCCGGCCCGATGACGTGAACGATGCCCTGGCGCTGATCCTTGATCTTGAATTCCAGGATGCCGAACTCATCGCAGTTCTTGTCGAGGGTTTCCACCTGGATGCGGGAGACCGGATCGACGATGCCGTCGATGCCACGGTCGCGGTCGGTGGTCGGAACGTTATGGTCCGGCGTGGCCAGGTTGGCGTCCAGACGCCAGGGGCGGCGGCCGGCAATGCGCAGACCTTCAAAGGCCTGGGGCGATGTGACTTCGTGCAGCAGATGACGATCGATATAGATCAGCGCAGAACCGTCGTCGCGCTGCTTCACCAGGTGATCGTCCCACAATTTATCGTACAAGGTCTTTCCAGCCATGGGGCCTCCCTCAACCGCGATGTAAACATCGCTTCTCATCAGGTCATCGTTATTGATGATTCATGATAACGCCGCGACTATGATAACCTCAATTCATGTTATTTATAGATCGCATTCCATATAGGAATTCGATAACGGAGAATCGACAAAGAGGCATGCCCCACCATGGATACCCAGGCGCTGTCCGCCTTCGTCGCGATCGTGGACCATCAATCCTTTTCCGAGGCGGCCGAGGCGCTCCACCTGACCCAGCCGGCCGTGAGCAAGCGCCTCGCCTCCCTGGAAAACCAGCTGGGCGCGCCGCTGGTCGAGCGAGGGCAACGCAGCTTCAGCCTGACCGAATCCGGCCGGCGATTGTTGCCCTACGCGCGCCGCATCCTGGATGAACTCCACAACGCCCGGCTCGATCTGTCAGCCACCACCGGCCGGATTGGTGGGCGGCTGCCGGTCATCGCCAGCCACCATATAGGCCTGCACCACCTCCCGGCCTGGTTGCGCCGCTTCAACCGGGACTATCCGGACGTCACCCTGGAATTGCAGTTCATGGATTCGGAAAGCGCCTTCGACCATCTGAAGCGCCGGACGTGTGAACTGGCCTTTGTCACCCTGAGCGATGCCATGGATCGTCAGTTCGACATCAAGGCGCAATGGGAGGATCCCATGGTATTCGTCGCCGGCACCACTCATCCGCTCGCGAGTATGCCGCAGCCGGAGCTGAGTGACCTGGCCCGCTACGATGCGCTGCTGCCCGATACAAAAACCGCCACCTATCGCGTCATCAGCCGATTGTTCATGGCCGAAAACCTCACGCTCCGATTGCAGATGCCCACCAACTACCTGGAAACCATCAAGATGATGAGCAGCGTGGGATTGGGCTGGAGTGTCCTGCCGCGCAGTATGGTGGATAACAGCCTGACGGTGCTGCCGATTCGGCATGAGGTGTCACGAATGCTCGGGGGTATTGGCCTGGAAGGGCGCAGCCTGAGCCCCGCGGCGGAGGCGCTGCTCGACATTGCGCGAGAGCTGCATTAGTGAGCGTCGGCATACTCAGGCGGCGATCGCAGCCAGATGGCAGCGATCATCAGCGCCATCCCGATCGCGACAGCACTTCCCCAGAACGCCAGTGCCGTTCCCTGCCATTCGACCAGCAGACCGGACAGCCAGGCGCCCACCGCGCCCCCGGCGCCGTAGGTCAGCCCACTGTAGAGGGCCTGCCCCTGACCGTGGTGCTGATGGCCGAAATAGCTGTGGATGTAGTTGACCGACACCGCGTGTAGCGCCCCGTACGAGGCCGCGTGCAGCAGTTGGGCAAACACGAGGATGGGGACATCCGCCGAATATTCGGCGATCAGCATCCAGCGCAGGCCGGTCAGGACCAGCGCGCCAATTGCGATGGTCCGTGCCGAATACCGTCGAAACACCCGATGCATCACGATGAACAGCACGATCTCGGCGGCCACCCCCAGCGACCAGAGCAGTCCGACACTGAACTTGTCGTAGCCCAGGCTTTCCAGGTGAATGCTGAAAAACGTGTAGTAGGCGCCATGAGAGACCTGCAGCAGGAAATTCATGGCGAAAAACGCGAGGACCGTCGATTGCATCACGATCGCCCGCAGGCCGCCGGGTTCCGTTTGCGGGCGGATCTGGCCCTGCCGGGACGGCACGCAGAAAGCGGCAACCGCAATCCCGAAGAACAGCGGCATCAGGATGGCCGGAAGCCATTCAAGGGGAAGATACTCGAGGATCAGCCCTACGAGCGCCACCGAGGCGATAAAGCCGACGCTCCCCCAAAGCCGGACGCGCCCGTACCGCGCCCGGTCCTTTCCCAGTCCCTGCAGGGTAATGACTTCATAAAGCGGAAGGATGGCGTTCCAGAAGAAGGTGAACGCCAGCATCACCAGCATCAGGCCATAGAAGCCCGGCTCCAGAAAAACGCCGGTAAAGCAGATGGCCCCGACCACTGACCCCAGACGGACCAATCGCACCCTTTGACCGGTGCGGTCGCCGAGCCAGCCCCAGACGTTGGGCGCAACGATCTTGGTGAGCTGGATGGTCGCCATCAGGGCGGCAATCTGCAGGTAGCTGAATCCCCGATCTTCCAGATACAGGGACCAGTACGGCAACATTGCGCCCAACAGCGCAAAGAACCAGAAATAAAGGTTGGACAGACGCCAGTAGATAGCTGCTCCCGCCTATTTCCGTCCCGGATTCAATCCCGGCTGCGCCCTTTCTCGATATCCGGCGTATCGACACGGACATCACCGTTCTGGGCACGGTGACGCAGATAGTGGTCCATCAGCACGATGGCCATCATGGCTTCGGCGATTGGCGTTGCGCGGATACCGACACAGGGGTCGTGCCGTCCGGTCGTCACGACTTCCACCGGGTTGCCGTGAACATCGATGCTCTGGCCCGGGAGCCGCAAGCTGGATGTGGGCTTGAGGGCAATGCTTGCGAGAATCGGCTGACCGGAACTGATGCCGCCCAGCACGCCGCCGGCGTTGTTGGACAGGAAGCCTTCCGGCGTGAGCTCGTCACGGTGCTCCGTACCCTTCTGGGTCACCGAACCAAAACCGGCACCGATCTCCACGCCCTTGACGGCGTTGATGCTCATCAGCGCGTGGGCCAGATCCGCATCCAGACGGTCGAAGATCGGCTCGCCCAGCCCCGGCGGTACGCCGTCGGCCACCACGTTGATGCGGGCGCCGATGGAGTTGCCTTCCTTACGGAGGGCGTCCATGTAATCTTCGAGCTCCTGGATGCGATCGGCATCCGGGCAGAAGAACGGGTTCTCGTGCACCTGGGACCAGTCCAGTTTGTCGATGACAATGGGTCCCAGCTGGGACAGATACCCGCGCACGCGGATGCCCAGTCGCTCTTCCAGGAATTTACGGGCAATCGCCCCCGCCGCCACTCGCATAGCGGTTTCCCGTGCCGAGGAACGACCACCACCACGGTAGTCCCGCACACCGTACTTGTGCATATAGGTATAGTCGGCGTGGGCTGGGCGGAACTGATCCTTGATCTTGGAATAGTCCTTGGAACGCTGGTCGGTGTTTTCGATCAGCAGGCCAATCGGCGTGCCCGTGGTCTTGCCTTCGAACACTCCGGACAGGATCCGCACCTCATCCGGCTCGCGACGCTGCGTGGTGTGACGGGAGGTGCCCGGCTTACGCAGATCCAGATCGCGCTGCAGGTCTGCTTCTGTCAGCGACAGTCCCGGCGGACAGCCATCGACAATCGCGCCCAGCGCCTGGCCGTGACTTTCACCAAATGTGGTGACCGTGAACAGCTTTCCAAACGTATTTCCAGACATAGATCAGGTTCTTATCAGTGAATCTTCAAATAGTTTCCAGGTCTTCGCGGGTCAGCACGAAGACGCCATCGCCGCCCTGCTCAAACTCGATCCAGGTGAACGGGATATCCGGCCGCGCCTGCTGCAACGCCACCCAGCTGTTGCCCACTTCGACCACCAGCAGACCGTTCTCGGTCAGGTGATCGCGGGCTTTTTCCAGAATGCGATAGGCGATATCCAGACCGTCATCACCGGCCGCCAGGCCCAGTTCCGGCTCGTACTGGAACTCGTCCGGCATATCCGCCAGATCTTCCGCGTCCACATAGGGCGGGTTGCTGACGATGAGATCGTAACGCCCCTCCACCTGATCCAGCACATCGGAGTGAACCGCCCTCACCCGATGTCCCAGACCGTGCAGGTCGATGTTACTGCGGGCCACATCCAGCGCCTCTTCCGAGATATCGGCAAGATCGACCTCGGCGTCATCAAAGACCGTCGCCGCGGCAATACCGATGCAGCCGCTGCCGGTGCACAGATCCAGAATGCGGTGTACCGGCTTGTCCGCCAGCCAGGGCTGGAATCCCTGCTGAATCAACTCGGCAATCGGCGAGCGCGGCACCAGCACCCGATTGTCCACATGAAACGGCAGGCCCATGAACCAGGCTTCCCCCAGCAGATACGCCACGGGGACCCGCTCATCAATCCGCTGTTCCATCCGCTCCAGAATCAGGGCGCGCTCTTCACGGGTCAGTCGGGCGTCCAGGAACACCGTGTTGTTTTCGAGAGGTAGGTTGACGCTGCGCAGCACGAGGTGGACGGCTTCGTCCCAGGCGTTGTCGGTACCGTGGCCGTAAAAAATATCCGATCCGGCAAACCGGGACGTGACATAACGCAGCAGGTCGCGAATCGTAAACAGTTGGTCAGCAGGCTCTTGGGACACCAGGCACAGTTCCTTGGACACACATAAAATGGAAAGCCTGCATTATACGCAGGTTTGCAGGGATTTGTGGCGTCCAATACCGCTATGGAGACAGCAGACCGGAACTGGCTTCCTCGTTCTCGAAACGATCCAGTGCCTGCTCCATGCGCTCACGCCCTAACTGAATCATCTCCGGCGCCTTGTGATAGTCGTAGGTGCGGCAGGCGTCCTTGGGCACGTTCACCAACATATCCGGTGGATAGCCGGCGATCTTGTATTGGATCAGCGCGCTCTGCATGGTTTCGATGGTCATGTTCATGATGTCGAACTTGCCGATCCCCAGCTTGTCCCAGGCGATGGTTTCGGTACCGTCCTCCATCGTGTCAGCGTCGTCGGAGACTTCCTCCGCCATCTCTTCCCGGGCTTCGCCGGTCGGTTCGGCATCGGCCGATCCCTTGCCTCCAAAAGAGCGTAGGAGATCCCAGTCAAACCAGCGTGAGGCCTTCGTGCGCATGCGGTCCACCCAGTCGTCGAAATCATGCTCGCCGGTTTCGTTGTAGATGTCGTCCGGCAACCGGTACGTGCTGCGATCTTCACCGGCCAGATTAACCGCAAAGATGTAGTCCGCATGGGCCGCGATGGTGGGGATAATGGGCAGCGGGTTCAACAGGGCTCCGTCGACGAGCACCCGCCCGTTCAGGACAACCGGCGTAACCACGCTGGGAATGGCGATGGAGGCGCGAATGGCCTGGTGCAACGAGCCTTCCTGGAACCAGATCTCCTTATGCGCCAGAAGATCCGTAGCGACGGCGGTGAATGCCACGGGGAGATCTTCGATACGGGTGTCGCCAATCATATCCCGCACCACGGAAAACACCTTGTCGCCCCGAATGGCCCCCGCGGGTGACAGGGACACGTCAAGCAGCTTGAGCACGTCGAACTGTTTAAGGCCGGTGACCCAATCCTTATAGGCCTGCATCTGGCCGGCCGAATAGACGCCGCCAATCAGCGCCCCCATGGAACAGCCGGCTATCGCAATGATGTCGTAGCCGCGCTCTTCAAGAACTTCGATCGCACCGATATGGGCATAGCCACGGGCTCCACCGCTGCCCAGCACAAGGGCGCAGGTCCGGCGGGGGCGTTCGGTTTTCGGGGTCGATGGCTGCTCTGACGGCATCGGGTCTATCCTCCTGCGGATGCCACATCCTTGATTACGACAATTTCGAGGCGGTTACCGGCACTGCGGGCCGACTGGATGGCGGACTGCGCCGGGCCGGCATTGATCAGCAACTGCTGCTCGCGGGGGATGCCCAGCTTCTCCAGCAGCGCCTGCATGGTATCCGCGACCTTGGCCGACCGTTCAAGCGCCTCCTTCACGGTCTCGTTCATGCCGAGTACGACGTGGCTGACAATCATGACGGTGGCACCGGGATTGCCCGCCCAACCAACGAGTTTTTCCCGGGTCTCGGCGTCCCAGTCGAAGCGGTAGGTGACGCTGCCCGACCAGGCGACTTGCAATGGGCCCAGTATACGCCCGGCATCCGGTGACAGGTTGGCCACCTCGGACTCGTCCTGGACCGCCAGCTCTTCCAGCCAGACATAATCCCGCTGGTTGCCCCGGGTAATGCTGTACAACAACACCAGTTGCAGCTGGCCGTCGTCATCACGATAGGAATAGGCCGCGTAGCTCTGGTCCTCGTCGCGCCCGTACAGCGTGGCCTGATGGAAAATCCGGTTGGCCCAGACGTTGCTGCGGCCACAATCGCGACCCCGGCAGGTAAACAGCGTTCGCCCGCTGCGCTGGGCCATCGCCTCCCGATAGAACTCTTCCACCCGCTCCAGCGACGAATCCAGGTCGATTTCCATCAAACGGCCGTGTCCGACCACATCCAGACGAAGCTGCCGATCGGCGCGGATCTCGTCATTGACTTCCCGGACCGGACTGAGCAACACGTGATGGTTCGGCGCCTTGATGGTGACGTCGCTTTCCACCGACGCCATCGGAAACACTTTGAGGGGGGCCGCGGTGGCCGCAGCCGACACCAGGACCGCCATAATGGCCGCCAGCCGGAACATCAGAGGCCGGATCATGATGTCAGGAACGTCTTGATGGCATCGATCACCGGCTCGACGTCGCCATCCAGATGGCAATGATGGGAGCCCGGCACAACGGCTTCCTGCAGTTGAGCAATCAGATCGATGCGTTTGCGCCAGCTGTCCCGGCCGCCCAGCAGGCCCTCCTGGGCGCGGACGAACAGCGCCGGCGCTTCAATGGCCTGCAGAAACCCGGCCACCTGCGCTTCGTCGAGCCGACTCAGGGAGGGATAGCGCAATCTGGAATCCGTACGCCACTGGTACCCGCCTTCAACCGACCGAAGATTGCGTGGCACGAGCAAGCCGGCCGCCTCCGCCGACAACGGACTGAGCCCGCCGGCCCGAATCCGGGCTGCATCGTCGACGCTGCCGTAGGTCATGGCCGCGCCAGAACCGCGGAGATGCTTACGGATCCCCTTGCGCAGTTGCTCAGGCCCGCTTTCCGGCGATTGGGTCAGCGGGCCCAGACTGTCGATCATGACCAGTCGATCGACCCGCTCCGGGAAGGTCGCGGCATAGAGCGAGCCCACGATACCACCAAGCGAATGGCCGATGATGATGACCGGCTCCTGAAAATGACGCTCAATCAGGCCGGCAACGTCCTTCACATAGTCCAGCAGCGGATAGGATTGCCCGGCACCGCGATGGTCCGAGTGCCCATGCCCAGCGAAATCGATGCCATAAAAGGGATGAAGCCGACTCAGCGCCGGGGCGATCCGGCTGAATGTCGCGGCGTTGTCCAGCCAGCCATGCAAGCCGAGGATCGGTGGAGAGGCCTTTCCGGTATCCGCCCGGGACCAGGTCAGCCCACGCAGAACCAGATCGTCCAACGGCCACTCGGCTTCCTGAGGCGCAAGGGTCTCGCTACTGCGAGAGGTCGACGGCTCGATGTCAACGGACGTGTTCATGCCGCTCACCGCCGTCACATGGTGTGCGTGGGTCGATCGGAACCCAGCGCGCCGGCCAGATAGGCCTCAATCTTGTTTTTGGCACTTTCGTCGTCGCCATTGAACTGGACACCGATCCCCGCAGCGCGGTTGCCTTGCGCGCCCTTGGGGGTAATCCAGACCACTTTCCCGGCAACCGGTATCTTCTCGGGCTCATCCATCAGGTTAAGCAGCAGGAACACTTCGTCACCCAGTTGATACTGCTTCTGGGTGGGAATAAACAGCCCACCATCCTTGATAAAGGGCATATACGCCGCGTAGAGCACGGCCTTGTCCTTGATGGTGAGTGTCAGAATACCGCTGCGCGCGCCAAAACCTGGACCCATAAATCACCCTTGTTGCTTGGGGCTCCGCCTGCTGACAGAGCCTGAATCCCTAAATTTACCTTAATGTTAGCAGGTGGCGAAGTGTCGGAGCACCGTCCGTGCCGCTTTTTGACGACTCCGGCCTCACCGTCGCTAACTCGCCCGTCGCCTTGGCATCAGGTCAAGCCAGTGCAGCAGCAGGCGTTCGGTTTCCAGCTCTGCATTCAGGTTGTACGTCAGACCTGCGCGCACTTCGGCAATGTGCGAGAGAATGTCGTGCGCCCGATGGGGCGGGTTCTGCTTGGCCAGATACCCCAGGATATCGGCCACTTCCGGATTCTCCGGTGTGCCTCCAACGCTGATCCGGGCCAGATCGGCCGCCCAGCGCTCCATCAGACCCAGCGTGGTCTCCAGCCCCAGTTTGACGAAGGGCTTGGCGGCGTCCTCGGGCGCCCGTTTGGATTTGAGGAACTGCCGGAAATCCTCCTGACACTGGTCAACCGCCTCGACATGCCCCTGCGCCAGGAACGTCAACGCACGTACCGGCGCGCCACTGGCCAGTCGCAACGCCCGCGCCTGTGTTTCGGCATCCGCTTGCTGGGCCTCGTCGCCAGCCACCTCCGACGCCAGCCAGGTCTCAGCCTGTTCCTGTAACGGGCCTGCCAGCAGCACCGACTGACAACGGGAACGAATCGTCGGCAACAGCGGGCGCCCGGATTGCTGGAGGAGAATCAGCGTCACGTCCCGGTTGGGCTCCTCCAGCGTCTTGAGCAGCGCGTTGGCCGCGTTGATGTTCAGCTGGTCGGCACTGTCGAGGACGATCACCTTATGGTGCGCCACCTGGGGAGAGGCCACCGCGAACTCGCCCAGCGCCCTCACCTGATCCACCTTGATGACCTTGGAATCTTCCGGCTGGTAGGTGCGGATGTCCGGATGGGTGCCGGCAGCGACCAGCTCACATTGCTTGCAGTGCCCACAAGCCTGGATTGCCTCGCCGGCGCCTTCGCAGACCAATCGTTGCGCCAGATCCCGGGCGAACACCGCTTTGCCAATGCCGTCCGGCCCCTCCAGCAGGATTGCATGGGGCAGACGTCCGCTGAGCCAGCGCTCGGCCAGCCGGGACCAGGCATCTGTCAGCCAGGGCATGGAGGTTATCGACGAGGACAAGGCATTCTCCGACCAGTTCCGCAATAAGAGATCAGCATCAGCGCCGCAACTGCCGCAACAGGAAACGCAACCGGCGCCGATCTTCGGGAGTGAATGAACCCGAGCCATAATAGTGATTGTTGACCGCCCGGGCAAAAGCCAGATGCATGCGGGCGCGTTCCGGGTCCGCTTTGGCCGCTTGTGCTGCCAGCTCAAGAGGCGTCCGGGCGGGCCGGGGCTCCATGCCCTGGCGCCTCAACAGCCGGAGCCAGTCGTTGAACAGCCGCTGCACCGGATCCGCTGATTGGCCACTGCGCTGGCGCCAGAGTGACCACGCAGCCGCCAGCAACACCGCCACGCCCACCAACCCGGCAGACAGATACCCCAGATCCCGCAGCGACAGGTTGCCCGGCAAATGGGACATCAAGTTCATCTGGGTCTGCCCCTGGTAGCCCACCACCCAGCGCTGCCACTGGTAGTTGATGGCATCCAGCTTCAGGGACATCCATTGAACCAGGGCGATATCGCCGTATTTGGCCGGTGACACCCACTCATTCTCCAGGAAGGATCCTTCATCGGCGACGGCTTCGCGCAGGCCGGACTCGATGCGCGCCGGCGAGATCGCCGCGGTAGGATCCACCCGGACCCAGCCCCGATCCGGCAGCCACGCTTCCACCCAGGCGTGGGCATCGTACTGGCGAACGATCAGATACCGGCCATCCTCGCCGGGACTGCCGCCCTGGTAGCCCATAACAATGCGCGCCGGAATGCCCGCCGCCCGCAGCAGGAAGGCCGTAGCCGACGCGTAGTGCGCACAGAAACCCCGCTTGGCCTCGAACAACAGCGTATCAATGCTGTTTTCCGGCATTTTGGGTGGTCTTAGCGTGTAGAAGTAGGCCTGATTTCGGAATCGCTGCAAGATGGCGTTTACGAAACCCCGATCCGAATCGTGCTCCTGACGTAACGATTGCGCCAATGCGCGCGCCCGAGGATTACCCTGCGGCGGCAGGTGCAGGTAGCGCTGTCGATCGAGCTGGGACAGCGCTTGCACATCGGATTCCGGGTCCGTCCGCGCCAACCGGTAGCGCACGGCCGTATCCGCCGGACGACGGAAACGGAACAGTCCATTGGCGGTCTCCTCCACGTTCCGGGAAACCGCCCGGGAATCGTCCAGCGCAAACGCCCAGCGCTGGTAGGTCGGCTCCATCAGAATGTCGTACTCATTCGGCTTGAGCGCTCCGACGCCGCCATCGGACAGCACGCGACCCGCTGGCTGACGGGCGTCCGGCTGCCACTGCTCCCACTTCCCGCCATCGAATCGGTCCAGGATCAGGGCGCGCCAATAGCGCTCCCGCGGCGGCGGCATCACCCCGCCGAAGGTCACGCGGAAAGCCCGCTCGCTACTCTGCGCCAGACTGGAGATGCTCCCGGGCTCCATCTGATCCGAGAGGCCCGTCTTCGCCTGTCCGGACACCAAAGGCACACTCCACAGGGGCGCCATGCGGGGAAAAAAGATGAATAACAGGACGACCAGCGGCAGCGTTTTCAGCAGCAAACCGCCAAGGCGCTTCCAGCCGGCCTTCAGGGCGTTCGGTGCCTGCGGCGCGTTCAGGACCTGCAAGCCGACGAGCAGAACAAAGGTGGCGGCCAGGTTAAGCACCGACCAGAACACGCCCTGCTGGAACAGGAAATTCACCGCGGCCAGATAGCAGAGAATAAAGAACAGGACGTAGAAATCCCGGGGTGTCCGGGTTTCCAGCCACTTGAGGCCGACCGCCAATACAAAGAAAGACGCCGCCGTCTCGACCGTGAATCGTCCATGAACCGTGGCCACGTAGGCCCCTATCAGGCCCAGCATGATCACCAACCGTAACCACCGGCCCGGGAGGCTGAGCCGGCCGCTTTGCCCAAGCCAGCGCCAGAGCGCCAATACCGAACAGGCGGCGATCAGCCAGGGCGGCAAACGATCCCATTGCGGAATCAGCAGCAACCCAAAACTCACCAGTAACCAGACCAGCGCCTTGGAAGGAATGGTGCTTTTTGACGACGCCTCTGTCATGCGGCGCCTCCAGCGTATTGGGCGCTGCCGGAAGCACCGGAATCCACACGGGTTGCCGGGATTTCGAAGCCAAAAGTACCCAGCGCATGCAGGCACTGCTGTCGGTGTACCGGTCCCGCATCCGGATCAATCTTTAACCCCGGCAACCGCAATCCGTAGGGCTGATGGGTATGACTGCGAGCTTCCACCAGGGCGGCCAGATAACTCAGTCGCAGCTCCCGGTCCGCGCCGGGAAAGGCGTCGAAGTCCAGCCACACCGGATTGCCCTGCTCGCCTTCCCATTCCGCAATCACCATATCCCCGGTGCGGGCATAGCGCTTCCAGAGTACCCGTTGACTCAGATCGCCCTGACGCCAGGGGCGGATATCCGCATGGTCCGGGTCGGCGGCCTTTTTTGATTGTGCCGTGTCGCCTTCGTCATCGCCCCCGGCATCGTAAGGGGGCGTTACCGGCTTCGGATAACACAGGCCCGGACTGTGCAGACGCATCCAGGACCAGGCGGTCAGCAGCCCGAATGGGAACCGGGTCTCCACACGGATATCCGGCAACAACACCGGTCCGCGCCGACGGGCGGTGGCGGTCAACTCAAATTCCACGGGGCCATCCGGCCCGACATCGATGCGGACAGGCGATGCCGGATCCGATTGCAAAAGAACGCTGAACGACTGCTGCTTAGCGCTGGCTCGCAGACGGAAAACGATCAGGCTGCCCGGATAGGCTTCGCCAGCGCTGACCAAAGCCAACTGAATGCCCGCCAGATTGCGATGGGTCTGGTGCATGGCCGCCACGAAAATGGCCCCAAGCACGAACGTCAGCAGGTAAATCAGGCTGTTCTGATAGTTGATGCCGGTCAGCAGCATGATGACCAGCAACGCGCCGAACACCACGCCGGCACCGGAGGGCAGGATAAAGATGTTGTTCTGGGTGAACGTCTGCTCGTCCGCCCGGGGAATCCGACGATTCACCCAGCGGCGCCAGCGTTGTCGTAGACTTTTTATCATTCGCTCAGAAATCCCGGCTCCGCAGCACAAACGTGGTCACATATTCACCAAAAACCGCTTGAAAACACCCGTTCCACCTCAAATACTCTACCAGAGGACGTCCTGTTTCTCCCCAGAGGAGCCCGCAATGTTAACCCGCACACTATTGGCGACCGCCGTTGCCGGCGCCGTGACGCTGCCTGCCTGGGCTGGCGTCGAGTCCATGACCTCCGACGAGATGGTGGATACGTACATCGAGGATTCCGCGATTATCGTCGTACCGCGGGCCCGGCAGAAATCCGAGGAAGAGAAACAGCGGGTGATCCGCTCGCTCACCATTTCCCCGGGCGAACCGGCCATCCTCGAATCCGATGAACAGGCCGAAGCCTACATCATGCGCAAAACCCGTGATGAGGATGAAGAAACGGCCCTGGCCAACGCCGAGCAGGAATTTATTCGCCGCACCCTGCTCTTTCCCCTGGACCAGGTGGAAAAGACACAGCCGGCACCTTACATCATTCCGTCCGTTCCGACGCTTGTTTATGGCCGCCAGGTACAGATTCCGGATGAGCCCTTCACGCAAAGCTTCCTGAACGATCAGCTCAGCCTGGGTTTCGATGGGGAGAACGTAAATTTCTCGATTGGTAACGTGCCAGGTGTGGATCAGATTCAGGTGCCGCAGTCGATTAATGAGGCGGGGATTGTGCTGACGCCGCGGGCTGGGGGTGGGTTTGATCTTTCTATTCCAGTGCCGGATGCGCAGTAGTTATTGGGCCCCGGGCTGACTAATCTCTAATCAACCATTCTTTACATTGTTTTCTGTTCACTGTCATAAGCATTCGCCTATTAGCTTCAACATAGCTTTATCGGTAGTCAAAAAAACGCCCCGGGCATGTTGACCGGGGCGTTTTTCGTACCAGAGTCTTAGGTCTGTTTAATGACCGTATACAACCATGCTGGTATTCGTCAGTTGCAGGTTATCCAACTGAATTTCACCGATATTGGTACCACCGATGAGGGTCTGGCCTACTTCGATATCTGCAACAAAGCTCGGGATGCTGATCGCCAGCGCATCAGTGCCGGCAGCGTTTGCACCCTTACCGATATTGATCTGAGCCTGAGCGAAGACACGATTGAATTCAGCAGTAGGATCAGATGCTGCAGGGTCAAAAGCCGTGCTTCCAGCGCCGGACTCGAAATAAGTAGCACCCATCAATTTCATATCACGAATGCCAACACCCAAGAAGTCGATGTCCATATCCATATCACGGATATTGAACGCCAGACCAATCTGCAAATCGTCAGTCAAAGTGTCGACGCGCATTTTCAGCTGACCAAGGTCACCCGTCATGCTGATGTTACTGGCCAGCAATGTAGAAGTATCACTTTCAGCACGTGCGCCGAGCTGGTCTGCGTCCAGCCACACTTCGTTGACCGCGACACCGTAGTCGATCGGCAAGCCACTGACACTATGGACGTCAATCACAGCGTCGCCATCAGCTTCAACGTCGATATCGATCAACAGATCATCAAGAGCGCCAGTCACTGAGCCCTGACTGACACCACTTGTCGCATCGTAAGATGCACCACCAATTTGGATACCGCTTACCGCAAAGGTACCTTCGTCTGTGTAGCGGAATTCGCCAACACTGACCTCAGTTTGAAGTTCGATACTTACACCGGCCTGACCGGTGACGTTACCCATAGCGCCGTCGTTCATGGCTTTCAGCTCTGCTTGAGCGGCGAAAGGGGCGGCAGCTACAGCTGTCGCAAGTACAAGTTTCTTCAGGCCTTTCATAGTGTTCTCCTTAACGGAAAATTGTTGTTGTTCCAATGCGGATTGTTTCGTTTTGTTTCCGCACAGTTGCCAATTTAGTTGGGATGGACTGAGTCTTCCGTGACCACATTCACAGTCTAGATAATCATATTGTCGGACATTTCAATAATTCTCAGATGACTTTTGTTGACCCGCATCGTTGCCCGCTTTTCCGTCTTCTTTTTTATACCTAAAGATTGATGGCTTTGACTCAACCACGACTGGCTCTCCAAATTTCGTATTTCCGTCAATATCCGTGTATGGGGTGATCTGGGCCAGCGTCGGCCCAAAGATATGCTCCATTTCGGCCACGAGGACGTACTTTGCATTTGAATCTTTGTTCGGGTTGTCGGCGATGTAAACTAGGCAGGTCGCACCCACGTCGCCCTTACCTACTAAAACGCGGAGGCTGCGGCGCATGACTTCCAGCGCCATAGCAGGCGGCATCTCTTCAATTTGTTTGATTCTCACTATGCGCATATTGCTAGCCTTGTCAGCGACTACCGCAAATGCCTTTACAGACTCACCGTTCTCTAGACGAGGAGCTACATTTTTTAGCGCTTTGTCATACATTGCCTCGAACTGATCCTGAATGAAGCCTTTCATTTGCTCGTCGGAAAGGTTTGCCCTCTGCTCAGTGGCATTAGCACCACTTGAGAAACTCACCAATGCCAATAAAAAGAGAACTATAGATTTTAGAAAAAAATAGCGAACGAGTTTGCTGCTGCGGGGGAAAACACAGAAGCCACTGCGATATACTCGCGGATTCTTGCTCATACATGGTCTCCACTTACGACAGGTTCAGCGTGCCATCATCCCCCAAAGCATTTACAGTTTCTGCCAAACATGCGGCACTTTGGGTGAATCACTTCTCAACCCAGGCGGGCTTCTGTCACGTTGCCCGGCCGGATGGTTCTTCCTTTATATCTGCGTGGCCAATCAGGAGCTGGGTGTTGCCCCGGGATCCGAAAGCCTGGACAGACGTTGTCGGTGAAATCCGCCAAACGGAAGCCGACTTTTCCAGCGGTAAAGAACAGGAAGCTGTTACAGACGGTTTCAGCGGCGGACTGGTTGGCGTTTTGAATTACGATGCGGGTGTTATGACCGTGCCGGGGTTTCGCGCTCGACAACGGTCCGATTCTCTGCCCGATACAGGCTGGGTGGGCTGCTACGACTGGGCGTTGAATCTCCCGGCACACACTGATGAACCGGCAACGCTGCTGATGGATCGCCAATGTTCCGCCAAGACACTTGAGCAGTTGCAACCCATTCTTGAAGGGCAATTACCTGCGAATCGGGCTGAACCCGAGTTTAAATTGAACGCGCCCTTTACCCCGCAACAAAATCCGGCAACTTACTCCAACGCGATCAAACGCATACTCGAATACATACACGCCGGCGATTGCTACCAGGTCAACTACGCGCAGCAGTTCACGGCGGCTTTTGAAGGGCAACCGTTTGCGGCCTATCAAACCTTGCTGCAGGCCATTCCCGTTCCGCACGCGGCCTATGTCGATACGGGGCGTTATCAGGTGCTCAGTATTTCGCCCGAACGCTACCTGAAGATTCGCGACGGGCAGGTTGAGAGCAAGCCCATCAAGGGAACACGCCCTCGCGGAGAGTCGGCGCAGGAAGATACCCGTCACCGGGATGAATTGGCGGCCAGCAAAAAGGACCGTGCCGAGAACCTGATGATTGTCGACCTGATCCGCAACGACCTCTCCCGCTTCTGCGCGCCCCACTCCGTTCGGGTCCCGAAGCTGTTTGAGATCGAAAGCTTCCGCAACGTCCATCAACTGGTCAGCACTGTTACCGGCGAATTGAAACCAGGCACGCTCGCCTTCGATGCCCTGCTCTCCGCGTTTCCAGGCGGTTCGATTACCGGTGCACCCAAACGCCGTGCCATGGAAATCATCGACGAACTGGAACCGAGCGCGCGCGGCCCTTACTGCGGCAGTGTGTTTTCGATCGGGAATGACGGAACGCTGGACAGCAACATTGCGATCCGCACGCTGTTGGCTGAGCCCGATGGTCGGATCAGTTGCTGGGGTGGCGGTGGGATTGTGGCTGACTCCGACCCGACGGACGAGTTTGCGGAGTCAGTTACCAAGGTCCAGCGCCTGATGCAGACGCTGGAAAATCTCTAAGCGAACTCAGTAGCGCTCGCTCAGTTCCAGGAACTTCTCGCGCAGGTCGTCGTAGTTATGGACGGCCGGGAACTGCGGGAACTCGTCGATCACGTTCTGCGGCGCGTGGAACAGGATGCCGGCTTCCGCCTGCTTCAGCATGGTGGTGTCGTTGTAGGAATCACCCGCTGCGATCACTCGGTAGTTCAGGAGCTGGAACGCCCGCACGGACTGGCGTTTGGGATCTTTCTGGCGCAGCAGGTAATCTGTGATCCGGCCTTTGTCGTCCACTTCCAGCTTGTGACACAGCAGCGTCGGATGACCCAGCTTGGCCATCAGCGGCATGGCGAATTCATAGAAGGTGTCGGAGAGGATCACCAGTTGGAAACGCTCACGTAGCCAATCGACGAACTCACGCGCGCCCGGTAGCGGATCGAGGGTGCCGATGACTTCCTGGATTTCCGGCAGGCCGTAGCCGTGCTGATCCAGCAGGCGCAGGCGCTGTTGCATGAGCACGTCGTAATCGGGAATGTCCCGGGTGGTCGCCTTCAGTTCTTCGATGCCGGTTTTTTCGGCGAAGGCGATCCAGATTTCGGGGATCAGCACCCCTTCAAGATCCAGGCAGGCAAGCTCCACAAGACACTCCTCTTTCAATTCGGTCATCAGCCCATCACGGGCTACGGTTCAAAACGGTTACTTCCGACGCACCTTCGACTCATCAACATCCGGCACCGGAGCGGGCCCTATCATATGAAAATGCGACAGGAATTGCATCGCGGATATAACCTTATGAAAGCTGGTTACTTTTGATTGACCGGCCCTGGTGGTATGTTCTTGGCACATCTACTGACACGATAACTATGATGGAATCCATAAAAGAACTGAATGAGAGACTGAGCGACCAATCACCGCGCGCTATCCTGAAGCACGCGCTGGGGAGCTACGATTCGATCGCTGTGTCCTTCAGCGGGGCTGAAGACGTGGTGCTGATTGAGCTGGCCAGCAAGCTGACCGATAACCTGAAGGTGTTCACGCTGGACACCGGCCGGCTCCATGCCGAGACCTATGCGTTTATCGAAAAGGTGCGCAAGCACTACAACATCGATATCGAGATCCTCTTCCCCGACGCGGCCGAAGTGGAGGAACTGGTTTCCAAGAAGGGCCTGTTCAGCTTCTACGAGGATGGCCACAAGGAATGCTGCGGCATTCGTAAGGTCAATCCGCTGCGCCGCAAGCTGGCTACCGTGGATGCCTGGATCACCGGACAGCGCAAGGACCAGAGCCCGGGCACGCGTAACGATGTACCGGTAGTGCAAATTGACGATGCGTTCTCCACCCCGGAAAAACAGCTGGTTAAATTCAATCCGCTGGCCAACTGGACGTCCAAGGACGTGTGGGACTACATCCGCATGACGGAAGCGCCCTACAACGAATTGCACGAGAAAGGGTTCGTCAGTATTGGTTGCCAGCCCTGCACCCGCGCGGTGCTGCCTGGCCAGCATGAACGCGAAGGTCGCTGGTGGTGGGAAGAAGCCACCCACAAGGAATGCGGTCTGCACGCGGGCAACCTGATTACCAGCGCCAAGTAATCGCAATCCTCCTTCTCTGGCGCGTTTAACGAAAGAAGGCGGGAATGTAACCCCGCCTTCTTTGTTTGAACCATTGCCAACGGCTAGTGCGTTGGTAGCTCAATCCCTTCGAACAACGCCTCCACATCCGCACGACTCGACTGGTGCGTCGCCTCGTCCACCATCTCCCGGGTCAGGTGCGGCGCGAAGCGCTCGATGAAATCGTACATGTACCCCCGCAGGAAGGTGCCCTTGCGGAAACCGATCTTGGTGATGCTGGGCGCAAACAGGTCCCGGGCGTCGAGGGCCACCAGGTCGCTGTCCGTTTTCTCATCGAAGGCCATGCTGGCGATGATGCCAACGCCCAGACCGAGCCGGACGTAGGTCTTGATCACATCCGCATCCGCCGCGGTGAAGACAACCTTCGGGGTCAACCCCCGCGTCTGGAAGGCTTCGTCCAGGCGCGAACGACCGGTAAAGCCGAACACGTAGGTCACGATCGGGTATTCCGCGACCGCTTCCAGCGTCAACGGCCGGCACTGGGTCAGCGGATGGTCCCGGGGCACGATAATGCTCCGGTTCCAGCGGTAGCACGGCATCATGATCAGATCATTGAACAGCTCCAGCGCTTCCGTGGCAATGGCAAAATCCACGGCCCCGTTGGCGGCCATTTCCGAGATCTGCATGGGCGTCCCCTGGTGCATGTGCAGGGACACTTCGGGAAAGGACTCGATAAAGCCGCGGATCACCGGCGGCAAGGCATAACGGGCCTGGGTATGCGTGGTCGCAATGCTCAGGTCGCCTTTGCGCTGGTTGCTGAACTCCTGGGCGATCTTCTTGATGCCTTCCACCCGTCGCAGGATTTCCCCGGCTTCACGGATGATGGTTTCACCGCCCGGGGTGATGCGCGTCAGGTGTTTGCCGCTGCGGGCAAAGACTTCCACGCCCAGCTCATCCTCAAGCAGACGGATCTGTTTGGAGATACCGGGCTGTGAAGTAAACAGGCTCTGGGCCGTTGCGGACACATTCAGATCATGATGCGCCACCTCCCAGATGTAGCGCAGCTGCTGTAATTTCATCGACCGTCTCGCTCCATCGTCGTTATTATTCGCATAAAAATATAAGTAATAATTCTTTTTAAGAATAGATCCAAAGGTCTACAGTTGGAAACCTCTGGCTGCAATGGATTTACCGGCGGCGACTTTTCCCATTTATTATCGCGGTTTATTCAGGCCACCAGCGCTGCCGGTTCTGCTGGTATTTCGACGGCTCACGGATTTCAGTGTAGATCAAAATTTATGGATATCGTCTTTTATATTCTTGCGGGTGCGGGTGTCGGTCTAGCCGTCGGCCTCACCGGCGTTGGTGGCGGGTCTCTGATGACGCCCCTGCTGCTGATGTTCGGTTTCCCACCCCACATCGCGATCGGCACCGATCTCATCTACGCCGCCATTACCAAGGGCACCGGCGTCTTTACCCATCACCGGCAGAAGACCATCGAATGGCCGATCGTGCGTCGGTTGCTGCTGGGTTGTGTGCCGGCTTCTCTGCTGTCGATCGTGATCCTGTCGCACTTCTTCACGAATCCGGAAGACTACCGCAACCTGCTGGTGTCCATGCTCGGGACGATGCTGATCCTGACCTCGGTGGTCCTGATTTTCCGCCCCTGGATCCTGCGCCATCGCAACATCGAAGCCGATGACAGCTTCCTGGTACGCCACCGCAACGGGCTGACGACCCTCGCAGGCGTTTTCCTGGGCGTCGCCGTGACCCTGTCGTCCGTTGGCGCTGGCGCCTTCGGTACCGCCATCCTGATGATGCTCTATCCCCGACTGACCGGTGTCCGCATCGTCGGTACGGACCTCGCCTATGCGGTACCGCTGACGTTTATTGCCGGCATGGGCCATTGGCAGTTGGGCAACATCGACTGGCAGTTGCTGGGCGCGCTGCTGATCGGCTCCATCCCGGCCATCCAGATCGGCACCCGCATTGCCCGCAAGTTGCCGAACCGGGTCCTGCAGTCCACGCTGGCCGCGATCCTGATGGCCATCGGCCTGAAATACACCTTCTTCTGAGCCCTTGCCGGAACTTGCACTCGTCCTCCGGGTCTCACCGGTCATTGAGCGCAGCGATCCGGCCCGGCAACCTCTTGACTTCCCTACGTTAGAGCCGACAATCGGTAACTCAGCCCGCCGATTGGCCGGCTCGCCGCGGACAACCGGCCGGAATGAGGTGCCTCCCCCCTCATCGAAGGCCTCAAGGACGCCCATGCTTCACCAGATAATCGGACTCGCACTTACCCGATGTTGCTGACCACCAAATTCCTGAGACCCGCCGCCGACGCCCGAGCCGTTCGCCGCGAGCGCCTGCTGCAGATCCTTCAACGGCGCCCCGGAAAACGTCTGAATCTGGTTATTGGCCCTGCCGGTTTCGGGAAAACGACGCTGGTCAATCAATGGTGTGCGGATCAGACATTACCCGTCGCCTGGTTGTCGCTGGATGAAAACGACGACGACCCACGACGCTTCTGGCAATACGTCACTGGTGCCTTGATCCATGCCGGTTTTGCGGGCCTGGAATCCTGTCCAAAGGCTTTCAACACCTACGCCAGCCATGAACTGGAAGGGGCCATTACCGGCCTGATCAACGCCCTGGTGGACGGCGCCGGCGACGGACTCAACCTGGTCATCGACGACTACCATCAGATCCAGAACGCGGACATCCACCGCCAGCTGGCCTACCTGATCGGCTATTTGCCGCCCGGGATGACCATCGTATTGGCCTCCCGCACCGAACCCGATCTGCCGATTGCCAAATGGCGCGTCCGCCAGTGGGTGGACGACATCCATCCGCAACTGCTGGCCTTTTCCGAGGACGAGTGCCGACGCTTCTTTAATGAATGCATGGCGCTGGACCTGTCCCAGTCGGAAGCCCGCCGGATCTGGAAGAAAACCGAAGGCTGGGTCGCGGCCATGCAGTTGAGCGCGCTCTCTCACCGCGACGGCGTGGGTCACGAGGGCGCAGCGGCTCCGAACCCCGTGCCCGAGACGACGCGTCAAATCAACGATTACATCCTCAGCGAAATTCTCGACCAGCAACCGGAGGACGTGGCGGCATTCTTGCTGGACACCGCCTGCTGCCTGCGGCTGACCGCGTCCCTGTGTGACACCGTCCGTGAATCGTCGGACAGTCAGGCCATGCTGGAATCGCTGAGCCAGCGCAACCTGTTCCTGATTCCCCTGGACACCCGGGATGAATGGTTCCGCTACCACGACCTGTTCCGGGAAGCCCTGTTCCAACGTCTGCAACAGACCCAGCCCGAGCGCATTCAGACCCTGCAGTCCCGGGCGGTCACCTGGTTCCTGGAGCACGACCACATCCAGGAAGCCATCGCCCAGCTGGTTCAGCTACGGGATTGGGACTGGCTCGCCAGTGTGCTCGAGCAATACGGCAACAACCTGATCCATGGCGGCTTTCACCTGCCCGTGCTGGACTGGCTCGACAAGTTGCCGGACGGCACCGTGGAGAATAGCCCTCGGCTGTCGATGCTCCAGATCTGGGGTCATTTCTTTGCCAATCGACTGGACGCCATCGAACCGCGGCTGGAGCGTCTGGAAGACCTGCTGGATCGCCGCGTCGCCGATTCGCATCCGGATGCCGAAGGCGCGCTGGCCCTACAGAGCGAAATTGCGTTGATCCGCTCCTACCTTGCCCGCACCCGCAGCGACCTCAAGAGCGCCGCCGACCTGACCCAGCAGGTGCTGCGGGATATCGACCACACCCAGATCCCTTTGAAGTCGGTCACCTATTACGGCTTAGGCCTGGATTATTTCGGTCGGGGCGATTTGCCGGCCGCTGAGGAAGCGCTGCAATCGGCCGTTTCCCACGGTCAGATCGAGCGCAAGCCGTCCACCGTGCTTTCCAGCGGTGGTCTGCTGGCCTGGATCCAGTTCAATCGCGGCCAGATCGAACAGGCGCTGGAAAGCTGCGTCAATATCCGCAAGTGGATCGATCGCCACTACACGGATCCCAAGCAGCCCAAGCTGATCTCCTGCTGGCAAAACTGTACGCTGATCGAAATCTATCGCGAACGGGGCGAGCTGGAACTGGCGGACACCCATCTGGCGCCGCTGATGAGTCACCTGGAAAACGGCACCGAGCCGGGCCAGCACGTGATCATCCAGTACGCCCGCGCCCGGCTGGCCTTTACCCGCGGTGACTACGAGCTGGCCATCAACGCACTTGATGACGCCCAGTCCGTGCTGGAACGCCGCCGAGAGCACATTGTCTTCGAGCCACCCAACCTGGCGGCGCTCAAGGCCCGCGTCCAACTGGCTCAAGGTCAGACGGAGGCGGCCCGGGCCTGGCTGGAAACCCGCCATCCCGACCGTTTCCGCAACCCCCTGAACGCCGAACAGGACAGCATTACCGCCGCTCGTGTCCTGATTGCCCTGGGCCGGTCTGACGAGGCGACGCCCATACTGACGCCCTTGCGGTTGTCGACGGAAACCGGGCAACACCATAAGCACCTGATCGAAGTGCTGACCGTCTATGCGGATGCGCTGGCCACCGAAGGCAAGGCGCAGGAAGCCCTGTCGGTGCTGTCGGAGGCCTTGAAGCGGGCCGCCCGAGAGCAGCTCTACCGGACGTTCGTCGAGGAAAGCCCGCAGGTGCATACGCTGCTGCGGCAAGTGAGTCGACAACAGGTGGACGGCACATTCCTGGATCACCTGCTCGACCTGTTACCCGTCAGTAGGCCGGTTGCGGGCACCCATGCTGCCGTATCGTCGGGATCAGCCGGGCTGATCGAACCTTTAAGTGCACGGGAAACGGAAGTGCTGGCCTTGATCAATGAAGGGTTGGCCAACAAGGACATTGCCCTGCGCATGGATGTCGCCGGCACCACCGTCAAGGCACACATCCGCAACCTCTACGGCAAGCTCCAGGTCAAAAGCCGCACGGAGGCGCTGGCACGGGCCCGGCAGCTGGAATTGCTGGACTGAGAAGGCGGCTATTTTGTGATGTACGTCACACTTTATTTGAATTTATTCGCCTCACTACGCCCTTTGGACGATCCGCTTACGCCCCTACTCCCCTTAATATGATCCCGACGGTGAGGGAAACCTCACCTCGGAATCTGAAACTTCAGGCCTTTGGATTCCATGTTCCGTGTTGCTTAAAACTCCAGGGTCATCAAGTCAGAGCCCTGTTTCTCGAAAGGCGTTATTCCGATTGGATTAACGCCTTTTTTTTGGTTCATCGCGGATTAGCGGGAAAAGAAAAGGAAGACGGCGGTAAAACGGGTTAAGTTTGCTTTCGCCAAAAACCAAACAAAAACCCATTCACCGCCGTCGTTATGAATGCTAATCCTCTTGCCT
>NZ_RHGZ01000008.1:0-152773 GCF_003789045.1 Marinobacter sp. R17 | reverse complement strand
GGCCCACTTCGACCGGTTAGGCGTGCCGCGTCTCTCGTAAACCTCAACTTCTCGAACCGCCCGGTGCGGACCCGCTTGCCGGGTGGTGTGGGAGGGGCGGAGCCAGAAGGCTCCCCCCTATCCCGATATGAATTAAAAATTTAAGAGCGGTTTGTCGGCGCCCAACAGGCGAAAACACAGGCTTCATCCGGCGTGTGGCATCGTCGGTGCCGGGTAGACACGGTTTGTTACAGGTTGTTACCTGTTTTCACAAAACACGGAAAGGATTATTCTCAGCAATCGATTCGCCAGACGAAACATCTCAATGTCCGGAGGCAAAGATGATCGAACAGCATCTGCGCGAGTGCATCAGTATCCCCCATGGTTGCCACCTACGGCGCCTTCAGGAAGAACTCGATCCTGAACGAACGCCCTCCTGTCTCAAGGAAACCTTCCAGCTCCTCGACGAAGACGACAACCTCGTCACCAGCTACAAGGCGTGGCAGGTCGAGGACGACTTTTTCGGTTTCCTGCAGTACGACAGCGATAATTCACTGGTCGATCGCAAAACCATCATTCTCTGACGCCCCATGCAACCCTCCGGCGTGGCGGCTCACCGTCGCGCCTGCTGCCCTTTTCTGACCAGAAAGACGGGCTTTCACACGGCTGTCATCTGACCGCGATTCAATACACCTGCTCTGGCGATCCTCCTGTGGGTCAGGGCGTGTTGCATTCGGTGCCGGATGGCACCTCACTGGACGGCCATGGACGGTACGGTTTTTTCAGTCAAAAAGGTGAGTTATGCAGGACATACTGCAAGATCACACGTTCGTCAGACTCGTCAAAGAGCAGCTTTCACCGAAACACACCGTCTACCGGATCGAGCTGGACGGAGAGGGCACGCTCTACAGCTTCGACAGCCTCCATGCCGCCGCGCATTACATGGACATGCTGCTGCACCCGCTGCTGACCGAGCCGGCGGCCTAAGCGCGTAATGAGTGGTGCCGGGACCTGCGCCTGGGCATTACGAAAAACCAGATGCGGGGTCCATAACCGCACAACGCCTGTCAAAACCGGGAAGTCCGGAAACGGGCAAATTTGTCGGCTGTCTGTTTAATGGGGCGTCTACGCCGTTCTGTACCAGGGAGACTTCCGGGTCGTTGCCAGGGACTTATTGATCCCACCGCCCCAGAGGGGAAAGCTGCGCTAGGAACGAATCACGCCTGCGTAATCGGTCTCTCACAAGCTGCCAGGAGAATGCTTCTAAAAACGTCTCGGCGAATCAGTAAGATACGCCTCACTTATCTGCGTTCCTTGCGATAAATGGCTGGTATGGATGCTGGCGTCCTTCGCGACACCTGCTCAGTGGTGTGACTTGTCAGGGAGAGGACTGACACCATCCCTTCTCATCTTTCTTACTTTCTTAATTTTTGATCCTAATCACGGTTTTGCCTGATTCTAGCTCTTGGCTACTGGATTGTGGTTGTTCTAGTGTTGATTAAAAAATGCACAAAAACTATAAATGGAGTTGCTTGGGTCGTGTACACCATTGCGCTTATACAAGGGGGCGCATGGGGTGTCCGCGGCGGCAGACCGGTTCTGTCAATCTGTTGAGGAACTCAACATGACTTCCAAGCGGAAAAAGTCCTACAAGGTAGGCCGTGATGCTGGTACCGGGCGGTTTATACCGCTGTCAGATGCGCGGCGTCGTAAAAAAACTGCGGTCGTTGAAACCATCAAACGATGAAGATGGCTGCGTTTTCAGGGGCTTCGGCCCCTGTTTTATTATTGTTCCTTTCAAATGTGCGAAGAGGGGAAGGTGAGTAATAAAGCTAGGAAGAAAAAGACTGTTGCAAAAAACGATCTGGTGAACCTATCAAAACTCGGTTTTAGAGATTATGTTGCGGCTCGTCATTTGCTTTTGGAAGGCTTCTTGTTCCAAGGTTTAATTTTATCTAGTACCTCGGTAGAAAAGTATGTTAAAGCAAATATTGGTTTAAATGTTGGTACGATAAGTCATCTGCACCTCGATAAGGTTAGTCTTTTGAAGAATGAGGCTGAGAATGCTGGGCTCGACTTTTTTTCGGATTTAGATGATCGGTATTTGGAGTTGCTCAGTGTCGCGTATAGATTTAGATATTATGACGACCTTGAGGATTTTTCATGTATAGGTTTTTTTAAATGGCAGGCTGTTGGAGAATTGGATTTTACGGTAGATTACATAGATAAGGTGTTCTCCGAAAAATCCGGCGTAGAGACGCTGTATGCGAAAGCTGTTGAGGCATCAGACGAAGTTGTTTTGAGGGACAACTATTTGCTAAACGGCTTGAACAAAAAAAGTTATATGGAAAGACCGTCTGAGCCATACTTTCTTGGACTGTGGAATGATGGCGAAGAGGTGTCTATGAAAGGCGGGCTTATGTCACCAAAGTATAACGGGGAGGTTTGTACGGTAAAGAGTTTTGATGTTAAATGTTCTGAACGTAACTGAGTATCATTTTTGAAGTGAAGGTGCAGGTTTATCATCTGGATATACAAAGCTTTTTTTGGGGTATAGGTCTTTGGCTGTTATGAATAGTTTTTCGATTTCGTTTTCAATTTTTTCTTTGTTTTTGTAAACAACCCGGTACATCTCATCGGTTAGGTTTATAGTTTTTGTGTAAAGGGCTGATCCAAGGATTTCTATTAATTCATAGGTATATGCTTTGCTGCCTGGAGTTTTTTTGTTTGCCAGTATTGGGAATATTTCATTTTCTAGGCAGTGGGATCGGTCTTCTATACTGCTAATAGCTTGCTCAAAACTCTCTTGAGATATACTTATGTCTAGGTAATTGTTGGCTTTCCCCTTCTCAATTAAAAAGTCCAGGCTTTCAAAATTTTGACTAATGAAGCTGTAATTTGGTAGTTGAAAAGCAGTGGTGTTGAACGCTCTATATTCTTGACTTGAATTTTTGGTTTTGTCGAATATTTCTATTAGTCCTTGTAAGGTCTCTCTTTGCCGATACATTATGACTAGAGATCTATTTAAAGCTGCTGCTTCTTTACGCTTTGCATCACGAGAAATTTCTATTCTTCGAAATGCAAACGCTAGAAATGCACCGAGTAAAACAAAGATAATATTTAAGAATACGCTATATTCTTTCGGTAGGACTCTCTGTTCTACAGCAAGTCCAGAAAGATACCAAAGATTTAAAACTAGTGCTCCTATAATTACTCCATATACAAACGGCAAACATTCATCTAATCGACGCATTTTGAACCTTCAGTCATTGTAATTCGGCCTTCCCTGGAAACACCTTTCCAAAACTTCCCTGGTTACTGCTATCCCTCGGCGCGACTGTCTAACTTTGAGTTCACGTCGTCGTATTCCGGGCTGGTTTGCCCTACCTCTGGAGCGATTTCTCCGGGCTGAAAACCGGGTCAGAATTATTTTCTGCACGCTTCGTCCACCGACCTATATTACTTTACAGAATAGCAGACCAAGAAATGGTGCCGGGAACAGGAGTCGAACCTGCGACCTGAGCATTACGAATGCCCTGCTCTACCTACTGAGCTATCCCGGCGCATTGCGGTGTGTTGGCGACCCGAAGGGTAGGGCGCCATGTCAGTTGCCCATAAATTAACCGACTGGATAATACCACTTCAACCGTCCACGTCATCTCTCTTGATGCACTTTCCGTGACGCCGTCACCGTTCCGCCACGGACCAGTGGCATCATCGCCGTACGGTCGGCGGCCTACCCGGTCAGGGTCTGCCCGTGTGGCGTTTTTTGGCTACACTGGCTCGGATTCCCATCACAAAACGTCGTCCTGCTTTTATGGAAGAAAAACCGGGTGGTCTGGCCCTGGAAAACGTGGCCGTGGGTGCGCTGAGCGCGGTGTCGTTGTGCGTGGCTCCGGGTGAGGTGGTTTGCCTGTCGGGGCCGTCCGGCGCTGGCAAGAGCCGGTTGCTGCGCGCCGTGGCGGATATCGAGGCGCACACCGGCGTCATTCGGCTGGCGGGTGAAGACCAGACGTCGATGCCGGCACACCTGTGGCGACGCCGCGTCATGATGGTGCCGGCAGACAGCCAGTGGTGGTTCGATTCTGTCGGCGAGCATTTTCCGGGCGTCTTGCCCGCTGAAGACTTGGCCGCCCTGGGGTTCGGTCCGGATGTTGACGGGTGGTCGGTGAGTCGACTTTCAACGGGGGAGCGCCAGCGTCTGGCGTTGTTGCGGGCGCTGGTGCTGAAGCCCAATGTGTTGCTGCTGGATGAACCCACCAGCAACCTGGATGCGGAGCGCGTCCGGGCGACCGAACGCTGGCTCCTTGAGCGGATTCGGGAGCGCCGGATCGCGGTGCTCTGGGTGGCGCACGATCCGGAGCAGATCCGCCGGGTGGCAGATCGTCACGTTCGGCTGGTTGGAGCCGGTGTGGAGGTCGTCCATGAATGTGATTGACCTGGCCTGGTGGAAGCTGGCGCTGGCGGCGATTCTGGTGCTGTTGTTAGCGGCGACGATTTATCTGGGACGCCTGGGCATGACCCGCAGCCTGCTGATCGCGGCGGTGCGCACGGCGGTGCAGTTGTCGCTGATTGGCTTGGTGCTGGAGGCGTTGTTTGCGTCCGGTAGCCCGGTCTGGGTCCTGCTGATGGCGGTGGTTATGCTGCTGGTGGCCGGTCGCGAGGTGATGGCTCGCCAGAATCGCCGGTTGCGGGGGGCCTGGGCGTTTGGGCTGGGTACCGGCGCCATGTTCATTTCGTCGTTTACGGTGACGGTTTTCCTGCTGGCGGTGGTGATCGGGCCCCGGCCCTGGTACGAGCCCCAGTACGCGATTCCGTTGCTGGGGATGATTCTGGGTAACGCGATGACCGGCATAGCGCTGTGCCTGGATCGGTTGACGGAAACCGTCTGGCGCCAGCGCGCGGTGATCGAGTCCCGGTTGATGCTGGGCCAGCCCTGGCGGGAGGCGGTGGGCGATATTCGCCGGGACGCCATGCGCAGCGGCATGATGCCGTCCATCAATGCCATGGCCGCCGCCGGCATCGTCAGCCTGCCGGGCATGATGACCGGCCAGATCCTGGCGGGCAGCCCGCCGGGCGTGGCCGTGAAGTACCAGATCATGGTGATGTTCGCGATTACGGTCGGTTCGGGATTCGGTTCGGTGATGGCGGTGGCCTGGGGCAGCCGCCGGTTGTTTGATGACCGTGAGCGGCTGCGGCTGGATCGTTTGACGGTGCCACGATGAAGACATGTCGACAGGGGTTGTCTGTTGGCACAGATTTGGTATGACTGATTAAAGCAGTGATAACAGCCCGGCCCAACGCCGAGAAGGGAGTCCGTGGGTTGCCGGTCGTTGCGTTCCACCAGGGGGCGCCAGGGGCTGATTCATTATTCCGACCAGGGAGCAAGGTCACAATGAGCAACACGGGCAGGCTTCGTACGAAGGCGACGAACTTCGGTAAACGTATGGTTTTCCGGGCCAATCGGGCGTTGGGCAATTACCGGGATGTGGTGTGGATTGTGGGGGACGGGCGCAGCGGCACCACCTGGGTGTCCGACCTGGTCAATCACGATGGCCGGTTCCGGGAGATGTTCGAACCCCTGCATCCGCAACTGGTGAAGGCGGCGAGTTTTGTGCAGCCGCACCAATATTGCCGTCCTGGCGCCATGGACGATCGTTTGCGCGACCTGATGGGCTCGATACTCAGCGGCGGGTTCTGTGATCCGCGGGTCGATTTCGGCAACAAGGCGTTGGTCTACGAAGGCCTGCTGGTGAAGGATATTTTCGCCAACCTGATGTGCTACGCGGCGTGCCAGGCATTTCCGCAGGTGCGGCCGGTGCTGCTGATCCGCAATCCGTTTGCGGTGGCGGCGTCGAAGTACAAGAAACGGGACTGGTTCTGGGGTGATGAGCCAATGGACCTGCTGAACCAGCCGTCGTTGCGGGAAGACTTCCTGGCGCCGTACGAAGACCTGATCCGCCAGACCAGCGCCCGCGGTGATTTCATCCTCAATCAGGTTCTGATCTGGGCTATCGTCAACTACGTGCCCCTGCAGCAGTTTGCGCCGGACGATCTCCACGTCTGCTTCTACGAGCAGATCTATGCGGATCCCGAAGGCGAAATTTCCCGATTGTTCCGCTTTATCCGCAACGGCGAGGATTGCCACGTCAAACTGGACGACGATCTGATCAAACGCCCCAGCCGTGTGGTCAAGCAGGAGACCAGCTTCAAGGCCGGGTCGTCGCCGGTGACGTCCTGGAAGAACGAAATCGATCCCCAGCGGATTGACGACGGGCTGCGCCTCCTTGAGGCGTTTGGTTTTGATGGCTTATATAACGACGCGTCCATGCCGGACGCCGGCGTGCTGATGAGACCGGCCGCGGTGGCCTGAATCTGACCCGTCAGCGGACGTGTAGGGCTCGACGTGTTCCACCACCGTCTTTGATGTCATGGCTCGGGCGATGATGTTGGGCGGTAGTGAGAAATAGAGGGAAACAGGGAACGGGGAGGAGAGGTTATTGTGGGGCAGGTAAAGCATCACTGCTCAACCTACCCCGTTTTTCTTCGCTTTTGCCGGTATGGTGACAGGCCCGGTGTGTGTGGAATCGTGGGCCTTGTGTGTCCCCGGAATCCAGTGGCTTATGCGGCACACTGCGATCTACCGGCTGGGGACGGTGCTTCCGTGATCCTCACGAAAGGCTTTGTTGGCCGTCAGGGCCGTGTTCTATCAGTCAAACTTCCAGAACGGCTGGCTCAGACGGTACGCGGCCTGTTCGCGGGAGTAGCCTACGTCTTTCAGCAGGCGGTCGTCCATGCGGCTGACCATGAAAGCGAAGTCTCTTTTCTTTCTCCACTTGCTGTAAACACCCATGACTTTTTTCATCAGATTGTCTCCTTCTCAATAACGTTTGGAGGTTTGGTTTAGGATGACAATATGATAGGTCGCGAAGTTTTTTCTGGATATACCTAGAAACACTTATCTTCTTTTATTTTAGTAACTTGGGGTAGATTTGGCGGTGTTGCGGAATTTTGAATTCTGGGTGATTCGGGCAAAAAACGCAATTCGTAGAAACCCGAAGAGGTCGCTTTCCGGGATACGGAAAAGCCACTACCCCCTCGGTTGTAGTGGCTTCGGTATGGCCGTTTTTCAGACCTGAAAACGGGCGATCTGACGCGTGAGGTTTTCCGCCAGGCGGGCCAGTTCGGTGCTGGAGGCGGAGACCTGCTGGGTGGCGCTGGCGGTCTGCTCGCCACCTTCTCGAATGTCCGTGACGTTGCGGTTGATGTCCTCGGCCACGGCCGCCTGTTGTTCCGCCGCGGTGGCGATCTGGTGGTTGTACTGACGGATTTCCTCCACCGACTGCACGACATCGTGGATGGTCTCCCGGGTGGACTCGGCGCGGGCCAGCGTTTGCCCGGCCAGTTCCGTACCGCGCTCCATGCTGGTTTTCGAGGTGTCGGCGCTGGTGACCAGGTTGGTGATGAGCGTTTCGATCTCGGTGGCAGAGTCCTGGGTGCGCCGGGCCAGTGATCGCACCTCGTCGGCCACCACCGCAAACCCGCGGCCATGCTCGCCGGCCCGGGCGGCCTCGATGGCGGCGTTCAGGGCCAGCAGGTTGGTCTGTTCGGCCACGGCCTTGATGACGTCCAGGATGGTGGCGATGTTCTGGGTCTCGGACTGCAGGCCCAGCATTTCCTCCATGACGTTGTCGATCTGGGTCTTCAGGTCGGCGACGTTTTCCAGGGTCTCCCGGACGGCGTGGTCGCCGTGGGCCGATTTGTCGTTGGCGGTCTTGGCCGTCTCGAAGGCCGACTCGGCGCTGCGGGCCACTTCGCTGACGGTTGCGGCCATCTGGTTCATGGCGGTGGCCACCTGGTCGGTCTTGTCCCGCTGGTTTTCCACGGCGGCGCTGGTTTGCTGGGTGACGGTCGAGAGTTCTTCGGCTGCCGAGCCAATGCTGGTGGCGCCGCTGTCGATCTCCCGGACCAGTTTGCGCAGACTGCGTGTCATGCGCCCGAAGGCGTTGAGCAGCTGGCCGAACTCGTCGCCCCGGTCGCTGCTGGTGTCGACGGTCAGATCGCCTTCGGCCACGGCATCAGCGATGGCCAGGCTTTCCCGGATGGGGCGGGTGATGGAGCGGGTCATGGCCCAGCCCAGCAGTGACGCGACAACGGCGGCGACGATGGAGGTGACGATAATCGTGGTCAGGGCGCTGCTGTAGTCCGCGTCCATTCGCCCAAGCTGGATCTGGCGCAGTTCCATGGCGGTGGCAATGGCTTCGCCGGCGACATCGTTCAACTGGGATTCCACGGCGCTGGCGTCGCTGCCGAAGGTGCCCAGTGCTTTGCGGTAATCCGCGAGCAGCGTCTCATAGCGGGTGGCGTTGTCGACGATGAGTTCAATGCGGTCGTGATCGGCGGGTACGACCAGTTCAGCGCGAAGACCCTGGGCAATATCGGCGGCTTCCTGTGCGCTTTTCCCGGCCTCTTCGATGTACTGGGATTCGCGGCGCACCTGGAAGCTGCGCTGATGGGTCCGGGCTTCCAGCAGGGCGGACTTGATGTCTCCCACGCCGGCTACGACTCGAGAGCGATGGGCATAGCTCTCCAGTGCCAGGGCGCTGGTCACGGAGATCACGATGGTCAGGGTAACGAGGATGAAAAAGCCGGCAACCAGCTTCTTGCCGACGGAAATACGGTTCAGGGTTTGCGACAACATGGCTGAGATCCTCTCTGTACTGTTATCACGATGGTCCTATGTTCACTCACGTTGAGCCGGCGGAAGAGGGTCCTTTTCCCGCCCGAAGAGTTGAGGCTGTATTCAATAGGTTAGCTGTTGAATCGCATGCATCAAATTTGCGCATGGCTCGTTCATTCGGATGGTTGACCGGTGAGGGGGATTACTGGTCGACCGGTGTCTGGTTGTTGACCTGAAGCAGTGCCGGTGCATCGATCACTCCGGTGCGGTATTTCTGGATCAGGTTGTGGTACCGCGGGGTTTGGCGGAATGTGTCCATGGCGTCGCGGATGGCATCGGCCTGCATCATCAGCGGGGATTTGCGGGAGATGGCAATCCACGAGGCCTTGCCGTCCACCGTGTAGGGCGACACGCTGACATCGATGTCGAAATGTTCGACGGTATAGAGCCCGACCAGCTCTGGCGCAATCACCACGTCCACGTGCCGTTGGGCCAGCATGCGCATCAGGTTTTCGTAACGGGTTGCGGCAATCTTGACCAGGCTGTCGTCATCGTCGAAGCGCGGGAAATAGCTGCTGCTGCGCAAGACGCCGATGGTCTTGCCTTTCAGGTCGGCGTAGCGGGTGATCCGGTTTTCCGGGTCGCGAAAGAAGAACAGGCGTCGCTCGGCCGGAAAGGCCTGGACCACGAAGTCCATGTAGCCGTTCCGCTCATCGGTCTTGAGCGGCCCCAGCATGAAGTCAGCCCGGCCATTTTCCATCAGCCAGAGCACACGGCGGAAAGGGGCTTCCTTATAGGTAATGTCCCAGTGCAGTTGCCGGCCGATCTCGTTGAAGATATCGATGTAGAGGCCACCGAAGTGATTGCCCTCGACGATCCGGTAGGGCGGCGCATTGTTCACGCCAACCACCACCCGTTGGGTGTCGGCGAGCGAGGGCAGGGCCAGCAGGAGCAGACTTGCCAGCAGGCATAAGCGCATGAGTCGGGCCTGGTGAACGCCGGGCCGTCCGTGCCCGGAAAATGGAGGACGCCCCCAAGTATAGCGCTTCTGCACCTATTTCTTTGTCAGATCTTGTAAAGCGGCGTAAGGAATTGGACCTACGCCGCCCCGATGCCGGGTCGCGGAGCCGTGTTATTGGTCCTGGCCAATTTCAGACCGGACCTTGGCCTGGGTGTCCAGCGATTCCTCGAGCATCTCCAGCTGCAGGGCGTTGATGCGCTTCTGCGCATCGAGGATGGCGGTCTTGTCCACCGGCTCGGCGGTATAGGCCCGCATCATGTTGAAGCGCTCCTGACGAATCGACTGCATGCGCTCCCACTGGTGCGCCTGGAAGTCGCGCTGGATTTTGTGGAGGGCCGTCCGCTGGTCATCCGACAGGTTGCCCCATGCACGGTAACCGCGCCCGTAACCGCACATCATGCCCGGGCCGCCCATGTCGTCGGGATCCTGCATCATGCCCGGACCACCCATCATGCCCGCACCTCCCATCATGCCGGGGCCCGCCATCATGCCTGAGCCGCCCATCATGCCCGGGCTGCCCATGCCCATCATGCCGCCGTAGCCCCGGCCCGGCATGTCATCGTTGTCGAAGCCGTGGCCGGCAGCGAGCCCGGAAACGGTCAGTGCCGCAGACAGGCCGATAATCCGTAACAGGTTTTGCTGGGCCGTAGTCACCGTGGGAATCTCCCTGACGAATTTGAAGGATCAACGAGCCCGCAGCCCGATGATCCCACTCTAGGCCGATGGATCGGCGCAGGCGTTGATTTCCGTCAATGATGGTTCGGATGGGCGTTTACGGGTGCAGCCCGGCTGTTTCGTAAAGTCGCGAGGCGGTGAGCTGCGGTGAGGCCAGGGTGCCCGAGCCGACGCACAACGCGCCGCAGGCGGCGGCCAGTTTCAGGCAGTCGGCCAGACTGGCGTCCCGGCTGTAGCCGTACAGGAACCCACTGAAAAAGGCGTCGCCGGCCCCGTTGGTGTCCACCACCGTCTCCACGTCGAACACCAGCTGTTCCAGCCATTGGCCGTTGCGATCGAGCAGGGTTGCTCCATCGCGACCGTGGGTGCAGACCACGAAGGATTTGCCCATCTCAATAAAGGATTCCATCACCGGGCGATAGTCCGGGAGCCGGTCGCTGGACAGGAAGAGGACATCGGCCGCCTCGATAAAGGCTTGGTGGTAAGGATCCTGGCCATCGTAGTCGTGCAGATCGATCCAGACCGGTTTGCCGGCGGCCCTGGCCATCGCCAGGACGGGCCGGGTATAGGCAAGGATGTTGATGACCACGACGTCGCAGTGGTCCATGGCGACCCGCACGCCGTCCCAGTTCACTTCAGTCGGTTCTGGCGGCGGTTGCACGAAAAAGGATATGCGATCGCCGTGGCTGTCCATCAGGTTGACGTGCTGTTCGGTGGGTTCCGGCGTGATGGTGGTCAGCAGATGGATGTGTTCGTGGGCGAGCTGCTCGCGGACGAATCGGGCCTCGTCATCCTCGCCCAACAGGGTGTGCAGCGTGACCGACTCGCCCAGCGCGGCCAGGTTAAGGGCCTTGCCGGCGCCGGTACTGCCCAGGGCCCGGTAGCTGGCGTGGGGCCAGATGGTCTGGGCCGTGGGCGACGGAAACTGGTCAAGATGAATGATGGTGTCGACGGACGTGCCGCCAACAATAAGCACGGACCGGGGCATGGCTGGTCTCCACTGCGTCGTTGGGGAAGAGTTCAGTGTAGTGGAGCTGTCATGGTTCCGGCTCATCCTGGGAACTACGCCTGGATCAGGCCGGTGATGAGGTATACCGCTTAATCCGTGCCAGCGGTCGGGTTTTGACCGGGATTCAAACGAATGCGTAAACGCATGACACGCCTAACGTTTTCTCGGTTATATAGGGCTGCTCTATAGGTTGTTTTAGAATAATCAATTTAAATCGGTGGCGGCTTGCCGTTACCGTACGCGTTCCAGTCAATTTTCAAGGAGTCATTTCAAATGGGCATTGTTAACAGCGAAATCAAACCGTTCAACGCAACCGCCTTCAAACAGGGCGAGTTCGTTGAAATCTCTGAAGCTGATGTGAAAGGCAAGTGGGCGATCTTCTTCTTCTATCCGGCCGACTTCACCTTCGTGTGCCCGACCGAGCTGGGCGACGTGGCAGACAAGTACGACGAGCTGCAGAAGCTGGGCGTTGAAGTGTTCTCCGTGTCCACCGACACCCACTTCACTCACAAAGCATGGCACGATACGTCCGAGACCATCGGCAAGATCAACTACTACATGGTCGGCGACCAGACCGGCACCATCACCAACAACTTTGGAGTGATGCGTGAAGGCCAGGGCCTGGCAGACCGCGCCACGTTCCTGATCGATCCGGACGGCATCATCCAGGCCGTTGAGATTACTGCCGAAGGCATCGGCCGTGACGCCGACGACCTGCTGCGTAAGGTCAAGGCCGCTCAGTACGTCCGCAACCATCCGGGCGAAGTCTGCCCGGCCAAATGGAAAGAAGGCGAAGAGACTCTGGCTCCGTCTCTGGACCTGGTCGGCAAGATCTAAGTTTCCCTTCACGGTGAAACGCTCAGAAAGGCCCGCTCTGCGGGCCTTTCTCATATCTGGATCGCACAAAAATCGGGTTTATATAGCAAATGGCTATTGCAGATTTAAGGTCAATTAATTTGAGCTCTTTTGGTCGCGGCCGTATCTTGTAACCCAGATTCGAAACGGATTCTTCACGAATTCAGTCATTTAGTTTCACGATACTGCGAGGGAAACCCCATTATGTTGGATGCCAATCTGAAGGAACAATTGAAGTCTTACCTGGCCAACGTCCGGGAGCCGATTGAACTCGTTGCCACGCTGGATGACGGCGCCAAGTCCAGAGAGCTGCAGGAGTTGCTGCAGGAGATCGACGCGCTGTCCGACAAGATCAGCCTGCGTGAAGACGGTGAGGCGGATGTCCGTCGCCCGTCCTTCGCCATTAACCGGGTTGGCACCGACATCGGCGTTCGCTTCGCGGGCATTCCTATGGGGCATGAGTTCACGTCGCTGGTTCTGGCCCTGCTGCAGGTGGGCGGACACCCGTCCAAGGCGTCCGAAGAGGTGATCGAACAGATCCAGTCGCTGGATGGCGAATTCGAGTTCGAGACCTACTTCTCCCTGTCCTGCCAGAACTGCCCGGACGTGGTCCAGGCGCTGAACCTGATGAGCGTGCTGAATCCAAAGATCAAGCACACGGCCATCGACGGCGCACTGTTCCAGGACGAAGTCGAGCAGCGTGAAGTCATGGCGGTTCCCAGCGTTTACCTGAACGGCGAGTCCTGGGGGCAGGGCCGCATGACCCTGGAAGAAATTGTGGCTCGCCTGGACACCAAGTCCGACGAGAAAGAAGCCGAGAAGATCAACCAGAAGGACGCCTTCGAGGTGTTGGTCATTGGTGGCGGTCCGGCGGGCTCCGCAGCGGCGATCTATGCCGCGCGCAAGGGCATCTCCACCGGTATCGCGGCTGAGCGGTTTGGTGGTCAGGTTGCCGACACCATGGGCATCGAAAACCTGATTTCCGTGCCGTACACCGAGGGGCCCAAGCTGGTGTCTGCGATGGAGCAGCACGTCAAGGAATATGACGTGGACATCATGAACATGCAGCGCGCCGAGAAACTGATCCCGGCCGCTCAGAAAGGCGGCCTGCACGAAGTACGCCTGGCGAACGGCGGCTCCCTGAAAGCGCGCAGCATCGTGCTGTCCACCGGTGCCCGCTGGCGTCAGATGGGCGTCCCCGGCGAAGAAGAGTATCGCAACAAGGGTGTGGCTTACTGCCCGCACTGTGATGGCCCGCTGTTCAAGGGCAAGCGCGTGGCGGTGATCGGTGGCGGTAACTCCGGCGTGGAAGCGGCCATCGATCTGGCTGGTATTGTCGGCCACGTCACGCTGATCGAGTTTGCCGCTGAAATGCGTGCGGACGACGTGCTGCAGAAGAAGCTGCGCAGCCTGAAGAACGTGGAGGTCATTACGTCTGGCCAGACCACCGAAGTGACCGGTGAGGGTGGCAAGGTCAACGGCATCAATTACACCGACCGTAACACCGGTGAGAGCCACCACATTTCGCTGGAAGGTGTGTTTGTCCAGATCGGTCTGGTGCCGAACACCGAGTGGCTCAAGGGCGACATCGAGTTGAGCCAGCACGGCGAGATCATCGTCAACGACCGGGCGGAGACGTCGATTCCGGGTGTCTTTGCCGCCGGCGATGCAACCACGGTGCCTTACAAGCAGATTGTGATTTCCATGGGAGAAGGTTCCAAGGCGGCCCTGAGCGCCTTTGACTTCCTCATCCGCAACTCGGCTCCTGATGATGAAGACGCCGCAGCCTGATCTGCGGCCACGGGCCGGGCGGCGTCACTGTCTCGCTACCCGCGCCCCATAACAACCAACCCCGGCTGGCCGTCAGGTCGCCGGGGTTTTTTATTGGAGATGTGGTCATGGATATCGAGCAAACCGGCATGATCCTCAACACGGAGCGCTTCGACGCCTGTGTCGCTTTTTACCGCGATCTCTTCGAACTGCCTCTGCAATTCGAGAAACAGGAAGACGACTTTCGCCTGGCCTGCCTGGATTTTGGGGGGAGTTACCTGATGATCGAGACGGGAGGCCGGGCGCAACCGGCAGGTAAACCCATCGAGAGCGGCGCCGTTAAGCTGCGCTTCAATGTGTCTGACCTGGATGCGGCGCTGGCGAAGGTGAGGGCGTACGGGATTGATGCGAGGATCGAGTCCCATCCCTGGGGCTCTACGATTAATCTGTTCGATCCGGATGGCAATCGCGTTGGTATTCGGGATGCTGGCCGCTTTGGGCGTGATCAGTAATCGGATTGAATAGCCGATACAGCCTCAACAACGCGGCTGGCTGCCGTGTTGATTGAGTCAACCACATCCTCGACGCTGCGTACCTGCTTCTGGCCTTCGGTGGCGACACCGGACACTTCTTCGATCCGTTCGAGCACTTGCGCGGTCAGGGCCACGTTGTCGTGGATCACCCGATCAATTTCCGCTGTCGCCTCGCCGGTTCGCCGGGCCAGTTGGCGCACTTCGTCCGCCACGACGGCAAACCCGCGCCCCTGATCGCCGGCCCGGGCAGCCTCGATGGCGGCATTCAGGGCCAGCAGATTGGTTTGCTCGGCGATGCCGGAAATGGTGCTGACAATGCGCTCGATGTTCTGGGATTGATCGTTAAGCTGCTCGATCACGTGTCGGGTATCTTCAATGCGCTCGCGAATCTGTTCCGACGTGGCCAGTGACTGTTGTAGGGATTGACGGGCATCCGTGGCGCTGTTCACCGTGTCGCGAGATGTGGCCTCGGCCAGTTCGGCGGCTTCCGCGGTACGAAGACCACGGGAGACCCGCTCAGTAATATCGCTGGCGAACTTGATGATCTTTCGCACCTGGCCATCGGCATCGAGAATCGGGTTATAGGACGCTTCCAGCCATATCCGGCTTCCGTCTGCGGCAACGCGCTCGAATCGGCCGGAGCGAAACTGTCCTTTGGCCAGTTCGCTCCAGAAGCCGGGCTCCTGCTCATAGAAGGAGTCGGGGCAAAGCATTCGATGATGTCGACCTTTCAGCTGATCCAACCGATAGCCAACTGTCGCGAGGAAATTGTCATTGGCGGTGATGATGTCGCCCTTCGGCGTGAATTCGATCACCGCCATCGAGCGATTGATGGCATTGAACACGGCTTCCTGGTCGGCAATCCGTTCATGTTGTTCGGAGATGTCGCTGGCGATCTTGAGCACTCGTCTGACCTTGCCCTGCGGATCCTTGATCGGAAAATAGGTGGCATCCAGCCAGATCCGCTCGCCCTGTTTGGTGAGCCTGGGAAACTGGCCACGATGGCTTTGTCCGGATTGGAGCTGGTTCCAGAAGTGTCGGTAATCGGCGCTCTGCGAATAATGGTCGTCGCAGAACAGCCGGTGATGACGCCCTTCGACTTCGTCAGCGGTGTAACCGACGGTCTCCAGAAACAGAGGATTGGCGGAACGAATTGTGCCATCCGGGTCAAACTGGATGACGGCGACGGAATCATCGATTGCGTCGAGTGTTGAAGCCAGGTTCTGGTGATCCTGTTCCAGGCGCTCGATGGCCTGCTTGTATTTGCGTGACAGCATGAGTGAAGGTTCCCCACAACAGGAATTGATCAAAAAATTATCAATTGATCATACGCTCACACTCAGGTTCTGGACGCCGGGCAATTTTCAAACAATGCAAATCTTTGTAACCGGCCGGGGTTGAAGCGAAGCCACAAGGTCGCAGATCATGTTTATCCGATCATCGAAGACAGGGAGAGAGAACATGCGCGTTCTGATTGCCGGTGCCAATGGGAAAATCGGTCAGCACCTGATCCGGAAGATGGCGAACAGCCCGCACGAGGCCCGTGCCCTGGTGCGCGATCCCGAACAGATCCCGCTGATGGAACAGCTCGGTGCGACCGAAGCGGTCGTGGGTGATCTTGAAGACGACTGCACCCTGGCGTTGCAGGGCTGCGATGCCGTGATCTTCACCGCCGGTTCGGGACCGCATACCGGCCCGGACAAAACCGTCGATGTGGACCAGAATGCGGCGATCCGCTTGATCGATACCGCCAAGGCCGTCGGCGTGAAGCGTTTCATCATGGTCAGCAGTATGCGGGTGGACGAACCCGAGAAGGGCCCTGAGAAGCTGCAGCACTATCTCGCCGCCAAGAAAGCCGCCGACGATCACCTGCGCGACAGTGGCCTGAACTACACCATCGTTCGGCCGGGGCCGCTGACCCTGAGCGAAGGCTCGGGGCTGGTTGAGATCAGTCGCAAGCTGGGCCGCAGCGGTGATATTTCCCGTGAGGATGTGGCTGCTGTCCTGCTGGAGGTGCTGTCGGCCGGTAACACCGACAACCTGACCTTCGACGTGCTGTCGGGCGACCTGGCCATTTCCGATGCCATGGCTCGTGTCTGACCCTGAATTCCAACGCTTTCCAAACCAAGGAATCTGATTGATGTCCCAAGCTCGAGACATCCGTGTCGGCCTGATCGGCTACGGTCTGGCCGGCTCCGTCTTCCACGCGCCGTTGATTGACGCGGCCGAGGGGATGCAGCTGGCTGCCATCGTGACCTCCAATCCGGAGCGCGCCGCCGAAGCACAGACGACGTATCCCGAAGCCACCCTGTACGCGACGCCGGCCCAACTGTGGCAGGCCGCGGATACCCTGGATCTTGTGGTCGTGGCTTCCCCTAATCGCACTCATAAACCTCTGGCGATGGCGGCCCTGCATGCGGGTCTGGGCGTGGTGGTGGACAAACCGCTGGCCGCATCGGCCGAGGAAGCCCGTGAACTGATCGAAGAGGCGGAGCGCCTCGGCCTGTTCCTGACGGTGTTCCAGAATCGTCGATGGGATGGCGATTTCCTCACTCTTCAGCGGTTGCGGGACGAAGGCGAGCTGGGCGAGATCCGGCGCTTCGAATCCCGCTTTGAACGCTGGCGGCCGGAACCCAAGGGCGGCTGGCGTCAGTCCGGTGCGCCCGGTGAAGCCGGAGGCGTGCTCTACGATCTTGGGGCGCACCTGATCGACCAGGCGCTGATGCTGTTCGGTCCGGTGCGCTCGGTCTATGCGGAGCTGGAACACCGCTACCCGGATGCCGAAGTGGACGACGACACCTTCGTTGCACTGACCCATGAGAACGGCATGCGCTCGCACCTGTGGATGAGCAGCGTGGCGCCGGAGTGTGCCGTGCGTTTCCGCGTGCTGGGCAGCCGGGCCGCTTATTGCAGCGTTGGTCTGGACGGCCAGGAAAATGCTCTCAAAGCTGGCGCGCGTCCGGACCAGTCCAACTGGCGCGACGTGGTTGAGGATGGCGAGGCCCGCCTGGTGGCCGGCAGCGAGGAAAAGCCCCTCGACAACGATCCGGGTCAGTACCTCCGCTTTTATGAACTCGTGGGTCAGCGTTTCCTGGCAGGCGAGGCGCCGCCGGTGGATCCGCGTGAGGCGCTGGCTGGACTGGAAATCATCGCCGCCGCCCAGCACGCGTCTGCCGAAGGTGGGGTGGTGGAACTGGCTCACGACTGAATGCGAGGTGTCCGATGGCCATAGCCCTGAAGCGCGCTTACGACCCGGTTGAGCCGGACGATGGCGAACGGATTCTGGTGGATCGGCTCTGGCCCAGGGGCATCAGCAAAGAGCGGTTGCAGGTGCGGGAATGGCTCAAGGACAGCGCGCCATCCAATGCACTGCGCAAGGCCTATCACGCCGGCGACATGGACTGGTCCGCGTTCCGGCGGGCCTACCTGGCCGAACTCAAAGCCCACCGGGAAACCCTGCGCCCGTTAGCCCAGCGGGCCCGGAATCACCCGATGACCCTTGTCTACAGCGCCGCCAATCCCGACCACAATAATGCGGTCGTCCTGCGTCAGTATCTGGGCATGCTCGGCAAATAGGGCGACGGCTCCGGTGCGTGCCAGGACCATGGCATGGCCGCTTCCAGATGGATGATCTCGCGGACCGCCAACTGCACGAGCCGCTGGGCTCCCGGAAACCGCTCATCGTTAACCGGCGCCCAATCGACGTGGGCGTCGGTGGCCACAAAGAGCAGATCGCCGGTTTCGAAATCGGGGAAGACCAGCCCGGCCCGGGGATTCAGCAGCAGGTTGCCCAGTGTATTGAAGAAGAAGTTGCCCACGTAGTCCGGCAGGATCAGACGCTGGCCATTATCCGCCACGTGAACGAAGCCGGGCGGCCCACCGCGATGGGACACATCCACGCCCTGATTCGCGGCCTGGGGGCCGGCAGAGGCCGGATGGGCCGAGGCGATAAACAGCGTATCGGCCCGACGAACGATGGCTGCGGTCGTCTCATCCAGAGCGGAAGCCTGACGGCGTTGCGGCGCACTCAGGCTGGTCGGTCGCGGCGGTGCCGGATCAGGCCTTCGGGCCTGGATGTATTTCGGGCAGTTCCCGAAGCTCTGCTCGATGGCCACGCTGAAGCCCGTGTCGTCCAACGTTGAGAGGCGTCCGTTGGCCCGGTTGCGCCGGCGGGTTTCCAGCTCGATGCCGAGCAGCCCGACGGGGGCGCCGGCGATCAGACCATCCGTCAGCGGATCGCCGCTTGTTGGTCGGGCATTGACGCGCAAGTGGCGAGCGTCTGGAGAGGTGATGAATCCCGGGCCGCCGAACAGCAGGCTGGCCCAGGGCTGGCCGCGATCATCCACTGTACCGGCGACCAGATAGGGCAGGCGGGTAAACAGCTCACGGTGTTGATCCGGCATGAAATCCCGGAAAACCCGCTGACCGATGGGCGCCATCTTGTCGCGCACGCCGACCCGCTCCTGGGCCGTTTGCTCCCCGTGATGAAAAGCGGATGGGGTGACATCGGACATGACGCGCCTCCTTTTATCCTGAAACGGCCGCTTGCAGTCCGACTGCCGTGCGCGGCATGGGAATGAAACCGGGTAACGCCTCGATCCGCCCAAGCCAGGCCCGGATATTCGGGTAAGGTTCCAGTGAAATCCCGCCTTCCGGCGCGTGGGCGGTGTAGCTGTAAAGGGCCACATCGGCCAGGGTTGGGCGGTCTCCGGCCAGCCACTCACGTCCGGTTAGCTCGCTCTCCATGAGGGTGAACAACCGATTGGCGATGGCAGCACACTGATCGAGATCCACCTTTCGACCAAAAACGTTGCTGACCCGGGCGATCGCGGGCCCATTGACCAACTGGCCGGCGGCCACGGACAGCCAGCGTTGCACCCGGGCAGCCGCTTCCGGTGCTTCCGGCAGCCAGCCTTCGGTGTCGTAGCGCTTGGCCAGGTAAACCAGGATGGCGTTGGAATCCGGCAGTACGACGCTGCCGTCCTCGATCACCGGCACCTGGGCGAAGGGGTTGAGTGCCAGGAACGGTTCGGTCTTTTGCTCGCCCTTCAGCAGGTCCACTTCGACGGTGTCATAGGGCAGGTCCAGCAGGTTGAGGAACAGGGCGACCCGGTGACAGTGTCCGGACAGCGGATGTTGATGGAAACGTATGGGCTGGTCGGGGGCAGGCATAAGGGGCTCCTTTTGCGAATGGGTGATAAGGCACGCTCAGTATTGGCTTTTCGTAAAGCGCAATAAATGCCGTTAAGTTGATTTAACTACTCCGGGAAATGGAATAATCTGCGCTTATGGACAAGCTCAAAGCCATGCACACCTTTGTGGAAATCGCCCGGGCCGGCAGCCTCACCGGAGCGGCCCGCCGTCTGGGCAGCTCGCTGCCGTCGGTGGTTCGGCGGCTGGCGGAGCTGGAGGGTGAGCTGGGCGTGCGACTGTTCAATCGCACCACCCGGAAGATTTCGCTGACCCGCGAGGGTGGGCACTACCTCGAGCATTGCCAGGCCATCCTGTCCAGCATCGACGAGGCGGAGTCGTCGCTGGCCGCGGAACAGGCGACGCCCAGCGGGCAGTTGCGGGTCACGGCTCCGGTTCTGTTTGGCCAGTATTACGTGGCGCCGGCGGTGACCGGCTTCTTGCAGCGCTACGATCAGGTGCGATGCCAGTTGTCACTGAATGATCGCAACATCGATCTGCTGGAAGATCAGGTGGATGTGGGGGTGCGCATCGGTCATTTGCCCGACTCGACGCTGATCGCCCATCGCGTTGGTGAGGTTCGACGCGTGGTGGTGGCCGCGCCCGCCTTTCTGGAGAAGCAGGGCATCCCGTCCCACCCGCGGGATCTGCTGCGGGGCAATGCGGTTCATGTGCTCAGCCGCTGGACGCCCTGGACCTTCCGCGAAGGCGAGCATGTTTTCACGGTGTCTGTGACGGGCAATTTCGACTGCAACCAGATTGCTCCGGCCATCGGGGCCTGCCTGTCGGGACTCGGCTTTGGCATGTTCCTGTCCTATCAGGTGGCCCATCACGTTCGGGAAGGGCGCCTGCGAATCCTCCTGGCTGATTTTGAGCAGCCGCCGAGACCCGTCAGTGTGGTGTATCCCCATGCCCGGCGCCTGCCGGTGCGCACCCGTCTGTTCGTCGACTGGATCCGCGAGGCCCTGACGTCCGCCGGCCTGGATCATCGGGAGCTTGGCCGGTCTCAGGCGCCCTGATACCGCTCCACCAGGAAATCGATGAACACCCGTGCCTTGGTCGACAGGTGCCGCGTTGGCAGGTACAGGGCGTAGACATCGGTCTCGGGGGAGGTGTAGTCCGTCAGGACCGGTTCGAGTGCTCCGGTCCGGATATACCGGTCGACGGTGAAGGACGTCAGCATCAGCACGCCCACTCCGCCCAGGGCTGCCGCCACCATCGCCTGGGTGTTGTTGACCCGGAAATTGCCGTTGACGGAAATGGTCTCCAGCCCGCCCGGTCCGTTGAAGTACCAGCGGTTAAAGTTGGGGTTGGGGCTGTAGATGATGCAGTTGTGGTGGGTCAGGTCGCTGGGCACGACTGGCTTGCCGTGCCGCGCCCAGTATTCGGGCGACGCGCAGGCGGTGCGGCGGGACGCGGTCAGGTGACGGGCGGCCAGGTTCTCCGGCGGTTGGCTGGTCAACCGGATGGCCAGGTCGAAGCCTTCCGCAGCCAGGTCGGCCTGGCGGTCGCTCATTTCCATTTCCACCTCGATTTCCGGATAGCGCGCCAGGAATCCGGGCAGGGCATCGGCCAGTTGATAGGTGCCGAAATTGATCGGTGCGGTGACCCGCAGTAAGCCGCGCGGCGCGTCGTTCAGGTGGGCCACCGCGTCACCGGCCTCGCGGGCTTCGGAAACGATCCGGGCGCAATGCCGGTAGAACACCGAGCCGGCCTCGGTCAGGCTCAGTTTGCGGGTGGTGCGATGCAGCAGGCGGGCAGCCAGCTCTTTCTCCAGCGCCGAGACCCGCTTGCTGACCACCGGGGTGGACAGGCCCAGCCAATCCGCCGCGGCGGAAAAGCTGCCCTGTTCCACAACCGCGGCGAACACCGCCATGTTTTCCAGGCTGTGCATCGACATGTCATTAGGCTCTTTTTAGAAATAATGGTTTTCTATTTAGCCCGATTATCTTTAATCACGAAAGGGTTATCGTGCTTCTTCGCGGTTCACGGTGGCCACTGACTCGGTGGCCACAGATTCAAAGGGGGAGCACTGATGCAACGATCAATCCTGGCTGTCGGCCTATTGCTGACCGCCGCCATGTCCTGGGGCGGCATGTTCCCGGTGGCCAAACCGGCTTTGGCCGTCATGGATCCTTTCTATATGACGCTGATCCGCTACGCGAGCGTCGCGGTGATCCTGCTGTTGATCGTCGGGCTGGTGGAGGGTCACCGGTCCTGGCGTACGGAAGGGCATCTGCTCAAGCTGTTCCTGTTGGGTTCGCTGGGCTTCGCCGGCTTCAACCTGCTGGCGTTTACCGGACTTGAGCATGCCGAGCCGGAGCACGGTGCGGTGATCATGGCGCTGATGCCGATGATTACGGTGTTGCTTTCCTGGCTTCTGAAAGGCGAGCGCCCGGCGCCGTTTACCCTTGCCATGGTCGTGCTGGCCTTTAGCGGCGTGTTCCTCGTGATCACCGGTGGCGATCCGTCCAAGGCGTTCGGCGGCGGCGAAGCCCAGTGGGATCTCTTGTTCCTGGCCGGTGCCACCTGTTGGGTGAGCTACACGATGGGGGGCGGTCTGTTTCCGCAGTGGTCGCCAGTCCGTTATACCGCGCTGACCTGCGCCCTGGGCTCGATCACGCTGGCGGCCATCGCACTGGGTTTGACGGAAGCGGGTTCCATCCAGGTACCGACCTGGAGCGAGATGGTCGACCTGCACACCACCTTCGCCTATCTGATCGTTATGGGGGGCCTGGTGGCGGTGCTGAGCTGGAATACGGGGATCCGCATGGTGGGGCCGGTCAATGGGGTGCTGTTTATCAATTTCGTACCGGTCACGGCGTTTACCATCGGGATCGCGCAGGGCAAGGCGTTCGGTCTGCATGAAGTGCTGGGCGCGGCCCTGGTGATCAGTGCGCTGATCGCGAACAACCTCTTCCTGCGTTGGCGTTCGCGGATGGCGGCCCGGCAAATGCCGGCAATGGCTGGAGCCTGCAACGGGAATTAATCACGGCTTGCCGAGACGAAAACGCCCCGGGTTCATCGGCCCGGGGCGTTTTTTATAGTGATGTGCGGGTGAGGTGTTGGGCCAGCACCTGAAGTGCCTCCAGCCCCTCGATGTCATCCTCGAACAGGGGAATGCGCAGCTGGGCCAGTTGGCCAAGACGCTGATCGATGTCTTCCAGATGACGCTGCTGGCGTTCCCGCCGGGTGGCCCAGAAGGACGTGTCGTCCACCTCCGGTAGCAGCCGGTTGATGATCGCTCCGGCAACCGGCACGTCGGCGTCACGCAGGGAGGCGACCGCCCGCTCGGTTTCCAGGATCGGCAGTCGTTCCGGGGTCAGCACAAACAGGAAGGCGGTGTGCTCGGCATCCGTCAGCTGACGCCGGGTGCGCTGGAACAGTCGCTGGCGGGCCAGCAGGGTCTCGGTCAGCTCGCGGCTGCGTGGATCCATGCCTTCGGTCGCGTTGTCGGTGGGATCCTTCAGGGGATTGTCGACACTGCGTCCCGGCGTCAGGTGCGCGAGCGCCTTGCCCAGTTTTTCCGAGCGCTTGTTGTGCTTGAGCAGGCCGTCGGTCCAGGCCGCCATGACTTCTGGCAAGCTCAACAGTCGTAGGGTATGACCGGTCGGAGCGGTGTCGAAAATCAACAGATCGTATTCCGATTCACTGTCCTCGATCAGCCGTGACATGCGCTCCAGCAGGGCCGCTTCCTGGGCGCCGGGGGACTGGCTGCTCAGACGCAGCTGTCGCTGGAGCTCGTTCACCTGGTCCGGGCCGACATAGCGACGCATCTGGCTGAATACGCGCTCCAGGTAGGCGTCCACTTCGGTGTCCGGATCCAGCTCCAGCGCGGTGAGGTTGGGCCAGAGCCGGGTGGGTTGGTCACCGATCGGGCGATTGAAGGCGTCGGCCAGACTGTGGGCCGGGTCGGTGGACACCAGCAGTACCCGACGGCCCGCATCGGCTGCGGCGACTGCAATGGCAGCCGATACCGTCGTCTTGCCGACGCCGCCTTTGCCGCCCACCATCAGCAGCCGTTTGCCGGCCATCAGTTCGGAAATATTCAGCATGTGTGCCTCAGCAACAGCGCATGTTGTCCAGCGGGGAACGTTCCATCCCCATGCGTTTGTGCCAGTCGTGGAAGCGCTCCAGCAGCAGGGGCTGGAGTTCCAGCGTGTACCAGCTCGCCGGGTTGGGAATGCCCATCATCTCGCCGAAGACCAGCAGCATGAACAGGTCGTCCTCGTCCCGTTGGGCCCGGGCGATGGCGGCGCGATAGGGCGCGTTGTAATACTCGGCACCGGCGGCGCTGGCGCGTTGGTACCAATACTTCAGGCGGGAAAGGGTCTGTTTCATGATGTCCTCCGAAGGACAGGCGGTGTTGCAAAAGCCTCACCATCGACGGCCAGCGTCGTAGGTTGGGCTGACGCAGGAAGCCCAACAAGCCGGGTTGGCGACCCATTTCATCCAGCCCATGGGTCGCCAAGCCGGTTTTTGAGAGCCCCTGCTCCAACCACGTCCGTGATAACGGGAGCTTCATATGCCCGCTTATTGTTGGGCTTCCTGCGTCAGCCCAACCGACGTTCTGGAGCCTTTGCCATACCCTGAAAGGCTTCCTGGCCGGGCAGGGCCGGCGTCCGGATCACGACGCTTCGGTCTGCGCGCGCTCCTGTTTGACGCGGCGCAGGGACGCTACGCATTCCAGTGTAACCAGTATGGCCGCGACCAGCACAACCACGTCCAGGCCCAGCAGGAACCACTGGCCGCTGGCGTAGAAGCCCTTGAGCTGCAGCACCAGAGCAAACAGGGTCATGGCCAGCAGGAAGACCAGCGGGATCAGCGTGTAGCGGGTCGGGGCACCGCGGCGCACCAGCATCACGGTGATCACCAGCAGGGTCAGGCCGGCCAGCAGCTGGTTGGTGGTGCCGAACAGCGGCCAGATCAGCAGACCGCCGGAGCCGTCCGCGCCACCGGCGCCGAAGGCCAGCAGCAGGCAGGTGCCAACAGACAGCAGCGTTGCGGGTGCCGGTTTGGTCATCCACTTGGCGTTATAGATTTCACCCCATTCCTGGAAGATGTAGCGCTGCAGGCGCAGGCCGGTGTCCATGGTGGTGCCGGCGAACAGCGCGGCCATGACCGTCAGCATGGTGCTGGCGACGTTGGCATCCAGGCCGGTGCCCTGGCTCAGGATGGTCGCACCCCCGTTGACGAACGCCAGTACGCCGCCCTGACCGAAGGACGTATAGACGGACTGCCATTCGGACAGCGAGGAGAACCCGGCCGTTGCCGCGATAATGGCCGCCAGGGCCAACGCGCCTTCGCCAGTGGCGCCGAAGTAGCCGACGAAGCGGGCATCCGGCTCACGGCGCAGTTGTTTGGAGGTGGTGCCCGAGGCCACCAGGCCATGGAAGCCGGATATGGCGCCACAGGCGATCGTCACGAAGAGTAATGGAATCATCGAGGGCGTGCCCTCCGGAGCGCCGAAGTTGATCATGGGCGCGACGACTTCCGGGCTGGCAATCAGGACCGCTGCGTAGAGTGCAATCAGTCCGACGAACAGCTGCAGCCCATTGATGTAGTCACGCGGTTGCAGCAGAACCCAGACGGGCAGCAGAGACGCCACCGCAGCGTAGGCAAACAGGATGAGGATCCAGGCCGCGTTGTCGGACAGGCCAATCATGTGCTCGGGCAGGCTGACCGGCACGGACGGGCCGATGTAGATCAGGAAGTAGAGCGCGGCCACACCAAGAATGGACACGATCGGCAGGCTCATCTTGGCCCGGTAGATCAACTGCCCGATCACCAGCGCCACGGCGATGGCGCCCCAGACCGGAACCACGGACCCCGGGTTGTTGATCAGCAGCTTGGCGATGACCACGCCGAACACGGCGTTGACCATCAGCAGAACCAGGAAGATCACGATCGTGAAGACCGACCGGGCGCGTTTGCCGACCACCTCGCCGGTCAGGGTACCGACGGATTTGGCCTTATTGCGCACACTGGCCCAGATGGCGCCGAAGTCGTGGACACCGGCGAAGAAGATGGTACCGATGGTGACCCAGAGGAAGGCTGGCAACCAGCCCCAGATGACGGCAATGGCCGGCCCGACGATCGGGGCGGCACCGGCCACGGAGGTGAAATGGTGTCCCCAAAGGACAAACTTGTTGGTGGGCACAAAGTCCACGCCGTCCTCGTATTCATTGGCCGGCGTCCGGAAGTTCTCATCAACCTTGTAGATCACTTTGGCAATAAAGCGGGAGTAGAGGAAATAGCCCAAAGCCATTCCACCCAGACCCAGGACAAGTAGCAATATCGCGCTCATCGTTGGTTCCTGATATTCGTTGTTTGGATGATTTGGGGCAGCCGCCGGTTGGGGACGACTCAGTGCCAGAATTCCGGATCAACATTGCCGGAGAAATAGTTCAGTAAATCAGTTAACTAGAGAGGCTGTTACGGGTAACCCGGAAAGAGGCCAATCGTCGAATGCGCCGACCTCTAATGCAAGGCCTATTCGCCTAAAGGCTAATGCATGGCGGGAGGCTGATATCGGCCATGAATCTGAAAATCCTTAAAAAGTCAGCGGTTTCCATCACCCGGCGACATTGACCCGGATCAAGTGTGAAGTCCTGTCGATTGGTCGCGTGGCCATTCGACCAGAGAGAAACCGCTGACCGGTGAGGCCAGTGGTTTTCCTGGGTCAAAATGGGAGGACACGACGATGGACCCTGTTGTTCACTTTGAAATGCCCTATGACGATCGGCGGCGGATGGCCGATTTTTATGCCGCGGCCTTTGGCTGGCAGACGGAAATGCTCGGTGAGGAGATGGGCAACTACACGCTGGCCACCACGGCGGAAACTGACCACTGCGGGCCCAAGGAGCCGGGGCGCATCAATGGCGGCTTCTTTCCGCGTTGCCCGGATCGGCCGGACCAGTATCCGTCCGTCGTGATTGCGGTATCGGATATCCAGCTGGCCGCCGACAAGGTCCGGCAGGCCGGCGGCGAGGTGTTGGGTGAGCCGATGGCGATTCCCGGCGTCGGCGCCTACGTCTCGTTCCGGGATACGGAAGGCAATCGGGTGAGCATGTTGCAGCCGTTGCCCATGGCAAAGCCGGATTGAGCCAAAGGTGACAGGAACAGAAGCACGAGCTTCTGTTCCTGAAAAAAGCGAACAGGCCCGGAAACATTCCCTTACCCGTTGCACACAAAATCAAAAATGCATTGTTCGCACGTAGTGTTAGGCTACATTGAACGCTTGTTTAAGTGGGTGACAATGAGTCGGTGATCAAACTGGATTTGACGACGTTACTGGTCCTCACCGTGGGCATCAATGTCCTGATTGGTGTGTTTATGGGGGCCCTTTACAGGCTGCGCCGGGAGCAGTTGTGTTTCTGCTTCTGGAGCCTGTCGTGCCTGGTGTTTGCCGCGGGCTGTCTGGCGGCTGGCGCCGTCGCGTTCCTTCCCTGGCCGTGGCTGACCGTCGTGATTGCCTATACGTTGCTGGTTCTGGGGCCGCTGTTTGTGCTGTGCGGCATGCTGCAGTTTGTCGAGGGGCGGGCGGCCTCGCGATCCCTTCGAAGCCTGTTTTTCGGCTTGCTGGTCTTCGTCCCGTTGCTCGCGATTTATCGGGACAATCCCCAGATCCCCAGGCTGATGACGGCCGCCTATACCGCGGTGATTTTCATCGCGGCTTTTCGTCTGACTCGCCGTATCCAGCCGGCCAGTGCGTTGCCTGTCCGGGCGCTCCAGCTTTTCTTCCTGACCCACGGCGCCCTGATGGCGGTGGAGGTCGTGACGGTATTTCATGCCGGGTGGCATCGCATGCCCCTGGCCAGTTCACCGGTTCTGGAAGCCATCCTGGTCAGCCACATCCTGTTGGCGAATTGCACGGCATTGACCTTCCCGCTACTGGCTTTCTTCCGCTCTGAGCACCAACTGCGCATCCTGGCTGAAAGCGATGCCCTGACCGGGCTCTGCAATCGAAGGGCGTTCTATTCCCGGGGCACTCACGCTTTCCGTGACGCCGTACAGGCCGGAGCGCCGTTTACGGTGCTCATGATCGATCTGGACCATTTCAAGCAGATCAACGATCGCTGGGGACATGGCGTGGGCGATGACCTTCTCCGGTTTATGGCCCGTCTCCTTCGCGAGGAGCTCCGGGAAGACGACATTGTCGGCCGTATTGGTGGCGAGGAATTCGCGGTGGCCCTGCCCGGGACCACGGAGGAGCAGGCCCGTTGTATCTCCGAACGCCTCCGGGAACGGGTTTTCCAGCGAGGTCGGGTAATTGCCGATGAGCCTGTTAACCTGTCGGCCAGCATTGGTGGCGTGCACCGGGAGGAGCGTCATACGTCGTTCAACGATATGCTGATGCAGGCGGATTCTGCGCTCTATTCGGCCAAGGGCCAGGGCCGGAATACCGTGTTTTTTGCAATGCCCCGCGCGCTGGAGGCCTGAGCGCCTGTCTTTTTTCTCTTCCTGGATCCATTCGCTACCGCCGGTTGACCTGTGAGTGCGCAATCCGTAGTGGTCGCTATGGCATGACATTCCTTTAATCGGGGATAATTTTGTTAGCACACTAACAGATCGGCTCGATTGTCCGTCCTGCCGTATCCTTCCTGTGCCACCTCTGGTGGGTGTTCAGACCACCAGTCGACCGGCAACACGTCGGTTTCTCTCGCATGCTTTTAACGTTCGATGGCTTCAACAAGCGGGAAAGAACCGGATTCTCCGGAAAAATCCTTTAATTTTGCTGCCATACGCCTACGCTAAAAGTGAATATCCTCATCACAAGGGACTGAACGAATGATCATATTGTCGCTCATCTTCCTGCTGCTCGGCCTGGTGCTGTTGGGCGGCGGCGTCTGGCTGATTACGCTGGGCGGGAGCTGGTATTACGCACTGGCCGGGATTGTCCTGCTCGTCGTGGGCCTGATGACGCGCAAGCGTCGCCGCCAGGCCCAGGTCCTCTATGCCATTTTCCTGGTCGTCACCGCCGTCTGGGCGCTGTGGGAGTCCGGTTACGACTGGTGGCCGCTGGCCTCGCGTCTGGGGCTGTTCCTGATCCTGGCCATTCCGCTGCTGTTTCCCGCCCGTGGGGATGGCAAAAGTGGTGTCATGGTCTTACTGCCGGTCTGGGGCATTGTTGGCCTGATCACCGTCTCCAGCATGGCGGTGGACCAGCATCGTATCGATGGCAACCTGAACACCGACGTGGTGATGAAGGACGCCAACATCGGCAAGACCCCGGACGGCAGCTGGCACGCCTATGGCCGCAGCAACATGGGGCAGCGCTTCTCACCGCTGGGCCAGATCACGCCGGATAACGTGAAGAATCTGGAGCAGGCCTGGCAGTACGAGACGGGGGATATCAAAGGTCCCCAGGACGTGGGCGAGACCACCTATGAGGCAACCCCACTGAAAGTCGGCAACACCCTCTATATCTGCACGCCTCACAACTGGCTGGTCGCCCTGAACGCCGATACCGGCGAGAAGCAGTGGGTCTATGACGCCAAGGTGCCGCCGGAAAGCATGCGCCAGCACCAGACCTGCCGGGGCGTGTCCTACCTGCCGCCGGCCAGCGGCGATCCGGATGCCATCGATGTGAAAGTCTCCAGTGAGCCGGCTGAAAGCTTCCAAAGCAAGCAGTGCGACGCGGAGCTTTTCCTGCCGACCTCCGACGCCCGCCTGCTGGCCATCGATCCGGCCACGGGCGCCCGTTGCAGCAACTTCGCGGATGACGGCGTGCTGGATCTGATGCACAACATGCCGTACAAGCAGGATGGTTTCTACTACTCCACCTCGCCCCCCGTCGTCGCCAATGGGGTTGTTGTCGTGGCCGGCTCGGTGAACGATAACTATGCGGTGAATTCACCGTCCGGTGTCATTCGCGCCTATGACGTGAAAACCGGCGAGCTGAAGTGGAACTGGGACTCCGGCAACCCGGATGACACCGCGCCGATCGGCGAAGGCGAAACCTACACCACGAGTTCGCCCAACAGCTGGTCCGTGGCCAGTGCCGATGAGGATCTGGGGCTGATCTACTTCCCGATTGGCAACCGGACGCCGGACCAGTTGGGCATGTACCGCACGCCCGAGGAGGAAAAGTATGCGGCTTCCGTGGTGGCGCTCAGCCTGGAAACCGGCAAGGTGGCCTGGGTACAGCAGTTCGTCCATCACGATCTGTGGGACATGGACACGCCGGCCCAGCCTGCGCTGCTTGACCTGAAAACGGACGACGGCGTGCAACCGGCGCTGGTGGTTCCGACCAAGCAGGGCGACGTCTATGTCCTGAACCGCAAGACCGGCGAACCCATCGTGCCGATCTCCGAACAGGAGGCGCCGCAAGGGACCATCGAAGGCGATCATGCCTCGCCCACGCAGCCGATTTCCGGACTGACTTTCCGTCCGCCGACGCTGACCGAAGCGGACATGTGGGGGGCCACGCCGATCGACCAGATGATCTGTCGTATCGACTTCAAGTCACTCCGTTATGAAGGCCAGTACACGCCGCCGTCCGAGCAGGGCACCATCGTGTTCCCGGGCAACTTCGGCGTCTTCAACTGGGGCAGTATTGCGGTCGATCCCAAGCGTCAGGTCATGTTCGGCATGCCGCTTTACCTGGCGTTCACCTCAACGCTGGTGCCCAAGGAGAATGCGGACCTGAGCAACGCCAACAAGGGCGAGGCGGGCCTGAACGAAAACGCCGGCGCCCCTTATGCGGTGAACATGAAGCCGTTCCTGTCGCCGTTGGGCGTGCCCTGCCAGCAGCCGCCCTGGGGCTATGTGGCCGGTACCGACCTGCAGACCGGGAAAATCACCTGGAAGCACAAGAACGGTACGATCTATGACATGACGCCGCTGCATCTGCCGATCCCGATGGGCATGCCCGGGATTGGTGGTCCGGTGATTACCGATGGCGGTGTGGTCTTCATGGCGGCGTCCGTGGATAACTTTATCCGCGGCTACGATCTCGCCACCGGCAAGGAAATCTGGCGGGCCCGCCTGCCGGCCGGCGGCCAGGCCACGCCAATGACCTACCTCAACAGCAAGGGCGAGCAGATGGTGGTCCAGGTAGCCGGCGGTCACGGCTCCATCGGCACGACCATCGGTGACTATGTGGTTGCCTATAAGCTGAAAAAGTAGGTATACCGTAAAGTGAGCGGATCCCGGCAGGGACCGCTCACGAGCCTGAGAAACCCGGCTTCGTGCCGGGTTTTTCGTTATTTGGAATGGGAGTGGGTGATGAGTACAAAAGACAACACAGAAGAAACGCTGCCCGTGCCGCAGGACGACGGCGCCTGCGATCATTTACGGAGCAAGGCGTTGCCATCGGTAGCCTTGCCGGGTGTCTCCGGGGAGACCGTGGATCTGTCGGCCCAGACAGGGACCCTCGTCGCCTATTTCTACCCGCGCATCGGCAACCCGGCCCAGCCCACGGCACCGGAGTGGGCGGATATCCCGGGCGCCAAGGGGTGCACTCCGGAAGCCTGCGGCTTTCGCGATCACCTGACGGAAATGCACGCGCTGGGTGCGACGGTATTCGGCATCAGCACGCAATCCCTGGAAGAGCAGAAGGAAGCCACGGATCGCCTGAAGCTGGGCTTTGAACTCCTCAGCGACAGCGACCTGAAACTGGCACAAGCCCTGCGGCTACCCACATTCGAATTCCAGGGCAACGTATTGATCAAGCGCCTGACCCTGATCATCGAAAAGGGCAAAATCACCAAAGTGTTCTATCCGGTGTTCCCACCGGCGGATCACGCGGCTGAGGTGTGTTCCTGGCTTGAAGGGAACCGGTAGCTACCGATTCCCGTCATTGATAATCCGCGACAACGACGTGGCACTGTCCCGGACGTCATCGAAAGCTCCAGAGGCTTCCTGGACCCGTTCGGCGCCGGTCTGGGCGTGATCGTTGGCAGCATCCATCTGACTGGTCATCTGTTGAACCAGTTTGTGGTTGGTGTCCACCAGGCCGCTAATCTGGACCGTGGATTGCTGAGCCCGGGCGGCCAGTTGGCGCACCTCGTCAGCCACCACCGCGAAACCGCGACCCTGCTCGCCGGCCCGGGCGGCTTCGATGGCGGCGTTGAGGGCCAGCAGGTTGGTCTGTTCCGCAATACCGCTGATGGTGCTGACGATGTCGGTAATGTTCCGGGATTGGGCCATCAACTGCTGGGCCAGCGATGAGGATTCGCTCACCGCGGTCGAGATCTGTCCTGTGGCCTGGACCGCCGCCTGCAGGACTTTGGACCCGGAATCCGCACGTTCAATAGTCAGTTCGGCCGCCTCGGTGACCGCCTTGGCGATTTCCTTGAGGGATTCGGTCTGCGCGACCTTGTCGGTGATGTCCGTCGCGAACTTGATCACCTTGATGACCTTGCCATCCACGTCTTCCACCGGGTTGTACGTGGCTTCAAGCCAGATATCCCGGCCACTGCGGTGCTTTCGCAGGAACTGGCCGCTGCGGAATCGACCGGCCGCCAGTTGCTTCCAGAAATCCGGATTTTCCCGGTAGAAATCCTCGTAGCAGAACATCCGGTGATGCTGGCCTTTGATTTCGGCCAGGGAATAGCCGGTGGCAGCGAGGAAGTTGTCGTTCGCACCGAGGACGCGCCCGTCCGGCGAGAACTCGATGACGGCCAGCGAGCGATTCAACGCACTGAACACAGCGCTGTCTTCATGGCGTTTGTTGGCGGTTTTACTGATATCGGCCGCAAACTTCACGACCCGGATGGTTTCGCCATTCTGGGTCACCGGAAAGTAGTTGGCGTGCAGCCAGACCTTGTCACCGGATTTGCCGATGCGGCGGAATTCACCGCTCTGGGCCTCGCCTTTGCGCAGCGCGTCCCAGAACTTCCGATAGGCCTGGCTTTGGGCGTAGTCCTTGTCGCAAAACATGGAATGATGCCGGCCGACAATCTCTTCACGGCTGTAGCCGACGACATCGAGAAAACGGTCATTGACGTCCACGATAATGCCGTCCGGGGTGAATTCGATGACGGCGTTGCTGTCCTTGATCGCCTGGATATAACGGTCCTGCCAATCCAGACGTTCTTTGATTTTCTCGTTTTCCTTTTTATCGAGAACCTTGATGCCAAACATGGCGCGAGCCCCTCCACGGGTTTTCAGAATCCCATTGCAGAGACTAGTCGTATGTATGTGATAACGACAAATAAAAGATGACGTTTGTACAAAATTTTACAGCAGGCACACAGATGTGACGTACGGAGCAGTGCCTCTGAAAACAAAGATACGAGACGTGACGATCGCTCTTTCGAAAAGGGCATGATCGGAGGGGGCAGACACAAAAAAGGGGTGTCCGACAGGCAGGACACCCCAAAGCACCGATGACAGATCATCAGTAGAGAGCACACCACAAAACTAGTCGGAGGTCGGTTCCTCCTTGATGGCCGCGCGCATGCGTTTGCGCAGCAGCGGGCCGACGATATAGGGCAGGATCAGCCCCAGGCCGGCGACGATCCACAGAGCCAGCGCCAGCGGGCTGGCCCACAGAATGCTCCAGTCACCGTCGGAGATGACCAGGGCATGGCCCAGGTTCTTCTCCATTTCCGGACCCAACAGCATGCCCAGGATGATGGGCACCATCGGGATCTCCAGCTTGCGCAGGATGTAGCCGGCCACGCCGAAGGCGATCATGAAGTAGAGGTCAAACGTGCTGTGGCTGATGGAATAGATGCCCACGAACGCCACCATGGTGACCATCGGCAGCAGGTACATCGGCGGCACCGACAGCAGCTTCACGAAGAAGCCCACCATCGGAATGTTCAGCAGCAGCAGGATCACGTTGCCGATCAACAGGGCAGCGATCACGCCCCAGACGATGTCCGCATTCTGCGTAAACATCAGCGGGCCGGGTGTCACATTCAGGGAAATCAGCATCGCCAGCAGCACGGCGGTGGTGCCGCTGCCCGGTACGCCGAGGGTCAGCATGGGCACCAGGGCACCGGAAGAGGCGCCGTTGTTGCCCGCTTCGGGGGCTGCGACGCCGCGCGGATCGCCCTCACCGAAGTGGCTTTTCTTGCCCAGGTACTGCTTCTCGAGCGTGTAGCTGATAAAGCTTCCCAACGACGCACCCGCACCCGGTAGCACACCGGCGATAAAACCCAGCACCCCGCCGCGGAACATGGTCGGAATAGCCGCGATGATCTCCTTCGGCCGCAGCATCAGTTTGCCCACTTTGATCATCTTGCGGCCTGCGCCGGCCCGCTCTTCGATGAAGAACAGCAACTCGGAGATGGCAAACAGCCCAACGATGGCGAGGATAAAATCAATGCCTTCGTACAGCTTGAGGATGCCGAAGGTGTAGCGCTGTGTTCCGGTGGCAATGTCGATGCCCACTGTGGAGATCATCAGACCGATGACGGCGGCAATGACGGTCTTCATCGGGTTCTTGCCGGTAATGCCGCCGAGGGTGGCGAAAGCCAGCATGAACAGGGCGAAGTATTCCGCCGGACCGAAGGTCAGCGCGAATTTGGCCAGGGCCGGAGCCAGCAGGATCAGGCCAATGGTGCCGATCAGGCTGCCGGCAAAGGAGGCGATCGCCGACATGGCCAGGGCTTCGGCAGCTTTGCCTTTCTGGGCCATGGGGTAGCCGTCCAGGCAGGTCATCATGGCCGGTTCGTCGCCCGGAATGTTGAGCAGGATCGACGAAATACGACCGCCGTACATGGCGCCGGCATAGACGGACGTCAGCAGGATCATCGCGGTTTCCGGCGGCAGGCCCAGGGTAAAGGCCAGCGGAATCAGAATGGCCACACCGTTAGCGGGACCGAGACCGGGCAGGGCGCCGATCAGCGTGCCAATGAACGCGCCGAAAAGCGCAAACATCAGGTTGGTCGGGGTCAGGGCGACGGCAAAGCCGTCCATCAGAAACTGAAGGGTTTCCATTATTCGAACTCCAGGAGTCCGCCCGGCAGACTCAGTTCCAACCCGTAGTTAAACAGGAAGAACACCACCACGGCGGCGATCAGTCCGATCAACAGCGACCGCACCGGTTTGGCCCCCATGCGCCAGCACAAGGCGCCGACGGCGAGCGTGGTGGAGATCACAAAGCCCAGCGGTTCGAGCAAAAAGGCGTAAACCACCAGGATGGCAATGGCCAGCAGGATTTCTGCGGCCGTGCGGCCCACCGGCCAGTGCGCATCAGGATCCGGCTTGACGATCAGGTAGACGCTGGACAATGCAAGCACGACAGACAGCAACGTGGGGAAAGTCTCCGGGCCGACGGTCTCGGCGCCGCCGAACGGCTCGGGCCACTGTTGGGCACCCCAGCCGTAGGCGACTGCCAGGACGAACAGCCCGAGACCGAGAATCCGGTCTCCGCGGGCTGTCATTTCAGCAAACCTATTTCACGAGAGAGGTCCGCGATGTCCTTCACCTGCTTGTGGACGAAGGCATCGAACTCGCCAGCCGGCGGGTGGAACGGAATCAGGCCGTTCTGCTTCATGACCTTCTTCCACTCGTCACTGTCATAGACCGTGTTGATGGCGTCGGTCCAGTAGGCCTTGGCCTCGTCGGAAGCGCCTTTCGGCATATAGAAGCCGCGCCAGTTGGGACCCACCGCGTCGATGCCCTGTTCCTTGGCGGTGGGGATGTCACCCAGATCGCCGGGCAGGCGTTCGTCTGCAAGGACGGCCAGGATGCGGATGTCGCCGGACTTCAGGAAACCGGTCGCTTCGGAGATGTCGCCGGTAAACGCATCGACCTGGCCACCGACCACCTGGGTCAGGGCTTCGCCGCCATTGTTGTACGACAGGTAGGGGATCGATGGCAGCTTGTCCGCACCGGCCGCCTTGGCGGTGATCAGGACTTTAAGATGGTCCCAGCCGCCGCGGGCGCTGCCGCCGGCAAACTTCACCGAGCGCGGGTTCTCCTTGACCGCGGCCATCAACTGCTTCAGATCCTGGTATTTGGAGTCCTTACCCACGGCAATGACCCCGTAGTCGGCACCCAGTGCGCCCACCCAGGTCACCATGTCGGCATTCATGCCGGGGAATTGCTTCTGGGCCAGACGGGTCGTGGTGGCTGTGGAAGCGGCTACCAGCAGCGTATTGTCTTCATTGCGCTTACTGATGGTGTGGGCGAAAGCGACGCCACCGCCGGCACCGGCCATGTTGGTGGTCTGGACGGTTCCGGGAACCAGGTCAAGGTCCTGGAGGACATTGCCAACGCTACGGCAGGTGAAATCCCAGCCGCCGCCCGGATCCGAGGGGGCGATACATTCAACTTTTCCGGTGGGTTCCCAGGCAAGGGCAGACAGACTGAACGTGGCCATGGCCACGAATGACAGGCATCGTTTGAATAGCATTTTGGTCACCTCTGTTTGTTTTTGTGGCCGTCCGGGAGCAGCTCCCTAAATTGCCGACTGGCAAAGATGGACGGCTCAAGGAGCCTCTGAATGATTCCTGAATCTCCCCTGCGCGCGCTATACGTTGTAGATGCAAGGCATGGCTCGCCGCCAATGGCCGTAGCCCTTGGCAAGAGCCGCAACGCGGCAGATGCAGCGTTTAGCGCGCGCCCTTGAGGGCGTTCAACGCCAGGGGTGATTCAGGGGTCGTTTAGAGGCTCCCCATAACTAGAGTAGGTAGTGACCGCAGATAGCAAAAGTTTGTGGACGTAATGCGTTTAAAATCATTAAAGGACGTTTTGTTCATAATGTTCACGGGAAAAAAACGCCCACGTGACGTAACCTGAACGGCTGGAACGCGGGAGATTCTCCTCAATACCAACGACAAGAAACCGAACACGCCGTCCGACATGCCGTTTGCCTATCGCAAGCTCAAACTCAAGACCCGGATGATCATCATCCTGGGGCTGGTCAGCGCCCTGCAGACCGGTCTGATCGGTGGTTTTGCCGGGTATTACCTGAGTGAATCCCTCTACGAACAGATCGGCCAACGGGCCCTGATGGTGGCCAAGACGGTGGCGGCCATGCCCGCCGTAATCGAGGGTGTGAAGCAGCGGGATACCGATGCGCTGATGGCCCTGAGTCAGCGGGTGGCCGACACCAACGAGGCGCTGTTTATCGTCATTGGCGACCGCCATGCGATCCGCCTGGCTCACCCGGATCCGGCCCGTATCGGCCATTCAATGGCGGACGACGACGGTGATTTGGGAACCCGCGCACTCAAGTACGGCGAAGGTTACGTCGCCAAGGCCCACGGCAGCCTGGGGCTGTCGATGCGGGGCAAGGCGCCGATCATCGATATCAGTAACGGCGAGATCATCGGTATCGTGTCCGTCGGCTATTCCCTGGATCAGGTCTTCTCCACCATCCAGCGCTATAACATGGTGCTCTATCTGGTGATGGGGCTGATGCTGCTGGGCAGTGTGCTGGCGGCCATCCTCATTGCCGGTCGCTTCAAGAAGGCCATTTTCGGTCTGGAGCCGGAGGAAATCGCGGCCTTGTTCCAGGAGCGGGACGCCACCCTGCAGTCCGTCCGTGAGGGGATTATTGCGATCAACCGTGACGGGGTGATCACCACCTTCAACCGCACCGCCATCAAGACCCTGGGGCTGGAGCCGGATACGCGCCTGGCCGGGCGACCCATCAGCGAAGTGCTGCCGGAGAACAACCTGATGTCGGTGCTGGAAACCGGCGAACCGGCCTTCGACCGGGAGGTGTGGCTGCATGGCCGGCAAATGATCGCCAACCGCCTGCCGGTCAAGCAGGGCGACACCATCATCGGCGTGGTGGCCAGTTTCCGCCTGCGGGACGAGCTGGACCAGGTAAGCCGTCAGCTGACCCGCATCCAGCAGTATGCCGATACGCTGCGCAGCCAGACCCACGAGTACTCCAACAAACTGCACACCATTGCCGGGCTGATCCAGATCGGTGCCAACGAACAGGCGCTGGCGTTGATCGGCAGCGAAGTGAGCGACCATCAGGCGCTGATCCATCTGCTGTTGGAGGCGGTGCCGGATCCGGTACTGGCCGGGTGTCTGCTGGGCAAATACAACCGGGCCCGCGAGATGGGCCTGCAACTGGTCATCGATCCGGACAGCGAGATGGCCGACCTGCCGCCGCAGTTGCCCCGGGATCAGCTGGTCAGCGTGCTGGGCAACCTGATCGACAACGCCCTGGAAGCCACGCGCCAACAGAGCGGCGAGGGCGGCGTGGTGCATCTGAGTATGACCGATCTGGGGCACGACCTGATTTTTGAGGTGGAGGATCAGGGCCCGGGCATTCCGGAAGCCGAACGCGAGCGGATCTTCGAGCGGGGCGTCAGCAGCAAGGCCGAGGGCGATCACGGTATCGGCCTGTATCTGGTCAAGCAGTTCGTGGATCGTTGGGGAGGCTCGGTGACGGTGGAGCCCCTGCAGCCGAACGGCAGCCGGTTTACACTGTATCTGTCGAAAACGCCGGTTCAGACCGAAGGGGTCACGCAGTGAGAACCATTCGATTGATGATCGTGGAAGACGATCGCCAGATCGCCGAAATCCAGCGCCGCTTCATAGAGCGCATCGACTTTGTCGAACTGACGGGCATCGCCCACACACTGGCCGATGCACGGGACCAGATCGACGTGCTGCAACCGGATCTGGTGTTGCTGGACGTCTACTTCCCGGATGGTACGGGCCTGGAGCTTCTACGGGAATTGCGGGCTGGCGACAGCCCCTCCGACGTCATCCTGATCACCGCCGCGCGGGAAGTGGATACCCTGCGCAGCGCCCTGCGCGGTGGCGTCTTCGACTACATTCTCAAACCGCTGGTGTTCGAGCGCCTGCAGGCGGCCCTGCAGCGTTACCAGCAACACCTGAGCACGCTCGACAGCCTGGGTGACGTCGCCCAGAAAGAGGTGGACGCGCTCCTGCCACGTCATCCCGCCGAGCCGGAACCGGCCAACCCCTCCCGACTGCCCAAGGGCATCGATCCACTCACCCTCGACAAGATCCGCGACGTGGTGCGCGCACCCGGTGACTGGAGCGCCGAAGCGGTGGGCCAGGAGATTGGCGCGTCCCGCACCACCGCCCGTCGTTACCTGGAGTACCTGGTCAGTGCGGACGAACTCACCGCCGAGGTGAATTACGGCACGGTGGGGCGGCCCGAGCGGCGCTACCGGGCGGTCTCGCCCCCCTGAATTCAGGCCGCCGGCTTTGTCGTCCCCGCTGTTTCGTAACCCGTCCCTGGCGCCCGCAGCACGATGGTCACCGTCAGTCCACCGCGGCGACCGTTTTCGAAGGTGATATCGCCACTGTAGCGCGTGATCAGATCCCGCACGATGGCCAGCCCAAGGCCATGTCCCGGCTTTTGCTCGTCGAGCCTCAGGCCGCGCGTCCCCAGAGTTTCCAGCTCGTTGTCCGGCACACCGTGGCCATCGTCCCGAACAGTGATCTGGAGGGATTCACTGGAGCGAATAATGGATAGATCCACGCACGATTTGGCCCATTTTCCAGCATTATCCACCAGGTTACCCATGATTTCGTTGAGGTCGTTTTCCTCGACGGGCCAGGTAAAGTCCTCATTCAGTTCCGTACGTAGTTCAAAGCTCAGATGCGGGTACAAGCGACCAATCATCCACAGTAGATCGCGGGCTTGCTGAACCGGCAGGGCGAACTGGCCAACCTGAGGTCCTGCAAACTGACTTCGCCGCATTTCGGATTCGAGCTGGTGGTCAATGTCCAGGAGTCGTGTGGCCAGGCGGTGCCGGTAATTCGCATCCAGATTGGTGCTGGTGTCTTCAAGGGCCTGCTGGATCGCCGCCAGTGGCGTCTTGATGCTGTGGGACAGGTTGGCCAGTGACTGGCGGGACCGTTTCAGTCGCCGGTCCGATTGATCCAGCAATGTATTCAGTTGGGATGTCAGCGGTATGAATTCCCGGGGCGCGTTCAGGTCCAGTCGTGACCGTTTCCCCGTCTGCAGCTCTTCCAGGGAGTGCTGCAGATGCCGGACCGGACGCAGGGCCAGATTGACCGCGAGCCAGACCATGGCGATCAGGAGCCCTAGCAGACCCAGCGCCACGAACGCGGTCCACAGATGCAGCTCAAACTGGCTGCGCGCCAGTGCGCCCAGATCTTCGGCTACGGCCAGCACGACGGGCTGCCCGTCAATGGAAAATGCTTTCCGGTAAATGACATGTTCGCCGGGGCCCTTCGCGCCGCTCGCGTCGTAGCGGAGATTGAAAAAGCCGGTTCTGGGTTCCTCCAGCGTCGCGCGCAGGGGGCTGGTCAGACTGGCTGGCGAGGCGGAGACCTGATCCCCCATCTTCACCGCGAAGGCGTGATGGAACACCTCCTTGAAGTAGGGGCTGGCGGCCAGGGCGGGGTCGAGATCGGGGTAGGCTTCGCGAATCTGCTTTTCCAGGAACAACGCCTCCTGCTGCAGGCGTTCATGAACGAAGCGCTGGGTCATGCGGTCGAGCAGGCTGCCGTGAATGAGCCAGGCGATGAGCATGAACACCGCCATCAGGGGCAGCAGCCAGATCAGCAGCGTCGCCTTGATGGAGATGTTAGTGCGAGTGCGCATCAAACGTGTACCCCTGGCCGCGTTGCGTGTTGATAGCTTCTTTGCCCACGATCTTCCGCAAACGCCGAATATAGGCTTCGATGGTGTTGTGGGCGGGCTCGTCGTCGAGGCTGTATAACTGCTCGACCAGTTCGTCCTTGGACAGCACACGCCCCGGACGACTCATCAGACAGCGCAGCATGCGGTACTCGGTCCCGGTGAGTGCGTGCCACTGCTGGTCCGGAGTCTGTACCTGCTTGCGCTCTTCGTCGAGCGCGTAGGCGCCCACCCGGATATGGGCCTCGCTGCGTCCTTCCGAACGCCTTACCAGCGCCTGAATGCGCGCGATCAGCTCTTCAACATGAAAAGGCTTGGCGAGGTAGTCATCGGCGCCTGCCTTGAGGCCGTTGACCTTGTCCTGCCAGGCGCTCCGGGCTGTCAGGATGAGCACCGGCATGTCGCGTTGATGCTCCCGCCAGTAACGCAGGGCCTGAAGCCCGTCGCCGTCCGGCAGCCCCATATCCAGAATCGCCACGCGATAGTCTTCCTGAATGCCGAGGGTTCGGGCCCGGGCAATCGAATTGACCCGATCAACCACAAAGCCGGCGTTGACCAGCCATTTCATCAGGCTTTCCACCAGCATGTCGTCGTCTTCTACCAGCAATAAACGCATTGGCTTTACCTGCTCTTTCGGCTTCCGATTGTGACGCACAAAGGTCGGGGACGTTACCGGTTAGAGCTGAATTCTGGCTGAAAATGTTCTTTTCGGAAAATTCAGCATGGATTCAGTTTGGCGCGGCAGAGTATTCCCACCTCAGGGAGCCCATTCGGCCCCCTCCGCTTAACGGCAAGTTCTTTGGAGTTTCCAGATGAAAAGCAAACAACGGGTTAGGGCCCTGACGTTGGTCATGGCGGTGGGTTTCTATGGTGCCGCGTCGGCGGCCTCTGCGGCTGGCAACGAGCATGGCGGACATCATAATGCCGGTGCTGGCGGAGTCGGTCATGAAGGTATGGCAGATAATCTCTCGCGAACCGTCGACATCGTGCTTCACGACAACTACTTCGAACCCGAGCAGATCACCGTCGAGCCGGGCGAAACCCTTCGTTTCAGGCTCAGGAATGACGGAGCACTGGTACACCAGTTCAGTCTGGGCACTCCCGATATGCACGATGCCCAACAGGACCGGATGCAGATGATGGTTGAGCACGGGATCATTGCTGGTGGCGTGCTGAATCGTGAGCAGGCTTCCATGGATATGGGCAACGGTCACACGATGAAGACCCGTACGTCAGGAAGCCTGCTGCTGGCCCCGGGAGAAACCAGTGAAATGGTCTGGCAGTTCGCCGATCAGGCCATGATCGAGTTCGCCTGCAACGTGCCGGGTCACTATCAGGCCGGCATGGTCGGCGAGATCGACTTCCAGTAAGCATTGAAGGTTCGGAGACTGAAGTATGACGTCAATACGACGTGCTTTTTGTGCATTGATTGTGGCACTTTTCCCGCTCGTTGCAACGGCGGGCGAGTACAGCCTAACCGTCGACCGGGTGACCATTGATACCGGCGATTTCGTCAAACAGGGGATCGGCTACAACGGTCGCTCCCCCGGCCCCGTTCTCCGCTTCAAAGAAGGCGAGGACGTCACGATCCAGGTGACCAATAACCTGGATGTGAGCACTTCCATCCACTGGCACGGCCTGATTCTGCCTTTTGAGCAGGATGGTGTTCCGGGGATCAGCTATGCCGGGATTCAGCCAGGCGAAACCTTCACCTACCGGTTCCCGATCGTTCAGAGCGGGACATACTGGTTCCACAGCCATTCCGGTTTCCAGGAGCCCAACGGTGCCTATGGGGCGATTGCGATCGAGCCCGAGGGCCGCGAGCCGTTCCGCTACGACCGCGATTACGTGGTGCAGCTGACGGACAAGCACCCGCACAGTGCCGAGCGCATCATGCGCAACCTGAAAATGATGCCGGATTACTACAACCGTCAGCAGCTGACCGTGGGCGATTTCTTCGAGGATATCGGCCGCAACGGCCTCCGGAACACGATGAAGGACCGACTCATGTGGGGCGATATGCGCATGATGAAGGCCGACATCGAGGACGTTCAGGGCTTTACCGGGCTGATGAATGGTAAGGGCCCCAGCCAGAACTGGACCGGGCTGTTCCAGCCGGGTGAGCGTATCCGTCTGCGGTTTATCAACTCGTCCGCCATGACCTACTTCGATATCCGGATTCCCGGGCTGGAAATGACGGTTGTGCAGGCCGATGGGAACAACGTACAGCCGGTGACTGTGGACGAATTTCGAATCGGCGTGGCCGAAACCTACGATGTCATCGTCCGGCCAAGAGAAGACCGGGCTTACACGATATTCGCCGAGTCGATGGGCCGCACCGGATATGCGCGCGGCACTTTAGCCACGCGAGAGGGCATGCAGGCCGATGTGCCTGGCTTACGCGAGACCCCGTGGCTGACCATGAGCGACATGGCCGGCATGGGTGGGATGAATCACGGTGACATGGACCACGCCGGGATGGGGCATGACATGAACCCGGGCGAGATGGATCACAGCACTATGTCGGGTATGGACCATGGGGGAGTCATGACTGACGGGCCTGCTGACGCTGAGATGTCGCATGGTGTGGCCCACACTGAGCCGATGCCGGGAATGGACCACAGCAGCGCCATGGCTGACACGTCGGCCACCAGCGAACCGTCACAGGGCGAGTCGAACACTCAGGCGATGGCCGGGATGGATCACAGTAGCATGCTCGGAATGACGCACGTCGCGCCCGAGCAGAGTGCTCCAGCCAAGTCGGCGAAACCGCAAGATCCCTTCTACGCACCGGGCAGCGGTCTGGCACCGGAAGCCGCCAACGGCGGCAAATTCCTGTCTTACGCCGACCTTCGTGCCCAGAGTCCGCTCTACAAGGATCGCGAGCCGACACGGGAGATTGAGCTGCGCCTGACCGGCAACATGGAACGCTACTCCTGGAGCATCAATGGTGTGAAGTACGAAGACGCCGATCCTATCAGACTCCAGTACGGCGAACGGGTCCGGTTCAAATTCGTCAACGAGACGATGATGACCCACCCTATGCATCTCCACGGCATGTGGTCCATCCTCGATGTCGATGCAGGACAATGGAATCCGATAAAACACGTGGTCAGCGTACAACCGGGTACGACGCTCTACACCGAGACGGAAGTCGACGCTGCCGGACAGTGGGCTTTTCACTGCCACCTTTCGTTTCACGCTGCCTCGGGAATGTTCCGGAAAGTCATTGTTGAAGGCGCGCCCGATCAGCAGGCTGTATACACGGATGCAACCGGAGGTGATGCATGACTCTGCGAGTGTTGCCGTATCTTATAGCCGCGACGTGTGGGGTTGCCAGCGGCCTGGTCTCGGCGGAGGAGCGCGACTTCCAAACCGCAAAGTATTTCTGGGGAGTGCAATTCGAAGAGCTTGAGTATCGGTACAGCAATGATGATGAAGAGCTGGGAGCCTGGGATGGCAGCGCCTACTACGGTTCTGACGAACTGAAATTCCGCTGGCGAACGAAAGGGGAATACCTAGCTGACGACAATACGCTGGAATCGCTGGAAAACCACTTTCTTTTGCAGACACCGGTGTCCGACTTTTTTGATCTGAAAGCGGGTGTTCGTGCCGACACTCCAGAAGACGAGAACAGAACCTATGGTGTGCTAGGTATTGCGGGGCTGGCGCCGTACTGGTTTGAAATTGATGCCGATCTGTACATCAGCAATAAAGGCAAGGCATCGACGGAACTCGATCTGGAGTATGAATTGCTGTTCACCAATCGGCTGTCTTTGTCTTTGGGTCTCGATGCGACTGTGGCCTTCAGTGAGGATCGCGATATTGGAGTAGGCAAGGGACTGAGCAGTACCGAATTGGGAGCCCGTTTGCGCTACGACCTGGTTGATCGGCTGTTTTCTCCTTATATCGGCATTGTTAACGAGCGTGTCTACGGCGATACACGCAAGCTGGCCGGAGAAGACAGCGGAGAGGACTGGTTTGCCGTTGTGGGTGCTCAAATCGTTTTTTGAATGCGCTGTGTTCGACAAACGTGTCTGTTTAAACGCTTTTTATTTGCACAATATTTCTATGCAGAGGGGAGGATATATGCGCATTTTGTTTGGCTGTCTTGCTGTGGTGGTAGCGTTTGCTTTGAGTGGGGTTGCTTTCATACACAGTGGCATCTATGACGTGACGGCGGCTGAGGAGCATAGCGATCTCGGCAAGTGGGCGCTGCATACGACAATGAAAAAATCGGTGCAAGCCCGGGCGGATGAGATCGACGTTCCTCAGGATCTCTCCAGCGAAGACATGATTCGCCAAGGGGCCCGAGCCTACGACCAGCTTTGTGCGGCCTGCCACTTAAAGCCTGGGCAGGAGAATACGCTTCTTCGGCAGGGGCTGAATCCCATGCCACCATCGCTTGTAGAAGGTGGGCACTTTGGCCCGGCAGAACAGTTCTGGGTCATCAAAAATGGGATAAAAATGACCGGTATGCCTGCTTGGGGCAACACCCATGCCGATGAAGACCTGTGGGAGCTGACGGCGTTTGTTCAAAAACTGCCTGAGCTGTCTGAAGCGGAATATAAGGAAATGGTTCAATTGGCTATGGCCGGTGCCGACGATGGCCATGACCACGACCATGGCAATATGAGAAGCATGATGGAACAGAAGGCGCCGCACGGCGAGCCAGGCCACCACGCCGAGCAGCCAACTGTCGACACGTCGGCTGACGGACCTGCGGGGCATCACGGACAGGATGAGCCCTCCGGACACCATGCCCACATGGAGACTCCGGGAGAGAAAAGCACAAATGAAAGTGATCATTTCTCGGATGGCCATACCCATTGAGTAGCACGAAAGATGCTCGAGCACCGGACGTCATTAAGACGTCCGGTTTTTTTTATTCAAAACTCTGAATTCAACGCCCGGGTTTGGTTAGTTAACGGGCCAACGCCCTGTGTCGTCGGCGATGGAACTGGAGCTGTGGCAGGGCAGCTAGAGATATGAAAAAGGGCCGCAACGGGAACCCCCCGGCGGCCATCAGTGCAAGAAGACGTCGTTTATCTTGCGGCGCAACCTGAGCGCGTAATTTAGCCTTTTCCACCTTTCATCTGACGCATGTGCTGATCGAGTTGTTCGGGATCGGCTTTCGACATCTGTTCATGAAGGCGTCGGTGTTGTTGGCACAGGGTCTTAGCGGAGTCTGACTTGATGTCTGCCGAGGGGTAGCTGCGTGCCTCGTTGTATCGGTCTGCGACACCGGACTTTGCAGATGCGAAACCGGAGTTGCCGGCTACAAGAATAAAGAACAAGGTTATTGTCAGTCGTTTCATCGCTGTGCTCCTTTCTGTTGGCGTTTAACGACAGCCCCAATAGACCATTCAAATCTGAATCCGAACTGAAATATTTAATTAAACGAGGAAAATAGAGACTGAGAATTCAGTTTCGGTTCAGACTTTCCTGGGGCATTGGTGATGGGAGCGGGCGATCTCTGGGAATCTATGGCACTCGGAGGCTGAGTCGGAGTAGTAGGCATTAAGATCGGCGCCGATACCATTCTCTGAAGATGATAAAGATCAAAACGAGCGACTCTATTCAGCTTGAATTCAGATAACCCTGTTTTGATCGTCAGTGAGTCAGGAAAAGTCAGATTACATACCAGTAGCGCGTGTTTTACGCGATTTGGTCGCCGAGAGTGATGGCCAGCATTGATCGGTGTCCGACATTATAAAGGAGTATGGCATGCATTCGTCTCATCATGGAACTGGATACGGTGATGGTGGCAAGAGAGTGGATTGCACGCCATCGTCCAATCAGAATCGTAACGAGGCCGCGTACACCTGCCCGATGCACCCTGAGGTCGTGTCCGACGAGCCGGGCGAGTGCCCGAAGTGCGGAATGGCCCTGGAGCCCACGGCACCCGCAGCGCCACAGACCCGCACCGAGTGGACGTGTCCCATGCATCCGGAGATCGTTCGCAACGAGCCGGGTGAATGTCCGATTTGCGGCATGGCCCTGGAACCGAAGCAGGTGTCCGCCGAAGACGAGGAAAACCCGGAACTCAAGGACATGACCCGGCGCTTCAAGGTGGCCGTCGTCCTGGCGCCGATTGTCTTGCTGTTGGCCATGGGGCAGATGATTCCCGGTTTCGACATGAATGCGCTGATTCCCCACGGGGTCCGGATCTGGCTGGAGATGGCGCTGTCCTCGCCGGTTGTATTGTGGTGCGGCTGGCCGTTTTTCGTGCGGGCCTGGCGCTCCCTGAAGGGCTGGAACCCGAACATGTTCACGCTGATCGGGTTGGGTGTTGGCGTCGCGTACGTCTACAGCCTGGTCGCCACGCTGCTGCCGGGCGTTTTTCCGCCTTCGTTCCGCGACGCCAACGGCCAGGTCGCCGTCTACTACGAAGCCGCGGCGGTGATCGTCGCGCTGGTGCTGCTGGGGCAGGTCATGGAGTTGCGGGCGCGCAGTTCCACCAACGCGGCGATCAAGGCCCTGCTGGGACTGGCGCCCAAGACCGCCCGGCGTATTGACGCCAACGGCGATGAGGCCGACGTGCCCCTGGACCAGGTGCAGGCCGGCGACCATCTCAGGGTCCGGCCGGGTGAGAAAGTGCCGGTGGACGGCACGGTGCTGGAAGGCAGCTCTTCGGTGGACGAATCCATGATCTCGGGCGAGCCGGTTCCGGTGGAGAAATCCGCCGGCAGTGATGTGATCGGGGCGACCATCAACGGGACCGGTTCCCTGGTGATCGAGGCCAAACGCGTGGGGCAGGAGACGCTGCTGTCGCAGATCGTGCAGATGGTGGCGGAAGCCAGCCGCAGTCGTGCGCCGATCCAGAACCTCGTCGATGTGGTGGCGGCCTATTTCGTGCCGTCCGTCGTCCTGGCCGCCGTGGTGACGTTCATCGTCTGGGGTGTCTGGGGGCCGGAGCCCGCCATGGCCTACGCGCTGATCAATGCGGTGGCGGTTTTAATCATTGCTTGCCCCTGTGCCCTGGGTCTGGCGACGCCGATGTCGATCATGGTCGCCAGCGGCAAGGGCGCGTCGGTCGGCGTGCTGTTCAAGAACGCCGAGTCGATCCAGACCCTGCGTGATGTGGACACCCTGATTGTCGACAAGACCGGTACCCTGACCGAAGGTCGCCCGCGGCTGCAGGACGTGGTGGCGCTGGAGGGCTTCGACGAGAACGACATCCTGCGGGCGGCGGCAACGCTCGAACGGGGCAGCGAACATCCCCTGGCCGAAGCCATCGTGGATGGGGCCGAGTCGCGGAACGTCACGCTGTCAAGCTACAGCGGTTTCGAGTCCATCACCGGCAAAGGGGTGACCGGGCAGGTCAACGGGCAGGCTGTGGCGCTGGGCAATCAGGCTCTGATGACTCAATTGGGCATCGAGAGTGACGACCTGGCGGAGCGCGCGGAATCCCTGCGTGCGGAGGGCAAAACCGCCATGTTCGTGGCCATCGACGGGCGACCGGCCGGCCTTGTGGCCGTGGCGGATCCCATCAAGGAAACGACCGCGGAGGCCATCAAAAGCCTGCACAAGGAAGGGATTCGCATCGTCATGCTGACCGGGGACAGCGCTACGACCGCGAAGGCCGTTGCGGGCAAACTCGGGATTGACGACGTCATGGCGGAGGTCCTGCCGGAGCAGAAGGCGGAGAAGGTCAAATCGCTGCAGGCGGAAGGGCGCTTTGTAGCCATGGCGGGTGACGGCATCAACGATGCCCCCGCGCTGGCCCAGGCCCAGGTGGGGATTGCCATGGGGACCGGCGCCGACGTGGCCATGGAAAGCGCCGGTGTCACCTTGGTGAAAGGCGACCTCCTCGGGATTGTCCGCGCACGGCACCTGAGCCGGATGACCATGAACAACATCAAGCAGAACCTGTTCTTCGCGTTTGTCTACAACGGCATTGGCGTGCCGGTTGCGGCGGGCATTCTCTATCCGGCCTTTGGGGTGCTCCTGTCGCCCATGATCGCGGCGGCCGCCATGTCATTCAGTTCGGTGTCGGTGGTCGGTAATGCGCTGCGCTTGAGACGAGCGAGGATATAGCCATGAATACGCACAGACTGGGGCTGTTCCGTTTCTGGATTCCGCTGCTGTTGATGCTGGCGGTGGCCGTGTTTCTCCTGTGGGATGAGCATAAAACCCAGATTATCGGGGCGCTGCCCTGGCTGGTGATTGCCGCCTGTCCGTTGATGCACGTCTTCATGCATCGGGGGCACCGTCATCACAATGATAAAGATGATCGCGGTGATTGACGGCTGGACCGGCAATGATAGTCTGTGATCGTCGCATCGATGGGGTTCAGGAACTCGCAGACAGCCATGCGGTCTGAAACATCGATGTTTACAACCATGTCCGGTGAACGATGCCAGTGACTTTACGTGCCCACATCGCTGCTTTGCTGTCTCTGCTGCTTCTGCTCAGCGGGCCGGCGTCTGCTGCCTCTCTGATGACAGGGTTGCCGACGGGCGCGAGTCAGACGGATTGCGGCGCGGCGTCCATGGCAACGAGCCAGTCCGTGGTTCATCAGCACGCTGCATCGGGCACTGCGAACCAGGGCGTCGCCTGCGCCAAGGTGGCCGGGAAGGTGTGCCCCAATCCGGCCAGCATGGGGCAGTGCGTTGTCCTGTTCATGCTGGGACCTTCACATAAGCTGCCGACGCCCGAGCTCGCGGTTCGATCGGTTTTCCCCCAACCCGGTTCCGATTACCAGAATCCGGACTTGACGATCACGACACCCCCTCCCCAAACACTCGTCTGAATTTTTGCCCCGCGTTGATGCGTTGCAACGGTTCGCCGTCGCGATGAAACGGATGGGCCCGACCTGAGCGGGCCTCTGAGGCTGGATTCGACAGACGTCTCTCTCCGTCACCATGCGATCTCCGGCGCCCCAAGAGGCGTCTGGTTTGAACCCATGAGGCATCGCGCAACGCAAACGGTTGATACACGGTTTTTCATCACTTTTTGTTTTCTGTTAGTCGAGGTGTTTCATGATCAATAAAAAACTGGGTCTGGCTGGCGTCGCCGCTGGTGTCGCGGCCGTCGCGCTGTGGGCCACCGCCTATTCCTCCAATCGGCCGGAAGCCACCTCCGAGTCGGTCCCGGCGGTGTCATCCGCGGCCGCTGACGGACCCGCCATCACGGTATACCGCTCGGCCAGTTGTGGGTGTTGCAAGGGCTGGGTGGCCCATCTCGAGGAGAGCGGGTTCCGGGTGGAGGACAACGTCACCGAGGACATCATGGACGTGAAGCGCGAGTACGGCGTACCGCAAACCATGCAATCCTGCCACACGGCCGTGATGGGTGACCGGGTCATCGAAGGGCACGTCCCGGCCGAGGACATTCTGGCTTACCGGGACAAGTCCGTCTTCAACACCGTGGGCCTGGCCGTTCCCGGGATGGTGGCCGGCTCGCCGGGCATGGAGACGGGAACCAAGCAGGACTACGCCGTCGTAGCGTTCAGCGCCAACGGCCAATCCTCGGTTTACCGGGAGTATACGGATTACTGAGGCCGCGGCTCAGGCGATCTGGCCGGCTGACGTCCGGCCTCGCCGCCTAGAGTCCGCCGCTATGTTCAAGGGGAGCCTGCGGCGCTCCCCAGATAATTGCGAGGTTTGTCGCGCAGGACAAACCGGCACAAGGGAGGTTTCACAATGCCCAAACCCCATAAAGCCATCAGTCAGCAGGGTTTTCTGGTTCGGCGCCAGCTTCGAGTCAGGGGGCTGGATAAAGACAGGCTGTCCGGTCTTGCCAACGAGCTGATCGAAAACCCGAACATTGATTACATCCAGTTCGACGTCCGAAAGGGCCGCGTTGAAATCACGTATGACGCATCCCGCTGGTGCCTGGACGACGTCATCGCCGTCCTCCGTAACAACGGCGGCGACGTTATACGCAGCGGTTGGCAGCGTGTGAAACTCGGCTGGTACCGCTCCACCGACGATAACGTTAGGGCCAATGCCGAGATCGAGCCGTTCTGCTGCTCCAAGATGCCACCGATGAAAAAGAAATAGTGCCGTTTTCGATGCACGGGCAAGACTTCTTAACGACGAGAACTGTGTCTATGTTTAAAACTGTCTCACACATCATCGTAATGGCTCTCATTGCCGTCTTTTCGGCAGGCCTGTCAGCCGAAGAGGCCGACATTAAAGATCCCGCCGTAGCCAAGCTTGTTAAATCGATGGATTTGGACGTGCTGACCTCCTTCTCGACGCCAGCGCCGGGGGTGACCGGCTATGTTGTCAAACGCGATTCAGCAAAGCCAGTGATCATCTACGGTCTGGGAGATTTTGTTCTTTCGGGATCACTGATCGATGGGGATGGCAATGATCTGACCCGCCAGTACGCCCAAACCCAGCTTCCCGGGCCTGACTACAAGGGCGTTGCCGGGAAGCTGGAAGACGATCCGCACCTGGTGACGGAGGGAGCGTCCTGGCAACCCGAAATCTATGTGTTTGCCGATCCGAATTGCGTCTTTTGCCACCGTTTCTGGAAACAGACACGGGCTTGGGTCGAAAACGGCAAGGTGCAAATGCATTGGGTCATGGTTGGATTTCTGAAACCCTCGAGCACCGGGTATGCGGCGGCGATTATCAATGCGGATAAACCGGCGCAGGCTCTGGAGGCGTTCGAAAGTCATTTTGGCGATCCAAACGGCCCCGTCCAACCACAGGACAGTATCTCGGCGACGCTTCAGGCCGCCCTCGACCAGCATGGGCAGTGGATGTCGGCGCTTGGTTTCAGTGGCACGCCGGGACTTCTGTTCAAGGACAGGAATGGGCAATGGCAGGGGATAACCGGGGTGCCGGACCAGAATCAGCTCGGCGAGGCTTTGGGTATTGAGGAAGCTGAGTGAGTGTGGATGCGGATTTGATTTTGGTCGGGCAATTGGCCATGGCCGTCGTCGCAGGGTTGCTGCTCAACCTGACGCCCTGCGTGCTGCCGGCGATTCCGATCAAAGTGCGCACCATCCTGGCGGAATCGGGCACCCACCAATGGCAGCGGATGCTTGCCGGTTTGGCTTTTCTGGGCGGTGCGTTGGCGCTCTTCCTGACGGTAGGGGCATTGACGGCGTATCTCCAATGGAGCTGGGGCGTCCTCTTCCAATCCACAGGTTTCCTGATCGCGCTGGTTGTGGTGCTTTTGGTTTTTGCCGCCATTACCTGGCTCGATGTGCCACTCCCGGTGCCGCAGTTTGCTGCCAGGATCCAGGGACACCGGCACCTGGAGGCCTTTTTGTCGGGCCTGCTCAGCGCCGTACTGGCCACACCCTGTGCGGGGCCTTTCCTGGGCGGTGTTCTGGCCTTCGCTGTGACGCAGCCGCCCCACGTTATTATGTGGTTATTTTCGGGGATGGCTGTCGGACTGGCGTTGCCTTACGTCGTGTTGATGCTCAACCCCACGTTGCTGAAAAAATTGCCACGAGCCGGGGACTGGTCCCGGACAGTGCGTGAGTTTCTCGCGTTCGTTTTACTGGGAGCCGCCGTGTTTTTCAGCGCCAGTCTGGTGCCGGAGGCGGTATCCGAAGGGTTGTGGTGGTTTTGGCTGGCGTTGTTGATGCTATGGACAGGCATACGCTTTCTCAGGGGCAGTCGGGCAAGCCGTTATGTGGTGATGACCCTGACGGGTGTTTCCCTGGTGGTGATGGCGGTCTATGCCGCACCACGAGACCCTTCGACAAAAGGGGACGGAATTGGCTGGCAGCCATACTCTGAAAAACGGCTTGCCAAAGTGCAGCAGCATCAGCCCCATTTGATTGAGTTTACGGCGGACTGGTGCATCAACTGTAAAGTCCTTGAGCATTCGGTGTATGCCTCATCGACGGTGGCTGCGGTGGTGAAGAAAAATGGCGTAGTACCCATACAGGTCGATCTCACATCCAGCAATCCCGGAGGTGAACAGCTCCTTGGGGACATGGGGGGGCAGGCCTTGCCGTTCGCGGCAGTGGTTGATCGAGATGGCGAGGTGACGGCGCGCTTCACCGGACTCTTTTCCGAAAGCAGTCTTATCCGAGCATTGCAGGAAGCGGCCGGGCGCGGACCAAATAACCAGGGGAGAACCGAATGAAATATCTTTTGGGCAGTTCAGTCCTGATGCTGATTCTGGGCGGGGCTCTCGTGTTTTTTGTCTTTCAGAGCACGCCGCCGACGGACGCAAAACCTAAAGTCACGCAACCATCCGGCATGATGCAGTCCAGCGACAAAGTCAGTGTCGATGCAACTTTGGATTCCTCTGGCAAACGTATCGTCCTGACGCTGCAAATCGAGGATGGGTGGCACGTTAACGCGACGCCCGCCTCGCTGGATTTTCTGATACCCACGACAGTGCAGGTGCGCCAAGACGGAAAACCTGCCGAAATGTCCATCCATTACCCGCCTGGACGGGCAACGGATATCGTCCTGGCCGGCAAGGCCATCGAGGTGTATGACGATGGGACCCAGATTACGGTACTCCCGGATCCATCCAATGCTCAGGATGTCTCGGTCGGTCAACTCGATCTGGTTGTGACGGTGCAGTCGTGCAGCGATGCCGGTGTATGCCTCGCGCCGTCCATCATCGAAACAAAACCAGACACTTTGGACTCAAGTCTCTAGATAAAGGACGGTACCCGTTGGGCAGCGACGCCGGGTTGGAAGCGATGACGTGGCGGTTTTCTGCTTCAGGGCCGAGACTAATGTCAGTCCTTCGGTCGCCGGTCTCCCTCCAGGAAGTTGGCGGTAAACACGGCCTTGCCGTGAGTCTCGAAGGACCACTTCATGGTCTCGGACAGCACCTTCATCACCTCATCGAACTCGCCGAACACCTGAGTGCTCATGCGGTTGGGATGTACTTCAAGGCCGCTGTTTCGGAGGTGTTCGATGACCTGCTTGATGCTGGCTTTGTACTCGTCCTGGAGTGGGTAATGACTGATCTGGACGGAAAGATACATAGCACTCTCCTTGTCTTCGGTTCATGGGGAATCCATTCCCAGCCTAAGCCCGGCAGCGGCAATATGACCAGCCCTGCAAAGTGACGTACTGCTTCTCTGCTAAGCTGAACGGGTAGGCGTGGCAGCAATGGAGGCGTTCAGTTGAGCAGCGACTATCAGGAAATTGCGCTTCGCCTGTTGGCGGCCCTGGTTGCCGGCGCGGTTATCGGCTATGAGCGCTCGTTCCACGGCCGCCCGGCCGGTTTTCGTACGCACACGCTGGTCAGTCTGGCGTCCTGTCTGTTGATGCTGGTGACGGTCTACGAGGCCCATTGGGTGCCGGATACGATGGATGGTATTCGGCTCGATCCCACTCGTATGGCGCAGGGCATCATGACCGGTATTGGTTTTCTGGGTGCGGGTGTGATCGTCAAGGAAGGCCTGTCTGTTCGCGGGCTGACCACTGCCGCTTCCATCTGGATCACGTCCGCCATCGGGATCCTCGCCGGTGTGGGTTTCTACTATCCCCTGGTGCTGTCGTTGCTGCTGGCGGTGACGGTGCTGTCCCTGTTCCGTTGGATTGAGTCGCGGGTGCCGACTCAGGCCTTCTATCACTTCGATGTTCAGTTCGCCCCGGCGGCGAAACTCAGCGATGACGTCATCCGCAAACTCATCGAGAGTCACGGTTTCACCATTGCCGACTTCAGTTACCGCATCTATGCCGAAAGACAGGTCCGCCGCCATAAAATGGTGCTCTGTTCAATTGACGAGTCCAGTGCCGCCCGGCTGGTGGCAACGCTGGAAGAGACCGAATCGGTACTGGAATTTCGCATCGCGCCGATGAGTGGTTAAGTCGGGTATCCAGTCCGGCGGTTTGGACGTATAACCGGAAAAATGGTCCTGGCGTGGTGGGCGCGTGCTGAAACAACTGTTCTCTTTCCTGATCCTGAATGCGCTGTGCCTGGCCCTGCAATGGTGGCGGCCCGGCCCCGTAGCCTGGGTGGCACTGGACGCGCTGTTGCTGATGGGGCTGTTGGGGTTGATTCGGAGTGGGGGTTGGCGCCGACGGATTGCCTGGGGGCTGGGCGCGGGATACGTGGCACTGGCGCTGTTCGTGGCGGCCGACGGCGTTATGCGCCTGGCTTTGGGGCGCCCGCTGAATCTCTACCTGGACAGCGCATTGCCGGGCAAGGTCGTCGATCTGGTCGTGACCAATCTGGGGTATGTCTGGGCCCTTGGATTTGCAGCGGTTCTGGTGCTGTCGGTGCTGGTCCTGGCGTGGTTGGTGCGGACGCTGCTGCTATTCGCCGGGCGCCAGGTGTCGGTCCGGCAAGCCAAAGCGATGACGGCGCTCGCCCTGGTTGGCCTGGCCTTGCTGCCTGTCCGGGCCATCCCGGTGACGGTATCCGGTGCCGAGGTATTGGCAACTCAGGTCGAGCGCATCATGGACGCACAGGCACAGACCGAGGCCTTTTCGCGTCAATTGAATACTGTCGAAAGTACCGGCAACCGGGGACGTGCGGTCGCGATGGATCGACTGGCCGGAGACGATGTGCTGATCGGCTTCATTGAATCCTATGGTGTCTCCGCGCTGGGCGATCCCCGTTATCGGCCGGTACTGGACCCGCGCCTGGACGCCATGGAGCAGGCCCTTTCCTCGGCCGGGCTCAGTGTGGTCAGCGGCCGCTTGCGGTCGCCGGTCCAGGGCGGTCAATCCTGGCTGGCCCATGCCACGGTCTTGAGTGGTCTGTGGGTGGACAGCGCAATGGCTTACGACGTGATGTTGTCGAGCGGCTACACCACCCTGATCGACGACTTTCGCCAGACCGGACACGACACCGTTGCCGTGATGCCCGCGATCACCCGCGCCTGGCCGGAAGGGCGCCAGTTGGGGTATCGGCACATCTACGACGCCCAGCGCATTGATTACGCCGGCCCGGCGCTGAACTGGGTCACCATGCCGGACCAGTACACCTGGTCCTGGTTCCAGCGCCAGGTACGGGACGCCTCGGCGACACCGATATTCGCCGAGCTGGCGCTGATCAGCAGCCACGCGCCCTGGGTGCCGATCCTGCCGGTGCTGCCGGATTGGCAGGCCATCGGTGACGGTCAGGTCTTTGCCCCATGGAAAGGGGCGGGAGAGGCGCCCGCCGAGCTGTGGCGTAATCCCGAGCGAGTGCGGCAGCATTACATTCGGGCGATCGACTATGCCCTGGCCGTGGCGACGGACTACGCCATTCGTCATGTGGACGAGCACACGCTGCTGATCCTGCTCGGCGATCACCAGCCGGCGCCGCTGGTGACCGGTGAGGGCGCAAGCCGCGATGTGCCCGTCCACATCATTGCCCGTGATCCTGACTTGCTCGCACCGTTCACCGGTCCCGCCGGACTGCCCGGGTTCCGCCGCGGCGTTCGCCCGGACCTGGATCGACCTGGCCCGCGGATGGATCAACTGCGATCGTTCCTGCATCGCCACTTCGCAACGGCCCTGACGGCGGAATCATGGCCGACCTCGGCAAGCGTCGGCGTCGCCGCATTAAGTGAAGCCGAGGGCCATTAAGGGCTTGGCTGTGGTAGGCATCAATCGGCGGGAAAACGGCCGATGACCTGATAGTGGGACCCTTCCGGGCGTTGCGTGCTGCTGAACAGGCTAACGTGATGCACGCCGAATGATGGCAATTCGAGTTGGCCGTATTTATCCAGGAAGCGGTTCAGGCTCTGGGCTGGTTCGCGTTTGTCCTGGCGGGCCGCGTATTGACGGGTGCGCCGCCCACGAAACCGGGCCAGGGTGATGTGCGGTCGAAACCCGCGCCCCTGGCTCGAGACGTTCAGTTGCTTCAATCGTTGGTGGATCTCTTCGTGCAGATCGATCAACGGCTCCCGGTCCAGTACGCCGGCCCAGAGGTTTTTGGGGTACTGGGGGGAGCCGAACAGACCGACACCCGCAACGGTGACCGGAAAAGGATCCAGTGGCAGGCCATGAAGCGCATCGTAGATGACGGGCAGATTGTCGTCACCGACATTGCCGATAAAGCTCAGCGTCATGTGGAGTTGTCCGGCCGTCTGCCAGCGTGCGCCCTTCAGTTCGCCCCTGATTGCGGTCAGTGCCTGACGGACATCTTCCGGTAACTCAAGACCAACGAAGAGGCGAAGCATAAGTTTCTCCCTCATTTTATTTTTCAGTTTAGTCGTAATTATCTTTTTGTGACGCCAACCCGTAACCCGCCTCACTCCTGGAGCGGTCGGGTTAAGTGTGTGTAATGTAAACGATTGATTAATAAACCGTATTCCTGTTTTAACCCGCAGCCGCGGTGAGTTTCGTTAGGGTGGAATGGTGTTGCCCGGACATGGTGTCCCGGGCTTATTCAACGGAAGAACCTACGGGGACTCTATCGCTATGAACACCAAGACGAATCTTGCATACGTCACGCTGCTTTCCGCTGCTGTATTCGCTGCACCGGCTGCCCTCGCGCAGGACAAGCGTGATGACTCAGGTTTCTACATCGGTGGTAGTTACGGCGGCTTTAAATCCCACGGCGGTGAATTCAAGGACGAGAACGACCTGTTCGCCGGCACCGTCGGGTATCAGTTCAACCGGTATTTCGCCCTGGAGGGTGACTACCTGGATTTCGGTGAATTCGGCGAGGACGATGACGTCAACAGTGACCTGAAAGGTCTGGCGCTGTCTGCCAAGGGCCGCCTCCCCGTAACCGAGAGCTTCGGCGTGTACGGCAAGGCGGGTGCCTTCGTCTATTCCTACGACGTGGACGCCTTTGACGAAAGCGAAACCTACGATGAAGTGAGCCCGGTGGTCGGTGCGGGCGTGGACTTCCGCGTTACCGACAGCCTCACAGCCTATGCCGAGTATGACCGCTACAACGTGGACATTGATGAAGACGACTTCAACGGCCAGGTCACCAACGACGGTCCGTCCTTCGACACGGCCCGCGTCGGTCTGAATTACATGTTCTGATCGCCCGATATGGCATCAGGAAAGGACAGGGAAGACGGACGAGTGCGATCGGGGGCAGGACGACCCTGACTCGTCCCTCGGAAGAGGCACTGGATGGTTGCCATTCAGTGCCTTTTTTTGTGCATGCACAGAAGCTGTCAATTGCTTAAAAGGTAAACAGTTCGTTGAATTGAATCCCCTTTTAGCTGGCAGGTAATGATTCGTAACATGTTGTAATTTGGGGATTTACGTACGTGCTTTCAAAAATGCTGGCTGTATAGTGAGCATCTCGTGCATATAGGTGCTGACTATGAAAGTTTCACACTGTATTACAATTAGCCTTTTAGCAACGGGCGTGTTGGCTGGCTGTGGCGGCGGTGGTTCCGGCGGCAGCACCGTTTCAGAGGCCTCGGCAACCTCCAGCAGTGGTCAGGCGACCGTGGCGGCTGGCCCGGTTGAAATGTCCGCCGGTTGCGAGGTGGATCAATACCAGGCTGAGCTGATCGAGCTGATCAACATCGCCCGCTCTGAAGCCCGGATGTGTGGTGACGATCATTATGAGGCGACAACGCCGGTCACCTACAGCTGCACGCTGGAGGGCGCCGCCAGGACGCACAGTGTGGACATGGAAACCCATAACTTCTTCAGCCACACCGGATCGGATGGCCTGACTGTGGGCAATCGGGTCACGGCGACCGGCTACGAGTGGTCGATTGTCGGTGAGAACATTGCGGCCGGCTACGATTCACCGGCTTCCGTCACGGCCGGCTGGTTGGCGAGTCCGGGTCATTGCCGCAACATTATGGATCCCCGCTTTGAGGAGTTTGCCGCGGTCCGGATCGACAGCACGTCGGCGTCCAACGACTACAGCAACTACTGGACCTCCGTTTACGGAACGCCTCGCTGATTGCTCGTCACCCTGTAGCACCGCAAGGACGGGATGGATCCCGTCAGATTTTCCCTCTCGTTTTGCGTCCTCGCTTTCCCGCTTATTCACAAAACGGCCAGAACTGGTAGATATGCCGGCATCTTAACTGGGCTTCGCACTGCTCCAGTTGGGCCGCATAGGTGGTGGCGTGGGTCGTGACCCGGTTGGCCACACGCTGGACCCACGGGCGCTTCTTGTAGCTTTGGCGGACGAAGCCTGTCGGGCCTTCGTGGTAGGCCAGGTAGAGATCGCGGGTATTGTCCAGTGACAGGCCCAGTTGGCGATGAGTCCGCGCGTTGTACCAGCCGATAAAGTCCAGGGCGTGTTTCATCTGGGAGCGGTCGGCGAAGACGCTGCCGGCGTCCTCCATGTACTCGCCCCAGGCGGGATCAAGCGCCTGGGCGTAGCCAAACGCAGAAGTCGGGCGCGACCATGGGATCACGCCAAACAGTTTGGTCCGTGGCGGTTGGATGCGGCTCTGGAAGGCGGATTCCTGGCGCACGAAGGCGATCTGGGTGGCGATGGGCGTGCCCCAGCGGGCCTGGGAGGCCGCCGCCTCGTCGTACCAATCCGGATGCTCGCTGAAGATGTCGCAGATGTTGTCCGGGTTGGTCGGCGGTGCCGGAACCAGCACCCGATAGCCGCCGATCAGCCACGACAAGGCGCCCACCGCAATAATGGGAATGGCAAATTCAGCGGTGAACAGCAACAGACGCTTGGCTTTGGCTCGAATAGTGGTTTCCTGCGGTTCGGGGCGGTGTTCTACACGGCATTATAGCCCGCTCCCGGAGGGCAGGAGCGGGGGGGCAGGATGGTAAGGCCATCAGCCTTCGCGGCTGGGTGGGGCCATGAATTCCGGGCCGACCGGGTCGGTAATGTGTTGCTTCAGGATATTGTTGATCGCTGTCATGTCCTCTTCGGCGAGTGACCAGCCCTCTACATTGCTGACCGGCTCCAGCTGTTCCGGCCGTCTGGCACCCCAGAGTGCCGTGGTCACGCCGGGCTGGTCAATCAGCCAGCGCAGGGCGAGGGCCAGGACATCCTTGCCGAAGTGATCCCGGGCATAGTCGTCCAGTGCGTTGACGGCGTTGAGGTACTGCTGGAAGCGATCGCCCTGGAACTTGGGATCGTTGTTACGCAGGTCGTCGCCTTCAAACTCGCTCTTGGGCGTCATCTTGCCACTGAGCAGGCCGCGGCAGAGACCGCCGTAGGTGATGGTGGCGATTTCCTTGTCCCGGCAGTAGGGCAGGATATCGTCCTCAATGCCCCGCTCAAACAGGTTATAGGGCGGCTGGTCACTGTGCAAAGGGGCGAACTCGCGGAACTGGTCCATTTGCTCCGGCGAAAAGTTACTGACCCCGATCGCACGGATCTTGCCGTCCTTAAGCAGCTTCTCCAGGGCACGGGCGGTTTCTTCCATGGGGGTGACCGGGTCGGGCCAGTGCACCTGGTAGATGTCGATGTGATCGGTCTGAAGTCGCTTCAGCGAATCCTCGACTTCCTTCTCAATCCGTTTGGCCGTGGCATCGCGCCAGACCTTGTCGTGCTCGTCGGACCAGTTGAGCGCGACCTTGGTGGCCAGTGCCACCTGCTCGCGGCGACCGCCGGCGAGGGCCTTGCCGACAATCTCCTCGGAACGGCCGAAACCGTAGACCGGCGCGGTATCGATCAGTTTGATGCCCTTGTCGATCGCGGCATGGATGGTATCGATGGATTCGGCTTCGTCCGTGCCGCCCCACATCCAGCCGCCAATGGCCCAGGTGCCCAGGCCTACCGGGGTGACTTCGATATCCGTATTGCCAAACGTCCGGGTCTTCATGGTGCCTCCTGTCGTGTCGAAGATGTCAGGCCGGGGCGAACCGACCCAGATTACAAGCCTTGGGACGATCTGCGGTGAGATCAAGTGCTCGCGATATCCAGGTCAACTGCCGGCCTGGTGAGACCGCTAGGACAGTACGCTGAGAGGGTGGTGCCGGATGTGACGATCAGGAAAGGTTGAGACGCCCGCAGTCTGTGACCGCGGGCGTTGGAGTTTACTGGCCGCGCTCTGCGGTACGCAGCGATTGCTTGAGATGGTCCATGGCACCCAGGCTGGTGAACACGTCCAGGCTGTTGACTGGCGTCGCACTGCCGTCACCCACGTAGTAGGCCGGCATCTGTATCTGGGTCTCCTTCAAGGCCGGGTACATGACCTGGGCGATATCCCGCTGGATTTCCGCCATGTAAATATCGCGCGCCGACTGCTTGGCCATCAGGTTGGCCTTGGCAACTTCGGCCTCCGCCAGACCTTTCTCGCGGATGGCTTTGGCCGCATAGGTGGCGGCATCGGCGTTGGCTTTCTGGATGTCCCGCTCGGCGGTGGCCACTTCAAGCTGGGTTTGCTTCTCAAGCAGGGCGACAGCCTGTTCCTTTTGCTTGCGGACCTGTTCCAGCTCCGCCTGCTGGCGCTCCATTTCCACTTCCTTCTGCTTGGAAATGATCGCCAGCTCCTTGGCGCGCTGGGCGTCCTGGATCGCGCGGGCTTTTTCGATTTCCTTCTCCAGTTGCGCGGTCTTGGCTTCTGCCCGGGCCGTTTCCTGGGCCTGAATGGCGGTAATCCGTTTGGCGACCAGGTCCTTTTTCTTCACCAGCAGTTCGTCCAGGCGATGCTCCGGAATGGGCCGGCCAATGGTGACTTGACGGACCTGGATGCCATAGGAATCCAGCGGGTTGGCCAGCCGCTTGGCCTGGCCCTTGTCGTTTTGCAGGATGATGTTTTTCCACACCAGTTGGACCTTGTGTTCCAGCTTGTCAGCGTCGTCGTTGGTTGATGACACCGCCGCCAGGTCTGTCTGCTCCACCTCGACCTGCCGGCGCTCGGTCTGGTACAGGCCGTTCTGGAGCTGGTCTTCGAGCTGCACCTTGAACTTGTTCAGCCCGCCCTGAAAGAATTCCTCGCCGGTGTATTGGGTGGCGGTGACCACCGTGACGTTCTTGGCGTTCTTGAGCAGAAGCGAATCGATCAGGTTGTCGTAGCTGCGGAATTCCCGATGCATGGCGATGATGCGCTCCGGATCGGATGACAGCTTGAAGCGGAACGTCGCCGGGATGCTGGCTGTGTAGGTATCGGCAAACTGGACCTCGACGTTACTCAGCTGGCGGGTGGCGCGGATGACCTCGCCGCTCTCCTGATTGCCGAAGTTGAGCGTCATCGCCTGGTTGTAGGTGTAGACATTGGAAAAGAAGGGCACTTTCAGGTGGACGCCCGGTTCGGTGAAGACCCGAATGGTGCCAAACAGCGTGTCCTGAACCACGTAGGTGTAGCCCAGTTCGGTGGTAAAAAAGGAGGAAAAGCCCAGCATCAATGCGATTACGGTGCCGGCAATAGCGGCAAAATAGCGCTTCAGATGTTGCCCCAGCGACGAGGAGAGGGAATCAAACTGCGATTTTACGGCCCGGTTCATTGTTAACTTCCTGTAACGTTATGATCCTTAAGGCCGGCAAAAATACACGGCTTCGTCTCCGAGCGCTACGCCTGATTGCCGACGTTGGCGTGAGAAGAAGCTCAAATGGGGCAAAGATTTTAATATGTTTAACACTTTGAAACGCTGAAAATCAGATGTAGGGATGAATCTCTGTTAATGTTTGGTGGAGCGTCTGCGGTGCACGCAGGAAGCGACTCATCCGGCGCGTTCGAAGCGCGTTTTTAAGGGAATGGAAGCAGTAGGGTGGATTATGAGCACTGATCGTTACCGTATTCAGTTTGACGGCCGCATCGTGGACGGGTTTTCGCCCGAACAGGTGAAGAGCAACGTCCAGGCGTTGTTCAGAGTGTCCGAGGAGCGGGCCGCGCGCCTGTTCGATGGCACATCCCGCAATCTCAAAAAGGACCTGACGCTCGATCAGGCCAACCAGTATCGCGACCGCCTGCTGAAAGCCGGCGCAGCGGTTGTGGTACAGCCCATGGACACGCCGCCCGCCGCGGCGCCGGCCGAATCCGCCCAGCCGCAGGAACCGGAAAAGCCCCGCTACGCCACATCGCTCAGCGAGCTGGCAGTGGAGCCGGTGGAAGGCGAGGAAGAGACCGCCGCACCTAATGAGCCGGCGCCGAACCAGGCCGCGGCGGCCATGACGGCGGCCGACGAGGGCGCGCAAACGCCTCCGACCGGTCCCGCCCGCTTCGAGGCCAAGCCGGTTGGATCGACGCCCATTCAGCGCCCGGTCAGGAAAACGGTCGACCCGGAGGATTTCCGGGATACCGAATTCCGTTTCACCGGCCAGGGGGGCGAATACTTCGGGATCTGGATCGTCAATATCCTGCTGACGATGGTCACCTTCGGGATCTATTCCGCCTGGGCGACCGTGCGCAATAACCAGTATTTTTATGGCAATACCCAGTTGGATGGCGCCAGCTTCCAGTACCTGGCGGATCCGATCACGATTCTCAAAGGGCGGCTGATCGCGTTTTTCGCTTTCATCCTCTACGCGCTGGTGGCCAATCTGGTGCCGGGCGCGGCGATCATCATGGGTATCGGCTTTATGTTCGCGATCCCCTGGATTGTCATCCGTTCGCTGCGTTTCCGCGCCATCAATAGCGCTTACCGCAATGTGCGCTTCGATTTCGAAGCCAGCTATGCCGATGCGCTGATGGTGATGGTGGTCTGGCCCTTCCTGAACCTGTTGACCTTGCTGCTGCTGACGCCGTTCAGCGTTCTCAAGACGCACCGGTTCATGGGCAACGGTTTCCGTTACGGCACGAGCCGTTTCAGCTTCGACAGCACCAACGGCGAATATTATGCCTTCTTCGGTAAGGGGCTGCTGATGGCCATTGCCTTTGGCATCGGTGGCATTGTGGCGTTTACCCTGATCAATCCGGCGCTGGCGTTCGTCGTGATCATGGCCGGTTACCTGGCGGTGTTCGGCTATTTCATGGCAGGACTGACCAACCTCTTCCTCAACAACCTCACGCTGCGCGATCACAGCCTGCATTCGCACCTGTCGCCGAAGCAGATGCTGTGGATCTACGCGTCCAACAGCGCGCTGGTTGTCCTGACGCTGGGCTTGTTCACACCCTGGGCCAAAGTGCGCATGGCGCGTTACCGGGCCGCTTGCACCGAGATGACCGTCGCAGGCGACCTGGACGGCTTCATAGCCGCGGAAGACCGCCGCACCAGCGCGCTGGGGCAGGAGCTTGGCGATGCCTTCGACGTCGGTATCACCGCTTTCTGATATGGAATTGACCGGAGATTACTACAGTGGCGCCACCTCCCGGCGGCGCCCCTCCCGGTTGTGCCTGGACGACGACCAGCTGATCCTGGACACCGGCGACGAGCGCCATCGGTTGGAATGGCACGCCATCCGGGTCTCGCCGCGGGTCGGCAACACGCCCCGCTACCTGCACCTGCTGGAGGACGGCGTATTTGAAACGTCCGATAACGACGGCGTCGATGCGCTGACCCGGCACTTCCAGACCGGTCGGTTGTCGCGCTGGGTCCATCGCCTGGAAAATCATCTGGGGCTGATCCTGATTGCTGCGGTAGTCGCCGCGCTGACAACCCTGGGCAGCTTCCTGTATGGCTTGCCCTGGACGTCGAAGGTGGTGGCGGACATGATGCCGGCCTCCGTGGTGGACAGCCTCAGCCAGACCACGCTGAACACGCTGGATTCCAGTGTGATGCAGCCCAGCACGTTGCCGACGGATCGACAGGCGCAACTGCAATCGACTTTCGCCCCCTATCTGGAGACGATTCCCGGGCAGGACGTGCATGTGCTCTTTCGTCACAGTGACGCGGTGGGGGCCAACGCGATGGCCCTGCCGGATGGCACCATCGTCTTCACCGACGCCATGGTCGCCCTGGCAAAGGACGATCAGGAACTGGTCGCCGTGTTGTCCCACGAACTCGGGCACGTGGCCCACAACCACGGGATGCAGGGCGTGGTCCATTCTTCTCTGACCGCCTGGCTGCTGGTGATGATGACCGGCGATTTGACGGCCTTTGCCGATACCACCGTGACCGGCCCGGCCGTGTTGCTTAACCTGGCCTATTCCCGGGATATGGAGCGGGATGCGGATCAGTACGCGCTGGACCTGATGCAGGCGCGGCAGGTGGATCCCGGCCATTTTATTGCCATTATGCAGCGTCTTGAGGGCGGTGACAGCAGTGACGAAAACCAGCGGGACGAGGCCTCCGGCTGGCAAACCGCGATCAATGGCCTGATGTCGTCACACCCCTTGACCGATGAGCGGATCGCCCGGTTCCGGGCGGCCGAAGGTTGATAGCGGAGGCGCAAATCAGTGAGGGGCGCCGTATTCTGTGGTCCGCGGCGGGATGACTCGGATACTGGTCTGTTCACCCCGCCGTGGCTTTTTGTTGTGGCACTCAATCAGGAGTGTGGTGGGCGTCGATGACGCCTTCAATGAACTCGTTGTCTTTTTGAATTGCCGGACGCCGGGTGGCAAGTGAGGCTGACGCGCCGTTTATCCTGGAGGGCGGCGTCCGGCGATTGCTTGATTATGGCCGCTTTTTGAAGCGGTTAACCAAATAGAAAACGATACCCGCCGTTGCCATTAGGCCAAACATTCCTGGTTCCGGCACGGAAACCGGGGGTGGGTTACAACTGTCTCCTTTGCAATAGGTGGCAAAAGCGGCAGCTGCTGGCAATGTTGTCAGCGCAAATACGATCAGTTTATCCATGGCATTGATCCTCAATGTAGACCTATGCAGGCCCATTGAACGATCAGCATATAGCGTGCCTGAACTGGTAGCGCACTAAATCAATGGTTTGCAGGACGCTTGTCGTCTGACTGTAAAGTGCGCCGACTCCCGCTAATGCGTCTGATTTTCGATTGTGGTAACGGCGCCGTGAATTCAATGGGTTGGGCTTTTTCCAGGCGGGGCGGGGGAAAGAGGCTGTGTCAGAACAATTTGCAATGCCGGCGGGAAAGGGCGGCACATGGCCCGCCGCCCGTATCGAGGGTGTCGGAACTACTCTTCCAGGATGAACGCCGTCTTCTCCAGCGTGTTCTCTTCCTCATCCACAAACCGGAACAGGTTCCAGCCGATCCGTACCACGTCGTTGTTGTTCAGACGTTGGCGGTCATCAATGCGGATGTCGTTGACGAAGGTCCCGTTGGTGCTGTTGTCGTCGGTAATGTAGTAGTCGATGGTGCCTTCCAGATACGCGTTGGGCTCCACGTCGATATGGGCATGGCGGGCGCTGACCGAGATCTCGTCGATCTGGATGGTGTTGTCCGGGTGACGGCCGATGTGGACGCGTGGTCCGTCCAGTTCGAACGTGTTGACAACAAGGTTGTCGACCAGGTGGGAAAGCGCTGCCATGTCATGACTCCTTGAGAATGAGGACGACGGACACATTGTCCGCCGCCTGGTTTTCGAGACTGGTATGAATCAGGGTGTTGGCCTGCTCGCGCAGCGGATCCCGCGCCAGCATCAAACCGGGCCAGTCGGCCTCCGGCACGGCTTCGGTCAAGCCATCGGAACAGAGCAGAAGCCGGTCGCCGCGCGCCAGTTGTAAGCGGCACAGGGACGGCTCCGCGGCCTCGTTGGAGCCCAGCGCCTGGGTCAGCACGTTACGGAACGGCATGCGCGGTGCTTCGGCCTCGCTGATGCTGCCGTCGTCGATCATGTTCTGGACGACGGTGTCGTCCCGGGTTTTCAGGTCCAGCTGGTCACCGCTCAGGTGGTAGCAGCGGGAGTCGCCAATGTGTGCGACCAGCGCATCGCTACCCTGGATCCAGGCCAGCACGATGGTCGTGCCCATGTTGCCCAGTACCGGATCTTCCTCGCGCAGCGCCTGGATCTGCTCGTTGGCTTCGTTGACGGCGTCGCGAATGGCCCGGACCTGGGCGGCGTCGTCCACGGGAGGCTGGTTGATCAGCGGCACCAGCACCTGGGTAATGACGTTGACAGCCACCTGGCTGGCGATTTCACCGCCTTTGTAGCCGCCCATGCCATCGGCCACGATGCCCAGGGCCCGGGTGCTGTCCGGGCAGACGTGCCAGGCAATGGCGTCCTGATTGCTGACCCGGCGGGTGCCGATGTCGGTGAGTCCGGTGGCGATGAGCGTCATCAGGTAGCCTCCTTGCTGCCTTCACGCGCAGCGGCCCGGCGCAGGGCGTCAGCCATGGCGCCAGCGCTGGCGAAGCGCTTGGCCGGATCCCGCTGTATGGCTTTGTTGATGAGTCGGACCACGCCATCCGGCAGGTCCGGGTTGAATTCCCGAACGCTGCGGGGGCGCTTGTTCAGGATCTGGTAGGTCAGGTTGGCCAGGGTGTCGGCGTTGAACGGCGTGGCACCGGAGACCAGTTTGTACAGGGTGACCCCCAGGCTGTAGGTGTCGGATTGTCCGGTCACCCGTTGCCCCTTGAGCTGCTCCGGTGACATGTAGAGCGGGCTGCCCATGACATTGCCTGTGCGTGTGCGGGAGTCGTCGGCGATTTTGGCGATACCGAAGTCGGTGATTTTCACGTCCCCGCTCCTGGCGTCGTAGATGATGTTTCCCGGCTTGATGTCTCGATGGACGATTTTCTGGCCGTGGGCGTAGTCCAGGGCTTCGGCGACCCGGGCCAGTACGTCCAGCACCACGGGCAGTTTTAGCAGCCGGTCGGGCTTGCCCCAGGCGCTGAGCGGACGACCTTCGGCGTAGTCCATGGCGATGAACGCCAGGTCCGCTTCTTCACCTACATCATAGACCGTCACGATCGCCGGGTGGTTCAACCGGCCGGCCGCCTCCGCTTCCCGGAAGAAGCGGTTCTTGAGTTCGTTGAGCTCGGTTCCCTCGAACTGGGCGTAGCTGAAGGTCTTGACGGCGACCCGGCGAGCGATCTTGGGATCCTGGCCCAGATAGACCACACCCATGGCACCGCGCCCCAGTTCGCGTTCGATTTCGTAGCGTCCCAACGTCGGTTTGCTGACGGAGGTGTCCGGCAAGACCAACGTGCTGGTGGCGTCATAGCTGATCGGTTGCGGGCTGGTGCCGGTTGCACCGAACTGTTCCAGCGCCTGCAGCCGCTTGGCAACATCCTTGAAGCCCTTGCGCTGGGCCCGGATCTGGCGATAGGTGTCGGCGGCCGCCTCGTACTGGCGCTTACGCTCCTGCTGGATGGCGATGTCGTATTGCAGGTCGAGGCTGGCCTGGCAGGGTGGGCAGTCAGCCAGGGCGGCCAGAGCCTCGTCCGGTTGGCCCTGCTGAAGCAGCAGTCGACCCAGCTGGCAGCGGGCCTGGCGGAGGTTCCGGCGCAGGCCTCGAATCTCACGGAAGGGCTGCATCCAGAACAACATGATGGCAAAGCCCGGAACCAGCACCGTCAGTACCGTCCCCATGGGGATCCAGGTCTGGCGGTAGAGTAACAGGATGGCTTGCGCCACCAGCAGGCCGATCAGTGCCAGCGCTACCAGCAGGCTGGAGAGCCCCGTGCCGAACGCCGGCATCCCGAAAACCAGCAGCAGGACGACACCGACCACCAGGCCGCGAATCAGGTGAATGCTCCAGTCCGGCTGGTGCAGCTCCTGGCGGCTGAGATATTGCTGGAAGCCATTGCCGGGCAGGGGAACCGCTTCCGCGCCGCCTTGATCGGGCACGTCCCGTAAGGTGAGGAAGGTGGCGTGGTCCAGGTGGTCAATCAGGGGCAGCTGGTCGCCGGCCAGCACGGCAACCAGGGCGAGAGCGACGACCACCAGACGCAGACTGAACATATGGGAAAGCAGGAAGCGAATGACGGCCACTCCGTAAAAAGATGTAAAACGCCTTTACGGAGTGTAGGAAGTGTAACTTTCCGGGACTATTGGATTTTTTTGGTTTTTTGTAAGCAAATGTGTTGCCGGGCCCTGCGGCCGCCCGGCATTCGCCTGTCCGCTCAATGGGGCTGCCGGTACCAGACTTCCACACGCCCGTTCCGGCTCGCGCCTTCCGCACCGCCACTGCCGGCGACCGGTACATAGTGGCCGTAGCCCGTATAGGCGGACACGTTGATGTTCTGCTCCTTGCGCAACGCCTTCTTGACCGACAGGGCCCGCAGCTCGGAAATCATCTGGGCGCGCAGTTCATTGGCCTGCTTGTCGGCGTAGCCAATCAGCATCAGGTCACTGCCACTGGCCTGATGGGCATCCAGGAAACGCTTGAGTCGGGCCAGGTCGCGGTGGGCCTTATTGTCGAGGTGGGTGCGGCCTTCGGCGAAACGAAAGTTGACGCTCAGACGCTGGAAATCGTGGGTAAGGGTGCGCAGCGAGGCAGGAATGCTGTCACCGCGATCATCCTCCACCGCCTGGATATTCTGCGAGATGTAGCCGGTCTGCTGAACGATATCCTGCCCCTTGGGGCCCTGAACGAATTCCAGGAAGTCACGGGTCACCGGGCTGTCATCGCTGCCGAGGGAATAGAGAAACAGGCGGCGGGAAAGCGGGTAATCCTCGGTGGCGACATTGAGCCGGGTCGGTAGCAGGGCGGCAGAATCGCCATCGGCGATCGCAAGCACCTTGCTGTTACGAACCGAGGCCAGGCCGGTAAAGCCGATGCCGGCGGGATCCTGGCTGACGTCGTCGGACAGCCGGTCGTTGGACTCGTAGCGTTTGGCGTTTGGGGTCAGGTTGTACTGCTTGCCCAGGACCAGGTGATGGAACGTGTCCCAGGTGCCGGATCGCTCGTCCCGGGCGTAGACGTGAATCCCGCGGTCCGGTCCGCCAATCTGTTTCCAGTTGCTGATCTGGCCCGCAAAGATTTTCGCCAGCGTGTCTTTTTGCAGTGTCTCAATCGGGTTGGACGGATGCACCAGGATGGCCAGCCCGTCGATGGCAATGATGTGCTCGCTGGCCCGATCGCGAAGGTCAGTGCGCTTGGCCAGCAACTGGACTTCTTTGTCTTTCGCCGGGCGCGAGGCGGCAGCGATCTGGGAGCTGCCTTCCAGCAGTCCCTTGAAACCTGTGGCCGAACCATGGGCTTCCACCCGGGCTTCGAACAGTTGGCCTTTCAATTGGCCGGTGATGCGCTGCTCGTTCTCGACCGGTGTGCTTTTAATGGCGATGTTACGGGCGCCGTCCTGTTTCAGGTAGCCGGCCACCAGGGCCGGCGCGAGTCGGGCGCCAATGGTGTTGGAACCATGAATTTCCAGGTCGTTGGCGCAGGCGAGGGCACTGATGAGGGCAAGCAGGGTGGCGCTGGCGAGCGTGGCCAGCCGGCGGACGAAGGCTATCGGCACGATACTGTCTCCGGGTTCTGGGAAAACGGAACGGTATGACAGCTGTGTGACATTACAATGACAGCATCGGTAACCGATTGTGATCCGGAACATTATTTCCGATTGCCATGGGGTATTCGGCCGCTCTAGAGCGGTCTCTAACCGCGACTGTCACAGAAATTTAAGAGAACGGGTGTAAGCCTTTCACTGTGGGTCTGTCGTCTATTAAGGCTGGATGACATCCTCTTTAAAGGCTTAGCGAATAGTCTTGATAGGATTGTCTGGGCCCGGATGGCAGTGGTAATTTTAGAGCATCAATGATTTTTGGCGGACGTGTGTACGCTGAACCGGGGTAACCGAGAGGAGAGCACAGAATGACGGCATCGACGGAACTGAACGAGAAACGGGAGGTCCTGGCGTCTCTGGAACCCCTGGTCGAAAAACTGACGCAGCGCCACCTGGACGAGCGGCGGCTGTGGATGCCCAGCGAATTCCTGCCATCCAGCGAGGGCATCACGGACGACCAGGAGCAGTATCTGGTTGATCTGCGTGAGCGGGCCAGGGGGCTGCCTGACCCGGTACGGGTGTCGCTGGCACTGAACCTGCTGACCGAAGAAGGCCTGCCGCACTTCCATCGCCTGATTGCCGTCCACCTGGGCCATGGCAACGCTTGGGAGCGCTGGAACTTCCTCTGGACGGCGGAAGAGGATCGTCACGGCTGCGCGCTGCACGACTACGTCCGCGATACCCGCCTGTTCAACATGGAAGCCTTCGAGAAGCTCCAGTACCTGTACCTGGAGTCCGGTTTCGATCCCGAGTGGCATGACGATCCCTACCAGCTGCTCGCCTACACCAGCCTGCAGGAGCGCGCCACCCAAGCGGCTCATGCCAACACCGGCAAGCTGGCGGCCAACTACGATCCGGTCATCCAGCGCATCCTGGGACACATTGCAGCCGACGAATCGCGGCATTTCCGGTTCTACCGGGATGCCTTCTGTGGCCTGCTGGAAACCGACAGCACCCGCGCCATGCAATCGGCCCTGAAAGTGACGCCGCGCCTGGCGATGCCGGGTCACAACATCGCCGGCTACGACGACATGGCGGATGTGGTCCACCGCGCCGGCATTTACGGCCCCCGGGATTACCGCAAGGTGGTTCAGCAATGTCTGGACAGCTGGGGCATTGCCGATCTGGTGCCCGACGATGCGGCCGGCCGCGAGGCGCAGGACAAACTGATGGCCGTGCCCACCCGTCTGGATAAACTCGCCAGCCTGATCGAGCGTCGCATGCGTAGCAAGAGCTTCAGCTTCGATTTCATCAATCGCCGTGTGATGGATTTCGAGATGGAAACGGCCTGATTCGGCCGGGCTCATTCACCCGCTCTATATTCGGAATAACACCCCCGGACTCCCGCTCAGGAGCCCGGGGGTGTTATTTTTCAGGGAGAGCAAACTGTCTTGACGAGCAGGGAGGTGCAGCATGGCTGATTTCAGCATGGCAATTGGGCGGGTCCGGATTTCCCATCCCATCATCCAGGCGCCCATGGCTGGCGTGTCGACACCGGCGCTGGCGGCGGCCGTGTCCAATGCTGGAGGACTGGGGTCGATTGGTATTGGCGCCAGCAGTGTGGCGGCTGCCCGGAAAATGATCGACGACACCCATCAGCAGACTGCCCGCCCGTTTAACGTCAACGTCTTTTGCCACCAGCCGGAACAGCCGGACCCGGAGCGGGAGGCGGCCTGGCTGGCCTATCTCAAACCGTTGTTTGAGGAAGTGCAGGCCGAGCCACCGGCGTCGCTGGCGTCTCCCTATCCAAGCTTCGTCGAGAACGAGGCCATGTTCGAGATGCTGCTGGAAACCCAGCCTGCGGTGGTCAGCTTCCATTTCGGTCTGCCGCGCCAGGACTGGATCGATGAGCTGCGTGCGTCCGGCATCACGTTGATGGCGACGGCCACCAGTCTCAACGAAGCGTTCCAGATCCAGAAGTCCGGCTTGCATGGCATCGTCGCCCAGGGGCGTGAGGCGGGAGGCCACAGCGGCGTGTTTGATCCCGCTGGCGGGCCGGAGCTGGGAACCTTTCCGCTGGTGCGTCTGTTCAGCAATTATTGCCGCCTACCGGTTATCGCGGCCGGCGGCATCATGGATGGCCGGGGCATCCGGGCGGCACTGGATCTGGGAGCCGTGGGCGTGCAGATGGGCACGGCGTTTATCCTGTCGCCGGAGTCGTCGGCCGATGATGCCTACCGGGCACGGTTCCGCGACGGTGCGGCGATCGAGACCCGCCTGACACCGGTGATTTCCGGCCGTCCCGCGCGGGGCTTTGTCGACCGCTGGAGCCAGGAGGTGGACACTCCCTCGGCGTTGGGCATCATGCCGGATTACCCCATCGCCTATGTGGCTGGCAAGGCACTGAAAGCGGCCGCCCTGGAAGCCGGTCAGCATGGGTTCGATGCCTGTTGGGCCGGGCAGGGCGCACCACTGGCGCGATCGCTTCCCGCCGCCGAATTGGTTGAGCGTCTGATGGAGGAACTGAAACTGGCCTCAGCCGTCGGTCGCTGACCCCAGCCGAAAGCGATCGAGAATCCACTGCTTGACGGTCGTTGCCGCGTCGCTCAGCGGTGCCTGGCGATTGTGCACCAGAAAAAGGTGGCGTCGCGCCGGCAGCGTCGTTTCAAAGATCCGGCACAACCGCCCCGCGTCGAGCGCCGGTTTGCCCAGGATCTGATCGGTCAGCCAGACGCCCAGATGGCTTTCCGCAGCCTGCAGGGCCAGGGTGGAATGATCCGAATAGAGGTTGTCCAGTGGACGGCCGGTCAGGCCCGCTTGCTGGATCATGCGCTGCCAGTCCTGGTGCAGGTGATCGTGCAGCAGTGTGCACCCGTCGAGGTTGCCGCCCCCAAGTCCGGGATGTTGTGACCGGTATTCGGGGCTGCACACCGCCATGACCTCCAGTTTTCCCAGGCCATTGCAGTCAAAACGCGGGTCGGCCTCGGGCAGGTAGCGGATCGCCAGGTCGTGATCGCTGCCGTCCAGCGTCGACAGCAACGATGAAGCATGCAGCTGCAGCTCAATGTCCGGATGCGCCTCGCGAAACCGTCCCAGTTGCGGTCCGAAACGGATCATGGCGAATCCTGGCGGCAGGGTCAGGCGGACCGTCCGGGTGCGATTGATCCGCTGCATGGAGACGGTGACGCCCAGTAACTCCGATAACAGGGGATAGATGCGCCGGTAGAACGAACTGCCGGCTTCGGTGAGGGTAACCTGGCGCGCACTGCGCTGGAACAGCGGCAGCCCCAGCCAATCTTCCAGGGTTTTGACCTGCTGGCTGATGGCTCCGGGCGTGACGGAAAGCTCGTCGGCCGCCTGCTTGAAACTCAGGGTCCGGGCGGCCACGCAAAAGTAGTGCAGGGCTTTGAGCGGTGGCTGGCTCACGATTTAGAAATTCTCTTTCAAGGTCGCAAAAAATATCGTTTGTTGGTGATTAGGCTTCTGTTGAGAATAGCTGAATTCATTCTCAACCTGAACGGAGCGCGCCATGAAGCCTGCCCGCCTGAGCCCCAATGCCTGGATCATCCTGGTGGCGGCCTCGCTGTTGCTGATGTTTGCCTTTGGCTTTCGCGCCAGTTTTGGCCTGTTTGTGCAGCCGATGTCTGAGGCCAACGATTGGGGGCGGGACGTCATTGGCCTGGCCCTGGCGATCCAGAACCTGGCCTGGGGCGTCATCGCGGTCCTCGCCGGTGGGTTGGCGGATCGATTCGGTAACACGAAAGTGCTGGTGGCGGGCGCGCTGCTCTACGCGCTTGGGCTGTGGCTGACAGCGGGTGTCGATTCCGTCTGGACCCTGCAGATGGGCGCGGGCTTCCTGGTGGGGGCCGGCATCGCCGGGACCGGTTTTGGTATCGTCCTGCCGCTGATGGCCAAGGCCGTGAGCGAGGAGGATCGTCAGTGGGTGCTCGGCGTCGGGACGGCCGCCGGCTCCATGGGCCAGTTTCTGATCGTGCCGCTGGCCCAGCAGTTTATCGACCTGTTCGGCTGGACCGGCGCGTTGAATGTCATGTCCCTGATGGCGCTGGGCATGATCATCCTGGTCATGCCGCTGGCCCGGCTGGTTAAGCCTCAGGTAACTGCGCCCGCGACCCCCGGGGCCGGGGCTGAAGCGTCCTTTGCCACAACGATGGGGCTGGCCCGGGGCCATCTTTCTTACTGGTTGCTGACGGTGGGGTTTTTCGTCTGTGGCTTCCACCTGGCATTCATCACCGTCCATTTCCCGGGGTATCTCACCGACAACGGCTTTGATCCGGATGTGGCGGCCTGGTCCATCGCGCTGATCGGGCTGTGCAATGTGGTGGGCGCGATGGTGTCGGGCTACATCTCTGGCCGGGTGTCGATGAAGCGGGTGCTGATGTTCATCTACATCGCCCGGGGTGTGGTGACGGTGGCGTTACTGGTGCTGCCGCTGTCGCTGGCGTCGGTGCTCACGTTCAGCTGTCTGACGGGCTTTCTCTGGCTGGCGACGGTGCCGCCCACCACGGGACTGGTGGCGACCATGTTCGGCACCCGCTACATGGCAACTCTATATGGCGTCGTGTTCCTGGGGCACCAGTTGGGCAGCTTTACCGGTGTCTGGCTGGGCGGCTGGATCTACGAACACACCGGTCACTATGACGCGGTCTGGTGGACCAGTGTGGCGCTGAGTCTGGTGGCGGTTGCATTGCACTGGCCGATTCGGGAGTACCGGGTGGCCAATCTGGAGCCAGCGGCGGCCTGATCGTCGGATCAGGCGGCGTTGCCAGCTGCCACGCCGGACGCCCAGGCCCACTGGAAGTTGTGCCCGCCAAGGTGCCCGGTCACGTCCACCACTTCGCCGATGAAGAACAGGTTGGGTCGGTCGTTGACGGCCATGGTCTTTGACGACAGCTGGCGGGTGTCGACGCCGCCGAGGGTGACCTCGGCCGTCCGGTAGCCTTCGGTACCCGCCGGTTTGATGGTCCAGCGATTGAGTGTCTGTCCGACGGCCTCGAGATCGGCATTACGGTAACCCTGCAAGGGGCCCGTCCAACCCTGGAGGTCGTTGAAGGCCTGGGCAAAACGCTTGGGCAGGTGGCGGTTCAGGTAGTGGGCCACGGTGGACTGGGGCTTGTCCTGGCGCAGCTGGCTGAGGCGTTCCTGCGCGTTCTCGCCGGGCAGCAGATCAATCTGGAGGGCATCCCCCGGTTGCCAGAAGCTCGAAATCTGAAGCATCGATGGACCGCTCAGCCCGCGATGCGTCACCAGCATGGGTTCCCGGAAGTGCTCGCCGTTGCAGTGGACATCGACCGGGCAGCTGATGCCGGACAGTGGCGCCAGTTGCTCCTTCAGTTCAGGATGCAAGGTGAAGGGCACCAGGCCCGCCCGGGTGGGCAGAACCTCCAGGCCAAACTGTCGGGCGACGTCATAGCCGAAGCCGGTAGCGCCCATGGTGGGAATCGAGAGCCCGCCACAGGCCACGATCAGCGATTCGCAGGTCAGCGTGCCGGTGCTGGTCCGTACCTGATAACCCCCTGACTGTTCACGGATCGCGGTCACACTGGTCTTGAGCCGGATCTCGGCGCCCGCCCATTCGCACTCGGTCAGCAGGATGTTGAGAATGTCCCTGCTGCTGTCCCGGCAAAACAGCTGTCCCGCCGCCTTTTCCTCATGTTCGATACCGTGCCGCTCGACCAATTCCAGAAAATCCTGGGGCGTATAGCGTTTCAGGGCTGAGATGCAGTAATGGGGATTGGCGGACAGGAAGTTGGCCGGCGTGCTGTTGAGGTTGGTGAAATTGCAGCGCCCGCCGCCAGACATGAGGATCTTCTTGCCCGGCTTGTTGGCGTGATCGATCACCAGCACGCGGCGCCCGCGGTAGCCGGCGGTGGCGGCACACATCAGGCCGGCGGCACCGGCGCCGATTATGATCACATCGTAGGTTTGCGGCATGGGGACTTTGGGGGCCGGTTGGAACATGTCAGCGGCGGATTATACGTTTTTCTTACGCTCGGGTCGTTGTTGGTTCGAATGGCTATAATGAAAATAAGAGATCCTGACGGCAAAGGAGTGGTCATGAGTAACACCGATCCTCATCCGACGCTGTCATCGTCCCGGGATTGCCCGATGGTCGATGGCCAGCGCCAGGTGCAACGGGTCAAGGCCCGCCTCACCAATGTCGGCGGCATTCCGGTGGCCCGGTCGGTGCCGACCCGGGAGCGGCGTACGATCGGTGCCTGGTGCTTCCTCGACCATATTGGCCCGACCACCTTCGGCCCCGGCGATACCGGGATGCGCATCGGGCCCCATCCCCATATTGGCCTTCAGACGTTCACCTGGATGATTGCCGGGGAGATCCTGCACCGGGACAGCCTGGGCTCCGAGCAGGTCATTCGCCCGGGCGAGGTGAACCTGATGACGGCCGGTCAGGGGATCGCACACACCGAAGAATCCATAGGCGATTCCGACACCCTGCACGCGGTGCAACTTTGGATCGCCCTGCCGTATGCCGACCGGGAGACCGAGCCCCGTTTCGATCACTATCCCTATCTGCCACGCTGGCAGGAGCAGGGGGCCGACGCCACCTTACTGACGGGGCATTTCCGCGAACACAACGCGCCGACTCTGGCCTTTTCGCCGCTGATTGGCATGGATTTGCGTCATCCATCCGGCGGTCCGATCACGATCCCTTTGCGGCCGGACTATGAATACGGGCTGCTGCCTCTGGAGGGCGCATTCACCTGCTCTGGCGAAACCTATGACGTCAACGAGCTGGCGTATTTCGGTATGGGACGGTCCGAGGTGACGTTCGAGGCGCCGGCCGGAGGTCGGGCGCTGTTGCTCGGCGGCGAGCCCCTGAACGACGAATTGCTGATGTGGTGGAATTTTGTGGGCTATTCCAGGGCCGAAATCGCCGAGGCGCAGCGGGATTGGGAGGCGGCCAGTGATCGCTTCGGCGATGTGCCCCAATTCGATGGTCCCCGCCTGTCCCCGCCGCCCATTCCCTGGAAACTGTAGGACCCCGGACGGCCCTCTTTCAGTACGCCCTCTCTTTGGATTGTCGTCGTAACGCCTTATCCACAATAAAAAGAAATGTAAATTAATATGTGTAAAAAATGGTCACTTTGCGTAACCATCATTATAATCGGCGCCGCAAAGTCTGATGGCGTTGGAGTCGGTGGTGTTACGAATTGCAGTCGCGTTGGTGATGGTCGGCCTGCCCGTATGGGGCTGGGCCTTTTCCGTCACGTTTATCAACCCGGGGCATCACGATGAAGCCTTCTGGGTCGATGCGTCCCGTGGCATGCAATCCGCAGCGCGCAGTCTGGGCATTGATCTGGAAATCGTCTATGCCGAGCGGGATGTTCTCCAGCAGATTGAGCTGACCCGCGAGGTGACTGCCCGCCCGCCGGCGGCGCGGCCCGATTACCTGATCCTGTCGGTCGAAAAGGGCTCCTTTGCCGCCCAGATGACACTGGCCGAAGCGGCCGGTATTCCTGTTTTCCTGGCTTACAATGGCCTGCTGCCCTCCGAACACCAACAGTACGGATTACCCCGCGAGCATTTCAGTGAGCTGCTGGGTTCACTGACACCCGAAGCGGAGGATGCGGGGTACCTGACGGCAAAAAAGCTCATCGACGCTGCGCGATATAAGGGGCTGTCGGCGCCGGATGGCCGCTTCCATCTGCTGGCCCTGTCCGGGGATCGCTCAACCGATTCGTCGATCCAGCGCAACGAGGGGATGCGCAAGGCCGTTGCAGAAGCGGGGGATGTGGTCGTCGACCAGCTCGTGCAGACCGACTGGCGGCAGGATGTGGCGGCTTTCAAGGCCGGTCAGCTTTACCAGCGTTATCCCGACGCGACCCTGGCCTGGTCGGGCAGTGATCAGGTGGCCTTTGGGGCCATGTCGGCCCTGGGGCGTCGAATACCGGGAAAAGACGTGCTGTTCTCGGGTGTGAACACCTCGGCCGAGGCCATGCAGGCGGTGATTTCCGGCAAGCTGACCGCACTGGCCGGCGGCCACTTCATGGCCGGCGCCTGGGCGCTGGTGGTGCTTTACGACTATCAGCACGGCATCGACTTTGCCGATTCGGAAGGGCTGGAAATGGCGCGCCCGATGTTCACGCTGTTTTCGCCCGCCAAGGCGCGACGCTATCTGGCCATATTCGGGGCGAGCGGCGTGCCATCGCTGGATTTCCGGCCGTTTAGCAAGGCGCTGAATCCGGCAGTCGACCATTACGACTTTGAACTTGCCCGGTTGCTGGAGCCCTGATGCGCGTCGTTGCCCGTCCTTTCCATTCTCTCGCCAGTACGGTGCTGCGCAATGTCGTGGCGGCCGCGGGCGTGTTTGCGATGGTGGTCGGCGTGTTTTACTGCTACCACGCCTACCACAAGGAACTGGACCGGGTCGAAAAGCTGACCACCGCCTTCGCCAAGGCCTATGTGCCGATGCTCACCGTGGGTATCTGGGATATCGAGGCGGACGCCCTGCAACACCAGGTGGACCTGATTGCCGGTCATCCGGAAATCGCGGCGGCCCGGGTATCGGCAGCCACCGGGATGACATTCCTGTCCGGAAGCAGACCTCAACAGCGCGCGCCGGACCGTCGTATTCCGGTTCCCCATCCCGCCGACCAGGGTGAAACCCTCGGTGAGCTGGATATCTGGTACGACCAGAACTACATCAACCAGGCCATCACCGAGTCGGTGGTCATCAGCTTTCTGGAGTTTGTCCTGTTCGCGCTGGTGGTGAGCCTGATCACCTACCGGATTATCTTTGCGCGCCTGAACAAACCGCTGCGGACCCTGGCCGATTACAGCCGGCAGCTCAACCCGGGCCGTCGCAATCCACCGCTGGAACTCGAACGCACCCGACATCACTGGGAGGATGAGATCGACCTGATGGTGGAGGGTTTCAACACGCTGCGTGACGGCATTGCCCGATTCAGCGAAGAGCGTGACCAGGCCATCCGCGCCCTCAGCGAGGAACGGGACCGGCTGGACGATCGGATACGCCAGCGCACCGAGGACGTGTCGAATATCAATGCCGCGCTTGAGTTTCTGTCACGGCTGTCCGTCAAGCTGATTGACGTGCCGGCGGCCGGTCAACCCCAGGCCATCCGTGATGCCCTCTCGGAGAGTGCCGAGCGACTGGGGGCCACTGCCGGCGGCATCGCGCTGGCCCCGGTCGAAGGCGACTGGACGTGGTGCTACCAGTGGACCGGCACCCGCGGCGAACTGCCGGATATTGACGTCCTGGCCCGGGCCGAATGGTTCCCGGGCTGGTATGTGGGGCCGGCTTCCTGGTCGGATGGAGACACGATCTGTTCGGTCCAGATGGAAGGCGAGCGCTACCTTCTGCTGTTCCGCGAGCCGGCCAATCGCCTGTACACGCCGTTGGAAGAGCGTCTGATACGGTTGTTGGGCGAGATCCTGTTCAAGGTCATCGAGCGCTGGCAGCGCCAGCGTCAGCTGGAAGCGAGCCGGCGCGAACTGTACCGCCTGTCACGCACCGATCCGTTGACGGGGTTGGCCAATCGGCGCTACTTCACGGAAGTTCGGGAACAAGAGGGACGTCGTGCCCAACGCAGTGGCGAACCGATATCCGTGCTGATGATCGATGTGGATTACTTCAAGGCCTATAACGACCAGTACGGACACTCCCAGGGGGATCGCTGCCTGGTTCGCCTGGCCGAGGTGTTTCGTCACCAGTGCGCGCGGGCGGGGGAGTTGTCCGTGCGTCTGGGAGGGGAGGAGTTCGCGATCCTGCTGCCGACCATCGACGCGGAAGAAGCGCTGGCCGTGGCCGACCGTGTCCGCAAGGCGGTGTTTGACCTGGCGATTCCCCACGACGGCTCGCCGCTGGGTTGGGTGACGGTCAGCATCGGGTGTGCGACCTGGTTCGGTGACTATGGCGCCGGCGCCATGGATACGGTGTTCGATCGAATGATGCGGGATGCCGACCACGCCCTCTATCGGGCCAAGGAGCATGGTCGGAATCGCGTGGAGGGCGCCGCCCCGTTAACACTCGTCGATGGTTGAGCGCCCGGGGCGGTCGGCGATCAGCTCGCCTTGAGGGACTGCATGTCGATGACGAAGCGGTACTTCACATCGCCTTTCTTCATGCGCTCATAGGCCCCGTTGATGTTCTGGATGTCCAGCATTTCCACATCGCAGGTGATGTCGTGCTCGGCGCAGAAATCCAGGACTTCCTGGGTCTCCGGCATGCCACCGATCAGGGAACCGGCCAGTACCCGACGCTTGAACACCAGATTGCCCGCTTCCAGGGCCGGATCCACCGGCTCGAGCAGGCCGACAATAATGTGGATGCCGTCGAACTTGAGGCAGTTCAGGTACGGATTGAGGTCGTGCTGGACCGGCACGGTATCGAGCATGAAGTCATAGTGCTCCGCGGCCGCAGCCATCTGCGCCTCGTCCGTGGAAATCACCACGTGGTCCGCGCCCTGTTTCTTGGCCTCGGCCACCTTGCTTTCTGAGCGGGTGAAGATCGTCACTTCCGCGCCCAGCGCCTTGGCGAATTTCACGCCCATGTGGCCCAGGCCGCCCATGCCGATCACACCCACTTTATGACCGGCTTTGACGCCGTAGTGGCGCAGCGGGGAATAGGTGGTAATGCCGGCACACAGGATCGGCGCCGCGCTGGACGGATCCAGCTTCTCCGGAACCTTCACCACGAACCGCTCGCTGACCACCACCTTGTCGGAATAGCCGCCGTAGGTGATGCTGTGATCGTGACGGTCCTCGCCGTTGTAGGTGGAAGTCATGCCTTCCAGGCAATACTGTTCCAGACCGGCCTCGCAGGCCGAGCAGCTGCGGCAGGAGTCCACCATACAGCCCACGCCGACGACATCGCCGACTTTGAAACCGGTGACGTCGCTGCCGACGGCGGTGACGCGGCCAATGATTTCGTGGCCCGGGACCACCGGGTAGTTGGTCACGCCCCAGTCGTTCTGGACGAAGTGGATATCGGTGTGGCAAACGCCGCAGTAATCAATCTCGATCGATACATCATCCGGCCGCGGTTCGCGCCGGTCGAAGCTGAACGGCGCCAGGCCGGAGGTGTTCGAGTGCGCTGCGTAACCCTTTGCATTCGACATCGGTGTGTATCCTCTTTCAATGGGATGGAATTCAATCGACTTGCAGGGTTCACAGTGTGCGAGATCGGGCTCGGGCCGACCATCAACGTTCCTTTGGCGTTTTTGCACATTTCTATGAAGGCGTGGCGATCCCTGTTCCCGGCGTGGATATTTTAGGCATAATGGAGCGCCCAGTCAGAACGCGCGAGAGAAGGCATGCACAGCGAAATCGGCCGCTCACCGGAAATGAAAGACCTCATCCGTCCACTGATCGAAAGTGACGGATTCTCCGACACACGGCTGCCCGGTATCCGTGTCATGGCCTGCCATCGGAAAATCGATCGAACACCGATCATTTACCAGCCCAGCCTGACGATCATCGCCCAGGGTCGCAAGATTGGTTACCTCGGCGATCGTGAGATCCACTACAACCCCGGCCAATACCTCGTCCAGACCCTGCCGCTGCCGTTTGAGTGCGAGACCTTTGCTTCGGAGGAAGCGCCCATGCTCGGGCTGGCCGTGCAGATTGATCCCGCTATGCTGGGTGAGCTGGTGGTGGAAATGGGGGAAGTCGACGACGACCCGGAGGCGACACCGCCCCGGCCGATGGATTCAGTGGAAATGACCGACAGCATGCACGAGGCGGTCATTCGCCTGCTGCGGGCGCTGCATGATCCGATGGACGCCCGGATTGCCGGCCAACAGCGGATTCGCGAGGTGGTCTACGAGGCACTGAAAGGCCAGCAGGGACCGGCGCTAAGGGCGCTGATCCGGAATCAGGGCAACTACTCGCGCATCGTGCGGGTGCTGACCCACATCCACACCGATTACCGGACGGAACTGTCGGTGGAGGCCCTGGCGCGCGAGGCGAACATGAGCGTGTCCACGTTCCATCAGCACTTCAAGCAAGTCACCCAGGTGTCGCCCCTGCAGTACATCAAGCGACTGAGATTGATCAATGCCCAGCTGTTGCTGACCCACGACGACCTGAACGTCAATCAGGCCGCCGCAGCCACAGGGTATCGCAGCGTTCACCAGTTCAGCCGCGACTACAAGCGCTATTTTGGCACCAGCCCGATCAATGACCGCCGCCAGCCGGAGGCCCGTGCGGTAAGCTGACGGCGATCACCGGTCAGGCCAGTTGCACCGTGCCGGTCAGGTAAGGCACGGCCTGCCCGGCAATGTGGACGCGGTCACCGTGCAGTTCACAGCGCAGCTCCCCGCCACGGGCCGAAAGTTGGCGCGCAACCAGTCGGGTCCTGCCCAGGCGCTCCGCCCAATAGGGCGTCAACACACTGTGGATCGAGCCCGTCACCGGATCCTCGTCAATGCCGTCGGCCGGGCAGAAGTAGCGGCTGACGAAGTCGCAGTCGTCACCCGGCGCCGTCACGATCAGGCCGCCGCGCTCCAGTGCTTTCAGGGCTCGCAGATCCGGATTCAGGGCCCGGACGGCGGCTTCGCTTTCCAGCACGATCATGTGATTGGCGTCGTTGTTGATCAGCAGCGCCTGTTCCGGTGCCTCCGGTACGCTGCGACGGATGATCTCCGGTGTTGGGATTGGCGCGTAGGGCAGATTGGGGAAATCCAGTTCCAGCCAGCCATCCGCCTTGCGGCTGACGCCCAGCGGGCCACTCAGGGATCGGAAGCGCACCGTGTCGTTTGGCCATTCCAGCCGATTGAAAATCACCCAGGCCGACGCCAGTGTGGCGTGGCCGCACAGCGGCACTTCGATCCCCGGCGTGAACCAGCGAATATGGAAGTCTGCGTCGCTGCCCTCCGGTTCGCGCACCAGGAAGGCGGTTTCCGACAGGTTGTTCTCCAGTGCCAGCGATTGCAGCAGACTGTCGTCCAGCCAGTTCGTCAGCGGCATCACCGCCGCGGGGTTTCCGCGGAACGGGCGGCTGGCAAAGGCGTCCACCTGGTACAGGGGCAGTTCGGTCATGAATCGATCTCCTCGGGTGTCGTGTCTGAGAGTGCCACAGGGGCATGGTTTGGGCGATAGCGTTGGGCGAACGCGGAAAGTTCTGCCTCACCGTACAGGTGAATATGCTGCGCGCCGCGGCTCAGGATCCAGTGACCCGGCTCCCGATGGCGGGGTGCGAATCCGGCCTCCGTCAGCCACTGTGTCGTGGTGATCGGGTCCATGACGGTGATCGACCCAATGGCGCCATCCAGGTCCAGCAGATCGTTGCGCAGACGCCCGAGACGAGGGCGCGGGTAGCGTGAAGTCAGCATGGCAGTACTCCTTTCCGTGAGTCCGAACCGCATTGTCCCGAGCCAGGGCTAACCGTCACAGATCCAGTCACGCTATAATTGAACCGGTACAGGAGGCGATGCGATCCAACTGTACCGGTCGATTGACTGAACAACTGTGCTGCCGGTGAAGTCTGTGTTTCTGGGAGCATGGAACACAAGGATAAATGCCCATCTGGGCCTGTTCAGGGAGCACCACCATGACTGTCCTCTATGCCAAGCTGGCCGATCAGATCCAGCAGTTGATCAGTGACGGCGTCTACCGCGAAGGTGAGCGTTTGCCCGGCGTACGGGTGCTCAGCCGCCAGTTCGGTGTCAGTATTTCCACCGTTCTCCAGGCGCACCAGACGCTGGAGAGTCGCGGCTATCTGGAAGCGCGTGAGCGCAGCGGCTACTACGCCAGGGTTCCTTGCAAGGAAGCCCCGATTCCTATCATGCAGCGTCCCAAGTCCCGGCCGGCTCCCGTCACGGCGCGGGATATGGCGCTGGATCTGTGCACCGTCGAGCGCAAACACATGGTGGCGCTGGGCGCCGCCGTGCCGCATGCCGACTATGTGCCGCTGCGCCAGATCCAGCATGCGACGCTCTGGGCCGCCCGGCAGGGGTTGGAAGCCCTGGACTATGCCTTTCCCGGCAAGGACGTGTTCCGGCGCCAGATCGCCCAGCGCATGACCAACCTCGGCGTGGTGACCACCCATGAGGACATCATCGCCACCAATGGGGCCCAGGAAGCGATTATTCTGGCCCTGCGCGCGGTGACCCAGCCCGGCGACATCGTCGCGGTGGAATCGCCGTCGTTTCCGGGCATCCTCCAGGCCCTGGAGGTGGTCGGTCTGCGCGCGCTGGAAATACCCACCCATCCACTGGAGGGCATGAGCCTCGAAGGGCTGGAGCTGGCCCTGGAGCAATGGCCCATCAAGGCCTGTGTGGTGGTGGCCAACCACAGCAACCCGCTGGGTGTGCGCATGCCGGACAGCCAGAAAAAACGGTTGGTGAACCTGCTGGCGGAAAGGCAGGTGCCCATGATCGAGGACGATATCTACGGCGATTTGCCGTTCGAGGGAGAACGGCCACGACCGGCCAAGTCGTTCGACACCACCGGCAACGTGATCTATTGCAGCTCGTTCTCCAAGACCATCTCGCCGGGCCTGCGCCTGGGCTGGGTGGTGCCGGGACCACGATTCGCCGAAATCAGTCAGCAGAAGTACTTCAACAACATGGCGACGGCGAGCATCCCCCAACTGGCGGTAGCCCATTTCCTGGAGCAGGGCGGATACGACCGCTATCTGCGTACCGCCCGCCAGCGCTACAAGGAAGCGACGGAACGCCTGCGCGCGGCCGTGGTGCGCGAATTCCCGGAAGGCACGGCGGTGAGCCGTCCCATGGGCGGTTTCGTACTCTGGGTGCAGCTGCCTCACGGCGTCTCCGGAACCACCATCTATCAGGAGGCGCGGGAAAGGAGCATCAACATCGCGCCGGGGCGGATGTTCTCGACGACGGACAAGTATGAGGACTACATCCGCCTGAACTGCGCCAACCCCTGGAGCGAGCGGATTGAGTGGGCGATCCGGACACTCGGCGAGCTGGTGGCCACCCAGATGAGACGGGCCGCGTGAGATGACGGGAGGCACCCCGAAAGGTTGGTGATCAAAGCGGGTTTGGTTCTACACTGAATGGGCCAATCACTCGAAACCTGCCGGGGGAGTCCCATGCCGTCGATCTACGAGGAGGGCCTTGGGCCCGTTAACGCCAACTACGACAACCTGACGCCGATCGACTTCATTGCCCGCACGGCCCGGGTCTATCCCGAATACACGGCCGTCATTCACGGCAAGACCCGGTACACCTGGGGGCAAACCTACGAACGCTGCTGCCGGCTGGCATCGGCGCTGGCCAAGCACGGTATTCGCCGGGGCGATACCGTGGCGGCCATGCTCCCCAACATTCCCCAGATGCTCGAGTGTCATTTCGGCGTCCCCATGAGCGGGGCCGTGCTCAACGCCCTGAACATCCGGCTGGATGCCGACCTGATCGCCTTCGTGCTCAAGCACGCCGAGGCCAAGGTGCTGCTGGTCGATCGGGAATTCGGCCCGGTGATCCGGGACGCCGTCGCAAAACTGGACAACCCGCCGTTGATCATTGACGTGAACGATCCCGAGTACGGCGAGGGCGAGGCCGTCAGCGACCTCGACTACGAAGCCTTCATCGCCGACGGTGACCCGGAATACAACTGGCAGCCGCCGCCGGACGAGTGGGACGCCATTTCCCTCAATTACACCTCAGGCACCACCGGCAATCCCAAGGGGGTGGTCTATCACCACCGCGGGGCCTACCTGAACGCGCTGGGGAATTCGGAAGTCTGGTCCATGGGCATGCACCCGGTCTATCTGTGGACGCTGCCCATGTTCCACTGCAACGGCTGGTGTTTCCCCTGGACCGTCACAGCGGTGGCCGGCACCCACGTCTGCCTGCGCAAGGTGGACCCGGAAAAGATCCTTCGGTTGATTGAAGAGCATGGTGTCACTCACCTGTGCGGCGCGCCCATCGTCCTCAACGGTCTATTGAACGTCCCCAAGGACAAGCAAACCACGATCGGCCATCCGGTCAATGCCATGACGGCCGGCGCGGCACCGCCTGCCAAGGTGATCGGCGCCATCGAGGAAATGGGCATTCGCATCACCCACGTCTACGGGCTCACCGAGAGCTACGGACCGGTTACCGTCTGTGCCTGGAAATCCCGCTGGGACGAGCTGCCCCTGGACGAACGGGCCGACATGAAAGCCCGCCAGGGGGTCCGCTACCCGACACTGGCCGGCATGATGGTGGGCGATCCGGAAAGCATGGAAGCCGTGCCGAAAGACGGCAAGACCATCGGTGAGATCTTCCTTCGCGGCAACACCATCATGAAGGGCTACCTGAAGAATCCGGATGCCACCGAAGCGGCTTTCCGCGGCGGCTGGTTCCACACCGGCGACCTGGGTGTCTGCCATGAAGACGGCTACGTGGAGATCAAGGACCGGCTCAAGGACATCATCATCTCCGGCGGCGAAAACATTTCCACCATCGAGGTCGAGGACGCACTCTACCGTCATCCGGCGGTGCTGGAAGCGGCGGTGGTGGCCCGCCCGGACGAGAAGTGGGGCGAGACCCCCTGCGCCTTCGTCACCCTTAAACCGGATGCCGGCGAGGTCACCGAGGAAGAGATTATCCGCTTCTGCCGTGAGCGACTGGCCCACTACAAGGCGCCGAAGACGGTGGTCTTCCAGGAACTGCCTAAGACCTCCACCGGCAAGATCCAGAAATTTGTGCTGCGGGATACCGCCAAATCCATCAAGTGACTCCGGTGGACGCAGCCGGCTCGTCCCCGAGCCGGCTGCGTACCAGTGTCAATACTTCGTTGGCCCACACCCGGTAGCCTTCCGGGCCCGGGTGAAAACCATCGGATGCCATCACGGCCGGATCGTTCTCGAACAGCACGCTCACCCGTACCACGTCGCGCATCCCGCGCAACAGTGGCGCCAGCCCATTGTTGAACTCCCGCGCCCGTTTGCCCAGATACCAGCGCAGTGGCTGGGGCAGGGCGGGAAAGTGGTCCATGGGCGGTACATCGGTGAACAGGATCAGGGCCGGTTGATAGCGGTCCCGCAAGTGTCCGAGCCACTGGCCGACTTTTGTCAGCCACTGCTTCGCGCTCATGGATGACGTCACGTCGTTCACTCCGATGGAGATCAGGATCACGTCCGGATCGAAGTCTGGCAGCGGGCCATTGGGCGGCAGGTAATCGTCGACGCGGCGGCCGGTCAGGGCTTCCAGGTGCCAGTGAACGCGATAGTGATCGCCCAGCTTGCGACTGACCTGACCGGCCAGCGCCTGGTCCTGGGTTGGGGCGCCGACCCCCGCCGCGGCCGAGTCGCCGATGATCAGCAGTCGCAGGTCGGGGCCGTCGCCACAGACGCCCGCGCGCGCCCCCTCGGGCTCCGGCAACCGTGGGGTATGGGCCCGAACCCAGCGACCTTCGACAATCAGGGCGGGGGCCAGTGGCAGCAAAAGAAGTCGGTGCAGCACAGTCGTGGCTCCTGTCTCGTCAGACGGCGGTCATGCGAAGCGCCCCATCCAGCCGGATGGTTTCGCCGTTCAGCATCGGGTTTTCGATGATCTGCCCGACCAGGCGGGCGAACTCGTCGGGGTAACCAAATCGTGCGGGAAAGGGAATGCAGGCGGCCTGGTTCGCTTTCGCCTCTCTCGGCAGGCGGGCCACCATCGGGGTCGTGAACGGGCCCGGTGCGATGGCGTTGACCCGGATGCCGTAGTCCGCCAGTTCCCGCGCGGCGGGGAGCGTCAACGAGACCACGGCACCCTTGGAGGCTGCGTAGGCCGTCTGTCCGATTTGGCCTTCGTAGGCGGCTATGGAGGCCGTGTTGATGATCACACCCCGCTCGCCATCAGCGTTGTGTTCGCGGTCTTTCATCGCCTCGGCGGCCAGTCGGAGGCTGTTGAAAGTGCCGAACAGGTTGGTGTCGATCACCCGCCGGAACCGCTCCATGGTGGCTGCCCGACCCTTGCGAATGATTTTCTCGGCCGTGGCAATGCCGGCGCAGTTCACCAGAATCGAGGGGGCGCCGAGGGTGTCGATAATGTGTCGAAAGGCTGCTTCCGTGGCGTCGTCGTCGCGGACATCGCATTCGATCGCCAACCCGTCGATGTCGGCCATCACGGACTGGCCCCGTTCTGATTGCAGGTCGAGGATGGCCACCCGGGCCCCGCGTCCTGCGAGGCGTCGCGCCGTGGCCTCGCCCAGGCCAGAAGCTCCGCCCGTAATGACGGCCACCGCCCCTTTGATGTCCATGCGTGTGCGTCTCCAGCTGTCCCTGATTCTTATGGTTTTATAAACGCCTGATTTTGCACGGCGCCACGGAATACCACAACGCTGTTTTGGGCGTTTGAAGCCTTGGGGGAGCGCGCTGAATGGCCCGATCGGACTGCCAATCGTCGTGGCGGGACTGTGCAACCCGTGATCACTGCGCTATGCTCGAATTATTAATTGAAGCGATCGCTTTAATTTGAAGGGTGTCGAATAAATCTGAAGCCCGGGAAGCCGGGCGCCGGACGGTTCAAGAGACAATAAGAACAAGGCAACCGATGGAGGTGTCTATGTCTGCCAGTTCCACACCGGCGGGTATCCGCGTCGAACCGCGGCATATCAGCTTCGATGTGCAGCAGGAGCTACGCACCCTGTGGCACGGCAACAGTCTGTTCCGGACTGCGTTTTTCAATGCGCTGTCCCTGCAGTTTCCGGATGGCGAAGAGCAGTTCATCCATTCGGTCCGGCTCTATCGCGACCGGATTGACGATCCCAAACTGAAGCAGGAAGTCCGTGGCTTTATCGGCCAGGAAGCGCTGCACGGTCGCGAACACCGGGCTTATAACGAAGGGCTGAAGGCACGCGGCTACGACATCGATGCCATCGACGCCCGTTTCCAGAGGCACACCCGGTGGGTGAAAAAGCTGCCGCCGTCGCGCCAACTGGCCGGCACCTGCGGCGCCGAGCACTACACCGCTGTGCTGGCCAATGCCATCCTCGGACACCCGGAGTGGATGGAAGGCGCCACACCGCAGATGCGGGCTCTCTGGCGCTGGCACGCCATTGAGGAAACCGAGCACAAAGCGGTGGCCTTCGACGTCTATCGCCAGTGTGTCGGCGACGAGCGGCTGCGCAAGGTGGTTTTCCTGTTCGTGACCTACAACTTCTTCAAGTTCACGTTCCTGAATACCTGCAGCATTCTGAAGTCCGAGGGCAAGCTGTGGAGTCCGCGGGTCTGGCTCGAAGGGATCAACTTTCTGTGGGGCAAGCCGGGGGTGCTGCGTCGTTGTCTGCCGGAGTTCCTGGCCTATTTCCGGACCGGGTTTCATCCCTGGGACCAGGACAACCGGGAGCTGCTGGAAAGGAACCTGAAAGAACTGGATTCGGTCTACGATACGGACGACGGGCCAACCCGGAAGAGCGCCTGAGACCTGACCACAGTTTGCAAGAGTTTACTGCAAAGCCCGCCGGACTGTGATATTCCTCCCGTAATGGCGCATCCTTAGGGGTGCGCCCCACACAATAAGCATAAGAAGCGTTGCCGGCATCGTCATCGACCCGGTGAAGCAAGTGGAGATATAGAGGGACACTAGCATGCGAGTTGGTCTGATCGTTGATTCAGCCTGTGATTTGCCGTTTGAGTTTTCCCGACGAAACAACCTGTTCATCCTCCCCGTAACCGCCCGCATCGACGGTCAAACCTATGTCGATGACCACGACCCGGCCAAAACGGCGGAATTCTACGACAGTGGCCTGTTGCAGAAGGGCCACCACGCCGAAACCGAGGCCTACAGTGCCGAGCAGATCCACGACCTGTTCCTGAATGAGATCGTCACCCAGTACGACGTGGCGTTCTGTGAGACGGTGACCCGCTCCCGCAGCCTGATTTTCCAGAACGCGACCGAAGCCATGAACAGTGTCATGGCGCATTACCACGACGCCCGTGAAGCGGCGGGGCGCGAGGGTAAATTCTCCATGCGGGTGATCGATAGCAAGCAGATCTTTGCCGGTCAGGGCCTGCTGGCAGCCCACACCCTGCGCCTGATCGACCAGAAGCTTTCCAAGAATGCCCTGCGCCAGCAGGTGGAGGCGTTTACGGACCAGATCTACACCACGGTGATTCCGCGGGATCTGCACTACATCCGTGAGCGGGCGCGTCGCCGTGGGGACAAGAGCATTTCGGGCGTTGTGGCGTTTCTGGGTAAGGCACTGAACATCACGCCGATCATCTTTGGGCAGGGCGCCGAGGGCAAGCCCGCGGCCAAGACCCGCAATTTCGATGCGGCGGTCGAGAAGGTGATGAACTACGCCGTTGCGCGGGTGGAGGCGGGACTGCTGACGCCTTATGTCGCCCTGTCCTGTGGGCTGTCGTGGGAGGAGATCCATGCACTGCCCGGACTCGATCAGCTGCGTGAAACCTGTGCCAAACACGATGTCGAACTGCTGCTCTCCCAGATGGGGATAACCAGCAGCATCTATATCGGACCCGGCAGCCTGTGCCTGTCATTGGCGGCCGACGAGCACGCGTTCGCCGACTACCAGTAATTCCGCTTGCCCGATTTACCGCTTCAACTGGCCTGCAGGGCGAATCCTGCAGGCGCCTTCCGCATGCTAACCTGCCGTCACCGTTTATCCTGAGCCCCGGACCGGAACCGGTCGGGCGAACCAAGAGCTTACCCACTATGGCCAAGGCATCCGACTCTCTGGCAGATCAGCTGCTGGAACTGCACATCAAACATGAACTCAGTGCGCTCAAAGGCGCCAAGCTGCGGCGCTTTATCGCCAACGAGGTCGATGAACTGTTCGGCCTGGCCGGGCAGGTGACCCTGCGACAGGCGGTCAGCGAGGCGCAGATTCTGGGCGTTATCCGTCGACTGGTTGTGGATATGGACATCGATGGTGGTATTCCGGAGCTGGCGGGCGAAATGGCCAGCCAGGTGCTGTCGGCGCCGGTGCAGTCCACCACGCGTCTGCGGGATATTCTCAGCCGCGAACAGGCGGCGGGGTTTGTCGAGGAGTTCCTGGAGTTGCGGGAGCATCGCGAACGGCTGATTGGCGAGGTGATGGCGCACCCGGTCTACCAGGAACTGGTGTCGAACATCGTCTACCACGGGTTGGTGAATTACCTGTATGAAGACAATCTGATTTCACGCAATGTGCCGGGCGTGGGCTCGATGATGAAGTTCGGCAAGCGGGTTGCCAATCGTGCCGTGCCCGGGATCGATGAAGCCTTCGAGAAGCGGATCAAGGCGTACCTCAGCGACAACCTGCCGGCGCTGTTGTCCCGCAGCGAACAGTTCCTGCTCAAGGCACTCTCGGACGATGAGTTGCGGGATACGGTGATGGCCGCCTGGAACGGCGTCGAGGATCGCACGCTGGCGGATTTGCAGGCCGGTCTGGGCGATATCGAGCTGCAGGAGTTCGTCGTGCTGGGCTATGAATTCTGGCTGGAGTTCCGCAAGACACCGTTCTTCGAGGGATGCTACACCGCCGTGGTGGCGCACCTGTTCGAGAAGTACGGTGAGGTGCCGTTGATTGAGCTGCTGTCTGATGTCGGTGTGACACCGGACGTGGTGATGGCCGAAGTCGACGCGTTTGTCCCGCCGCTGCTCGACCTGCTGCGCCAGGAGGGGTATCTTGAAGCCCTGTTGCGCCGTCGTCTGGCGCCGTTTTATCGGTCGGCGGCGGTCAAGAAAGCCCTGGCTGACGAATAACGGAGTGTGACATGCCGAGTGCAGAGCTGTTCTGGGCATACCTGATTGCCATTTCACTGCTGACCGTGACGCCCGGCGTGGATACGCTGCTGGTGATGCGCAACACCGCCCGCGGCGGCCTGCGCGATGGCATGGTGACCAGCCTGGGCATCTGCAGCGGCCTGTTCGTCCACGCCACGCTGTCGGCGGTCGGGATCTCCCTGATCCTGGTGCAGACCGCCTGGGCGTTTACCGCGGTGAAATGGCTGGGTGCGCTCTACCTGATCTGGCTGGGGCTGACCAGCCTGCGCCAGGCCTGGCGCACCTCCGGCTCCGGTTCGCCCATGCCGGCCGTGGCCACTGTGGGGGAGGGCGACTATCGCCTGTCCCGCTCACTGCGCGAAGGCGTGCTTTCCAACGTTCTCAACCCCAAGACGGCCCTGTTCTACATGGCTTTCCTGCCGCAATTCATTGATCCCAAGGGGGCCGCGTTTACCCAATCGATTCTGCTGGCGTCGGTACACTTCGTGCTGGCCATGATCTGGCAGACGCTGGTGGCCGTGATGATCCTCAAGTCCCGTCGCTGGGGCACCAAGCTACGCCTGAAGCGGTTGATGCATGCGCTGACCGGTGGGGTGTTTGTGGCGTTGGGGGCGCGGCTGGCGTTGACGCAGCCTTAGGCCGACATTGTTTATTGCCAACTCGAGCCTGTAGCAGATGCTTCAGCTTCTGAGCCGCCTGCAAGGCGGCTGAGAGTTCCCCGTAATCTCGATTTCCTGCCGGACTCATTAGGGCCCTTGCGGCCCCTCCGAAGCTAAAGCGTCGGCTACATTGTTTCGCGTCCCAATCGACTCGTCGACTCGAAATGGCACAAACAAAAAAAGGGGAGCCCGACAGGCTCCCCTTTTTTTATCGACCGTATCGCCGGCCCTATTTTTCCAGATACTGCAGCTTGTCCGTCTTACCGTCCCACTCGGCCGCGTCGGGCAGGGGATCTTTCTTCTCGGTGATGTTCGGCCACTTGCTGCACAGGTCGGCGTTGAGTTCGACGAACGGCTCCTGACCGGCCGGCAATTCGTCTTCGGAGAAGATCGCTTCAGCCGGACACTCTGGTTCACACAGGGCGCAGTCGATGCACTCGTCCGGGTCGATGACCAGGAAGTTCGGGCCTTCGTAGAAGCAGTCTACCGGGCAGACTTCCACACAGTCGGTGTATTTGCACTTGATGCAGTTATCGGTAACGACAAATGCCATGGTTATATCCCTGGTTTCTCAGTCTGTCTCATCAGTCGGCGAAGCCCGAAGTGCGTCACCGGTCAGTTTAAGCGGCTTTCAGGGCCGTCCACTGAGCTTAATGTTGTTGCGAGGCGGGTATTGTAGGGAGCGTCCCGCCAACTGGCAAGCTCGGGCCTGCCGTCCGACAAGGCCCTTTTATTATAACCTTATGTACGTCAGGAACTTTCCAACAGGTCCTTCAGTTCATAAAGACGGTTCATCGCTTCGCGCGGTGTCAGCCCGTCCAGATCCAGTTTATCGAGCGCCTTTTCCACGGCGCTGGGCTCGAATCCGGAAAACATGTCGCCCTGCATCGTTGTCGGTTGTGCCGGTTCGGCCACCCTGGTTGGCGCTTTCGCCGGGGCCGGTCGGGTGGGAGACTCGGTACCTTCCAGTCGATGCAGCTGGTGTTTGGCGTTGTCGATGACGTCCTGCGGGACACCGGCCAGTTTGGCCACCTGCAGCCCGTAGCTCTGGCTGGCGGGCCCTTCGTGGACGTTATGCAGGAACACGATGCTGTCGTCGTGCTCAGTGGCGGTGAGGTGGACGTTGACCGCGTGGCGCAGCTGATCGGCCAGCTGCGTCAGCTCGAAGTAGTGGGTGGCGAACAGGGTGTAGCAACGCACGTTCTGCGCCAGCTGTTCGGCGGTGGCCCAGGCCAGTGACAGGCCGTCGAAGGTGCTGGTCCCGCGGCCGATCTCGTCCATCAGCACGAGGCTGTTTTCGGTGGCGTTGTGCAGGATGTTGGCGGTTTCGGTCATTTCCACCATGAACGTGGAGCGGCCGCCGGCGATGTCGTCGGACGAGCCCATGCGGGTAAAGATCCGGTCCACCGGCCCGACAATGGCCCGATCGGCCGGGACGAAACTGCCGGTATAGGCCAGCAGCGCGATCAGGGCCGCCTGACGCATGTAGGTCGACTTACCGCCCATGTTCGGACCCGTGATCACCAGCATGCGGCGTTCGTTGTCGATCAGCAGGTCGTTGGGCACGAAGGGTTCGCTGAGGAGTTGCTCCACCACCGGGTGGCGGCCCGCGGCGATATCCAGGCCCGGTTCACTGCTAAATTCCGGCGGATTCAGCCGCAGCGTCGTGGCACGTTCGGCAAAGTTGCTCAGGACATCCAGTTCGGCCAGCGCCTGGGCGGTGTCCTGCAATGGCGCCAGCTGTTCGGCCAGGTTTTCCAGCAGGGCGTCGTAGAGGCCTTTTTCCCGGGCCAGCGCGCGGCTCTTGGCGCTCAGGGCCTTGTCTTCGAATTCCTTCAGCTCCGGCGTGATGAAGCGCTCGGCGTTCTTCAGGGTCTGGCGGCGGATGTAATCCACCGGTGCCTGGTCGGACTGCGCCCGGCTGATCTCGATGTAGTAGCCGTGGACCCGGTTGTAACCGACTTTCAGGGTGCTGATGCCGGTGCGCTCCTTCTCGCGGGTTTCCACGTCGAGCAGGAACTGGCCGGCGTTCTCGCTGATGTTGCGCAGCTCGTCCAGTTCCTCGTCGTAACCTTCGGCGATCACGCCGCCGTCCCGGATCACCACCGGTGGGTTCTCGATGATGGCGCGGGTCAGCAGGTCTGCCAGTTCCGGATAGGTGCTGACCGTCTGGCTCAGTTGCGCCACATGCTCCGAATCCACCGCGCCCAGCACAGACTGCAGCTCAGGCAGCAGATTAAAGGCGTCGCGCAGGCGCGCCAGATCCCGCGGTCGGGCCGAGCGCAGCGCGACACGGGACAGGATGCGTTCAATATCGCCAACCGACTTCAACTGATCGTGCAAGGGCTCGTAATGGAACCCGTCCAGCATCGCGGACACCGCGCCCTGACGCTCACGCACCGTCTGAATATCCCGCAGCGGGCGGTTCAGCCAGCGTCGAATCAGGCGTCCGCCCATGGCCGTGGCGGTGCGATCCATGACCCACGCCAGCGTGTACTGGGTACCGCCGGTCAGGTTCATGTCGATTTCCAGGTTGCGGCGGCTGGCCGCATCCAGGATCACCGCATCCTCGCGCCGTTCCCGGGACAGTTTGCGGATGTGGGGCAGGGCCGTGCGTTGGGTCTCTCTCGCGTATTGCAGTAGGCAGCCGGCAGCCGAGATGGCCAGCGACAGGTCTTCACAGCCGAAGCCGGTCAGGTCGCGGACCTGCAACTGCTGGGTGATGATGCGGTGGGCCGAATCCCGTTCGAACAGCCAGGGCCCCTGGCGCCGGATGCCGGTGAAGCCTTCCAGCAACTCCTCAAACGGGAAATCCTCGCTGATCAGGATTTCCGCCGGGCGTAGCCGCTGCAGTTCGCCCTGCAGGGATTCGGTGCCGGTCAGTTCGGACACGGAAAAACGGCCGCTGGAGATATCCAGTGTGGCCAGCCCGAACGCTTCCCGGTGACTGAAAATGGCCACCAGCAGGTTGTCGCGCCGATCTTCCAGGAACGCCTCATCGCTGAGGGTGCCCGGCGTAACGATCCGCACCACCTTGCGTTCCACCGGTCCCTTGCTGGTGGCCGGGTCGCCGATCTGCTCGCAGATGGCAATGGACTGGCCCGCACGCACCAGGCGTGCAATGTAACCTTCGGCCGAATGATAGGGCACACCGGCCATGGGGATCGGCTGCCCGCCGGACTGGCCGCGCGCCGTCAGGGTAATGTCGAGAAATTCAGCCGCCTTCTTGGCGTCGTCATAGAACAGCTCGTAGAAGTCCCCCATGCGATAGAACACCAGCTCGTTGGGGTGTTCCACCTTGATCTTGAGGTACTGCTGCATCATCGGGGTGTGCTTGGTGAGCTCGGTCGGCGCGACTGACATTCGGCATCCATGTTTTCAGGAAGTGGGCGGAAGAGGGGAATTGTAAGGAAATCCGCGGGGCGATGAAATGCGAATGGGTGGCTTTTCCAGGCGGCGCCTGCTGGCCCTGATTTGTGTCTATGCTTATAGAGACAACACATCAATAAAAGGCTGCGCTCTGATATGGCACCGGCTTTGCTGGGGCAGGCGTGTGCGAAAAGTCTAACGCACAGAGTCCTGGCCCCGGTTTCTCATCGAGACGGAGCCGCACAGACCTCAGCAGGGAGCCTGACCACCATGTCAGAAGTGATTGCACTGGACCCCTACCGACCCTATCCGGACTGCTACGACGAGTTGGTGGATACCAACGGTGTGGCCCGGCCACAGGCACTCGCCGTGGCTCGATTCATTATGCAGAACGGTGCCGAGGAGTTGGCCCGGCGCCAGGCCGAGCTGGACCGGACCATTTCAGCCATGGGCGTGTCCTTTACGGTGTACTCCGACAGCCAGAACATTGACCGGGCCTGGCCGTTGGACGTGGTGCCGCGAACCATCGCGGCCTCCGACTGGCAGCGCACCAGCGATGGACTCAAGCAGCGTTTGCAGGCGTTGAACCTGTTCATCAACGATCTCTACAACGACCAGAAAATCCTCAAGGACGGTATTGTCCCTAGTGAGTTGGTGCTGAAATCAAAGAATTTCCTTGCACCATGCCAGGGCTTCGAGCCGGCCTACGGCGTCTGGGCGAACATCTGCGGCACCGATCTGGTGCGCGATGGTGAGGGTAACTTCCTGGTTCTTGAGGACAATCTGCGAGTGCCATCCGGGGTGTCCTACATGCTGGAGAACCGCACGGTCATGAAGCGGGTGTTTCCGGAACTGTTTGCGGAATCCACCATCGGGCCGGTGGACGATTACCCGGCCCAACTCTGGAACATGCTGGCCTCCCTGTCGCCCCAGGACGCAGAGACACCGCGCGTCGTGGTGCTAACGCCCGGAATCTACAACTCCGCCTACTTCGAGCACAGCTTCCTGGCCCAGCAGATGGGCTGCCCGCTGGCGGAGAACAACGACCTCTACGTGGATGACGATGTCGTCTATCTGCGCACCCTGCACGGACCGCAGCGCGTGGACGTGATCTACCGGCGCATTGACGACACCTTTATCGACCCGCAGGTGTTCCGCAAGGATTCCGCGCTGGGCATTCCCGGACTGATCGGCGCCTGGAGAGCGGGCAACGTGGCGATCGCCAATGCGCCCGGCTCGGGCGTGGCGGATGATAAGGTGGTCTACGCCTTCGTGCCTGAGATCATCCGCTACTACCTGAAACAGGACCCGCTGATCGACAACGTGCCCACCTACCTGTGCATGGACGACAAGGAGCGCGATCACGTCCTGGCCAACCTGGACAAGCTGGTGGTGAAGCCGGCCAACGAGTCCGGTGGCTACGGCATCCTGATCGGGCCGCGGGCCACCGACGAGGAGCGGGCCCAGTGTGCGGCCGCGATCCGCGAGAACCCGCGCAACTTCATTGCCCAGCCCACGCTCAACCTGTCCACGGCACCGACCCTCTGCGACGGCCTGCTGGAGCCCCGCCATCTCGACCTGCGTCCGTTCATCCTGCAGGGCGAGTCGCTGTACTGCACCAATGGCGGTCTGAGCCGCGTCGCGCTGCGTCGGGGATCCCTGGTGGTGAACTCCTCCCAGGGCGGCGGCAGCAAAGACACCTGGATCATCAATCACGGGAGCTGAGCCATGCTGGCACGTGTAGCCGAAAACGTTTACTGGATGGGGCGCTACCTGGAGCGAATGGACGACACGGCGCGCCTGATCAACGCCACCACCCACATGCTGATCGACTCCCACGAGGACACCCGCTTCAGCTGGCCGGTCCTGATCGATGTGCTGGGTGAAGATGCGAAGGGCTTCATACAGGAGGGCAGCTCCAGCGAGCTGGGCGTCATGCATTATCTGATTGTGGCGGAAGACAGCACCGCCTCGATCCGTCACGCCTGCTCCCAGGTACGGACCAACGCCCGCTGCGTGCGAGAGGTGATCCCCCGGGAATTCTGGGAAGAGATCAATTCCCTGCACCTGTTCGTGCAGTCCGAATGCAAGCTGGCGTCCAGCCGTGCCAAGCGCTACAACCTGATGGCCGAAGTGATCCGTCGCTGCCAGGCGGTGATTGGTGTGATGGACGGCACCATGCTGCGGGACGACACCTACGGCCTGTTCAATATCGGCCGGCACCTGGAGCGGGCGGACATGACCACCCGCATCATGGACGTGCTGATCCTGCAGCAACTGGCGCCCGCCGCCGGACGCCAGACCCGGCGCCAATTCGAGTGGAGCTCGCTGCTGAACGCCATGGGGGCGGTGGAGTCCTACCGTCGTTACTACACTGAGGAGCCGGGCGAGACCGACGTGACCGACTTCCTGCTCACCTACGGCCCGTTCCCGCGCTCGGTGGCTTCCTGCCTGGAGAAGATTGAACGGTCCGCCCGATGGCTGCCCCGGTCGGAAAGTGTCCTAAAAACTATTGGAAATATCCGGAACGCGCTAGACTCTGAACCGCTGCATTCACTTAACACGCTGGGCATGCACAAGCTGATTGACGACGTCCAGGCGGGTCTGATTGACCTGCACGGCGCACTGATGTCGGAGTCGCTGCAAGCGCCCGCGGCCTGAACAGGGTTCTGACAAGGTTCACCATGACGCGATTCGACGTGCCACTGTCTCTGGACGCCCTGAGGCAGACTTACCGGTGCCCGTCCGAGACCGCGGATGAATGGCTGCCCCGTGCCGACGCACCGGGCTGGAACCAGGTGCTGGGTTGGATGATGGAGCAGGGTGGGGACGTGCTCGCGGCGCTGTCCTCCGACCTGCAGCATCAGCTGCGTGAACACGGCGCCACGTTCGACCCCCAGCACCAGCAGAACCGGACCCTGGACCTGATTCCCTGGCTGTTCGACCCGGCCGAGTGGGACCCCATCGAAGCGGGGTTGGTCCAGCGTCGACAGCTGCTGTCGCTCGTTCTTCGGGATCTCTACGGGCCGCAGACCCTGCTTCGCGACGGCATCCTGCCGCCGGAACTGATCTTCCGTAATGCCAGTTTCCTGCTGCCCTGCCACGGTCTGGTTCCCGAGGATATGGACTGGCTGGTGATGCTGGGCTGCGACCTGGGGCGTGATGCCAGCGGCCGCATGACGGTCTATGCCGACGGTTCCCAGGCGCCCGGCGGCATGGGCTACGTGCTGGAGAACCGGGTGGCCATCAATCAGGTGGTGCCGGAGCTGGCCCAGCGGTTCGACAAGCGCCATCTGGCGAGTTTCTTCAAGGATCTCCAGAAGGCGCTGGTGCCGCAGATTCCCTACGCCAGCGAACCGCTGATTGGCCTGATGACGCGCCACTACCGGGATGGCCAGTATTTCGAGCACGCCTTCCTGGCCAACTACCTGGACCTGGCCCTGGTCCACGGCGCCGACCTGATGTTCCGCGAAGGCCGCATCTGGCTGAAAACCCTGAGCGGACTGCAACCGGTCGATGCCCTGATGCGCTATATGCCGGACAACCTGTCCGATCCGCTGGAGCTGGAAGGGGACATTGCCGGCACGCCGGGGCTGCTGCAGACCATTCGCCAGGGCAACCTGGTGTGCTGCAATCCGCCGGGGGCGGGACTGATCGACAGCGGCGCCTTGCTCCCGTTCATGGAAGACCTGTGCCAGCACCTGCTGGGGGAACCCCTGAAGCTACCGGCGGTGGAGGCCTACTGGTGTGGCGATCCGGTCCAGCAAAAGGTGGTGCTGGACGAACTCATCGATATGGTCGTGCACGATCTGGAAAAGCCCGGCAAGTTGATCAGCTACGCCAACGCCAGTCGCCGGGAACGGGAAAAGCTGGCGGAGCGGATCAAGCTCGATCCCACGCGTTTTGTGGCGCGCCGTATCCTGCCGCTGAGTACCCTGCCGGTCTGGCAAAGGCACGAAGTGCAGTCCCGCAGTGTCGCCTTGCGAGCTTTCGCCCTGCGCCAGGGCAGTGACGACAAAGTGCTGCCCGGCGGTTTGGCACGCTGCCACGAACAACCGCTGCAGCTGCAGCTGGGGCTGTCCACCCGTTTCATGGCCAAGGACGTGTGGCTGGCAAGCCCCGACGACAGCGCGGTGAGTTTGTTGCACAGCACGCTGACCAGCGTGCGCCTGTCGCGTAAAACCGGCTTGTTGCCCAGTCGCGTGGCGGATCATCTGTTCTGGCTGGGCCGCTACAGCGAACGGCTCAACCTGGCCTGCCGGGCCATGCGGGCGGCGCTGCCGCTGATCTCGACGCTGGCCCGGGACGAGCAGGTGCGGACCCTGACGCCGCTGGTAGAATTTGCCTGCACCATCAACGGCGGCGTGTTCATGCCCACCGACAACGTGGACGAGCTGACCCACCAGCTCACCAGCCTGTTCCTCTATGACCGCAAGGACGGACTGCTGGCGGTATTGCAGGCGCTGATCATGAACGCCCAGTCGGTCCGTGAATTCTTTAGTGAGGACACCTGGTACGTCCTGGAACGACTGCAGAATGCCCTGAACCAGTTCCCGGCCCGTGGCTCGGTATCCCGCATGGATCGGGCCCTGGACGAAATCATCCTGCTGCAGTCCGCCATCTATGGCCTGAACAACGAAACCATGAGCCGCACCCAGACTCTGCGGTTCATGGATATCGGCCAGCACATCGAACGCGCCCAGCAGACCACCGCGCTGCTGCACAAGGTCTTCGTCAAGTACCCGCAGCCGCCGGCGGCGCTGATGGAGGCGGTGTTGCGCATGGCTGATACGCTGATGACCTATCGTCGGCGCTACCGGACCGAGTTGCACCCGGTGGCCATTATCGATCTGCTGTTGCTGGATGAAAGCACACCGCGTTCGGTGGGCTACCAGTGCGGGCGGTTGAAGCGGCAGGTAAGCCTGCTCCCGGAACGGGATTCGACCCTGGCCGGCCTCAACGCCGAGCAGCGACTGATGGTGGAGCTGGTGTCCGTATTGCAACTGGTGGACCTGGAAGCGCTGGTCAGCGAGACCGGGGAGCCGTCGCCGCAGCTGGATGAACTGTTGGTGCGCATCAACAATCTGCTCAGCAAACTGTCCGAAGCCATCACGCTGGCCTACTTCAACCACGCGGACATTCCGCGACCGATCGACGACGTGTGAGACCGATGAAATACAGGATCTCCCATCTGACGCGCTACGCCTACGAGCAGGACATCGCCAACAGCTATAACCGCGGCTGTTTGCTGCCGCGTGGCCTGCTCTACCAGAAAGTGGAGTCCAGTCGGCTGACGGTCACGCCGACGCCGAGCAGTCTCTACAACCACCCGGACGTTTTCGGCAACCTCTATACGTTCTTTCATGTGAACTCCCTCCATAGAGAGATGGAGGTCAACGTCACCAGTCAGGTGGAGGTCATGCCGCGGGGCCTTGAGCAGGCGCCCACGCGTTCGCTGCCGTGGGAAGAGGCCGTTCGGCGTCTGGCCGGGGACACCAGTCGCCAGGCCTTGCAGGCCCGCCTGCTGCAGGTGGGCTCGCGAATGGCGCCGATTGATCCGCTCATCGCCGAATTCGCCCGGGATATTTTCAGCCCTGGACTGCCTTTGCTGGAAGGAGCACGGCAACTGACGCACCGGATTTTCAGCGAGTTCACCTACGACCCCGGCTTCACGACCCTGGCCACGCCGGTGGACGACGTGCTCAAGGCCCGTCGTGGTGTGTGTCAGGATTTCGCCCACCTGGCGATCAGTGCCCTGCGCTCCCTCGGTTTTCCGGCCTGCTACGTCAGCGGCTACCTGGAAACCATTCCGCCACCGGGCCAGCCGCGACTGGTGGGTGCGGATGCCTCCCACGCCTGGTTCAGCGTGTACGACCCCTCGTTGGGGTGGGTGGATTTCGACCCCACCAACGATCTGATGCCGGACGAACGGCACATCACCGTGGCGTTCGGCCGGGATTACGCCGACGTGGTGCCACTTAAAGGACTGATGAGCGGCGGCGGCCGTCACGACCTGACCGTCGAAGTTGACGTGATGCCGCTCGATGAACCGACCTCGAAATCCGCAAATGCCTGAATCCCGTCGGCTTCCTGAAAAGGCATCCGACAAGGGGTAGACGCGGGCCGTTCATATCGAAAGAATGGGGGCTTTGCTGACCGCTGCTCGGAGTCTCCGATCCATGACCATTTCCGACGATACCCTCTTCACCAGCGCTGCCGAGCTGGGCGATCTGTTGCGCCAGAAGGGCCAGATGATCACCACGGCGGAGAGTTGCACCGGGGGCTGGGTGGCCAAGGTCCTGACCGACCGGGCCGGGAGTTCGGATTATGTCCACAGCGGCCTGGTGACCTATTCCAACGATGCCAAACGGGGCCTCTTGGGCGTGAGCGAAACAGCGCTGGAGGAATACGGGGCGGTCAGCGAGCCGGTCGTCCGGGAAATGGTGGCCGGGGCGCTGGCAGCGACCGGTGCCGATGTGGCCGTCGCCATCAGCGGCGTCGCCGGGCCGGGAGGCGGTTCGGAAGACAAGCCCGTTGGAACGGTCTGGTTCGCTTGGGGCCGATCGGCCGCCGACACCCAGTGCGTGGTGCAGTATTTTGACGGAGACCGCGATGCGGTGCGGCGTCAGGCGGTGCAGTTTGTCCTTGAAGGCGTCCATCGGTTCCTGGCCGAAACCTAGTTGAAAACACGACACTTGGACGCCGGGACCTGTTGTGTTTTAATACTGTTCAAATATACAGTCTGGACCCTGTATAACAGGTTCCCAGACCGGACGTTTCCGATCATGCCGTGCGGCGGCACAGAAAGATGAGGTTTTCGCAGCGATGGAAGACAACCGTAAGAAGGCGTTGAGCGCGGCTCTGAGCCAGATCGAGCGCCAGTTCGGCAAAGGCGCGGTCATGAAGATGGGCGATCAGCCCCGTGAGGCCATTCCCGCGGTATCCACCGGTTCCCTGGGGCTGGATGTTGCCCTGGGCATTGGTGGCCTGCCGTACGGGCGGATCGTCGAGATCTACGGTCCGGAAAGCTCCGGTAAGACCACGCTGACCCTGCAGGTGATCGCTGAAGCCCAGAAGGCCGGCAAGACCTGTGCCTTCGTCGACGCCGAGCACGCGCTGGACCCGGTCTACGCCGAGAAGCTGGGCGTTAACGTCGACGACCTGCTGGTGTCCCAGCCGGACACGGGTGAGCAGGCCTTGGAAATTGCCGACATGCTGGTGCGCTCCAACGCCATCGACGTCATCATCGTCGACTCCGTGGCGGCCCTGACGCCCAAGGCGGAAATCGAAGGCGAGATGGGGGATTCCCACGTTGGCCTGCAGGCCCGCCTGATGTCCCAGGCGCTGCGTAAGCTGACCGGTAACGTCAAGCACGCCAACTGCCTGATGGTCTTCATCAACCAGATCCGGATGAAGATCGGCGTCATGTTCGGCAGCCCGGAAACCACCACCGGTGGTAACGCGCTGAAGTTCTATTCCTCCGTTCGCCTGGACATCCGTCGTATCGGCGCCGTGAAGGAAGGCGACGAAGTGGTCGGTAACGAAACCCGCGTGAAGGTGGTCAAGAACAAGGTCTCCCCGCCGTTCAAGCAGGCCGAGTTCCAGATTATGTACGGCAAGGGCATCTACCACATGGCCGAGGTCGTGGACCTGGGCGTGAAGGAAGGCTTCGTCGACAAGTCCGGTGCCTGGTACAGCTACAACGGCGACAAGATCGGCCAGGGTAAGGCGAACGCCTGTAAATTCCTGGAAGAAAACCTGGATATGGCCCATGAGATCGAAGCCAAGATCCGCGAAAAACTGATGCCGAAGCCGACCCCCAAGGACAAGGACGCACCGGCGGCCGCCGAGGAGGAGAAAAGCGGCGAGCTGCTCTGAAGCCAGACTTCACTGGCGCTCTGAGCAACACCCTGCCGGGTTCTCCGGCGGGGTGTTTTTGTATGGAGAAGGGGATCAGCTGTTGGGTGAGCTGACTGTCTCGGCATCGAGCCACTGCGGGCCGGCGACTCGATTGCGGCCCTTGCCCTTGGCCAGGTAAAGCCGCTCGTCGGCAAACGCCAGCAGGTCTTCCAGGGTACTGCCGTCCGGGCCGATTTCGGCGACGCCCAGACTCATGGTCTGGGAGATCGTCGTGCCGTCATAAACCAGTGGGCGTTCAGCAACGGTGGTCCGTAGCTCCTCGGCCACGGTCATGGCCTGCTTGATGTGAGTGTCCGGCAGGAGAATGGCGAATTCCTCGCCGCCAAACCGGCAGGCCAGATCGCTCAGTCGCAGGCGTTTGCGAATCAGGCGCGCCACGTGCACCAGCACCCGATCCCCCATCTCGTGGCCGTAGCGGTCGTTGACGCTCTTGAAGAAATCCAGGTCCAGCAGGATCAGCGACAGCGGGGTAAGCTCGCGCTGGGCCCGGTGGGTTTCCTTCTCGAAGACTTCCTCGAACATGACCCGATTGGCCAGACCCGTCAGGAAATCGGTTCGGGCCAGCCGCAGCAGCTTGTTTTCGGACCGCTCCCGGCTGACCTCGTACACATGGGAAAATGTCAGGATGCACAGCGTCAGGATGCCCATGTTCAGCAAGGGAATGGGCTTCATATAGATCGGTGAGTCGTGGAACTTGAACAGGAAAATGGCTGTGGCGACGCCGGTGAAAAACAACGAAATCGCCAGCCCCAGCTTTCTCCCGTGCAGCAGGTGCGACAGGATCGGTACGAGCAGGATCCAGCCAAACACGGACACCGTCGAACGCGGCACGTACAGCGCAAACATCATCGCACTGAAGAAGGGCAGGCTGTAGGCCAGCAGCCATCGGTCCAGATGTCGGGTCCGGCGAACGGCCCACATCAGGAACACCGAATAGGTGGCCATTACGATTTCCACCATCGCCAATGGCCCATTGCCGGCGCGAATGTTCAATGTGGCAAACACAATGCCCGCTATCAGCGTGATCCACAGCAAGGCCATCAGCACCGCTTTGCGATGCGGTTGTGCGTGCTCCCGAGAAGGGAGATCGGTAGCGTCAATCATGGTAGGAGACCGTCCTTGTCTGCCGGTCAAGTCAATCGGGAAGCCGGACAGGGCTCCAGTGTAGCCAAAATAATGCGCAAAACTGTAAAAGATCGTGATATGTCAAGCGCCCGAAACGCGGCTGTCCTGAGCATGGTCGGTGTTTCATTCGACCCTTGTCCGATTCGCCCGGGACCGGCACAGTGAACGTGACATCCTGATCGGAGAACCGTCGTTCCATGAAGCAACTGTTGATCGTGGCCCATGCGCCGTCACCCAATACCGAGACGTTGCGTCAGGCCGTGGCGCGGGGTGTCGGTCATCCGGACGTTGAGGGTGTGAATGTGCGTGTCATGGCGCCACTGGATGCCGGTCCCGAGGATGTTCTGGCCTGCGACGCCATCATTCTCGGGACCACGGAAAACCTCGGCTACATGAGTGGGGCGCTCAAGGACTTCTTCGATCGCAGCTACTATCCCTGCCTTGAGAAAACCCAGGGGCTGCCGTTTGCGTTCTACATTCGGGCCGGCCACGACGGGACCGGAACCCGCCGGGCGATCGAGTCGATCACCACCGGTTTACGCTGGCGGATCGTGCATGATCCCGTGCTTTGCCGGGGCGAGTACGATCCGGCCTTTGAGACGCAGTGCGAGGAATTGGGGCTCTATCTGGCGGCTGGACTGGACGCGGGGATGTTTTAATAACGCCGGCGGTGACGACGGGCGGAAAGTCGCCGATTAACTGGCCAGGCGGTTGTAGAAACCCTCGATTCGCGACAGGGCGTTGTCCACGGCCCGGGAGTAGCCGCGCCGGTCATGGCAGTAGCTGAACTGGATGCTCAGCCGATAGCCGGTGCGGAAGGGGTAGCTGCTGACGATCCGCGCGGCCACGCGGGACTCGGTGATGTACTTGCCGGAAAAATCCAACAGCAGTCGGCTGCCGGGCGGTACCGGACGCGGTGACAGAACGGCCATGCCGTAGCGGTTGATGTCCAGGCACTGGACGTCGGTCCGGGCTTTCTGCCGGCCAAAGAAGCCCCGTTCCGTCAGGCGCACCTTCAGGCACTGGGCTTCGTAACGATCCTTGATGCGGCGGTCTCCAGAGTCTGTTCCCATAACACCGGTTTCCACGTTTTTGTCGTTGTCATTGTGATATCACGGGATAGTCAGTGTAGAACCCGGGCCCGTGGCTGGAAAACGGACAACCTGGCATCTGTGACAAAGGTCTCAAAAGTGACCTGGGCGTCACGACTGATCAGGCGGAGGTGTTCAGGCGCTCGCCACGACGGTCTTCGGCATTGGTGGGCCGAGCGGTGCGGGCATCAAGCAGGGACGGTCGTCGGCGGCCGCTTCGGCGCTTGCGGCGATCCGGCCCGTCAAACGTCTCCTGGCGACGCCGGCGGTCAGGCCGGGTGCGACGATCGAGCGGGCGGTTCTGTGGTGTCGGGGCAATGTTCTGGGCGTCGGGCGTGCGCTGTTGATGCTCCGTCTTTCGGCGATCCAGCGCGGTCAGTCCGTAGGGGTTTGAACGCGATATCTCCATGGGCCGTAACCTCAAGATATTGTCGAGAGTCATTTTACGGTTTGTCGGCCGAATCGTGCAAAACTTGAACACATTTTGCCCCGGAGGCCTGCAAGTGAGGACAGCGCGCCCTTCTCCTTCTACAATGCTTTGAATCAATCTTTTGGGCGGTATCGGCATCAGCCCCGCAACGCCGCCTTGCACCATTTCCCCCGACACAGGACGGCACCTTGAAGTCTCTGCCACTGAACCAGCTCTACAACAACTGCGACACCCGCAATTTCAGCTTCAAGACCACGCGCCAGCTCGAACCGCTCGAAGAGATCGTGGGCCAGAACCGAGCCCAGGAAGCGGTGCGCTTTGCCCTGGCCATGCCGCACGGCGGCTACAACGTCTACGCCGTGGGCCGCAACGGTCTGGGTAAGCGAACCATGATGCTGCGCTATCTGGAGCACCATGCGAACAAGGAATACCAGAGCTACGACTGGTGTTACGTGGCCAACTTCGACGATCCGCGTTCGCCCCGGGTTTTGCGTTTACCGGCGGGCGAGGGCCAGAACCTCAAGCAGGACATGGATCGCCTGATGCTGCGCCTGACCAAGCTGATTCCGCAGACGTTTGAGGGGGACAGTTTCCTGGAGCGGGCGGAGAAGCTGAAGAACGATTACGGTAACCTCCAGGAGCAGGAGCTCGACAAGGTGGCGCGCCAGGCCAAGCGCAAGAAAGTCAGCCTGAGCGTCAGCACGCCGGGCGGCTACCGGTTGATTGCCATGAACGGTGACGAGCCCCACACACAGGAAAGCTTTGCCGCCCTGACCGAAGCCCAGCGCCAGGGGTTTGAGGACGCCATCAACAAGCTGGAGAAGAAGCTGCGCGCGGCCCTGCGCAAGGTGGCCGACCTGGAGCAGGACTACACCGACAAGCAGCAGGCGCTGAACGAGGAAACGCTGGAGAGCATTACCGGCCACCAGCTGGATGAACTCGTCGCCAAGTACAAGGCGTTGCCGGAGATCGTCGATTACCTGGAATCGGTCCGTAAGGACCTGGCGGACAACCTGGACATCTTCCTGGAAGACAGCGAAGAGCAGGCGGCGATGGCCTATGCCTCGCTGGATCGCAAGATGCCGCGGCGCTACCAGATCAACCTGATGGTGCATCACAAGGCGCAAAAGGTGCCGGTGATTGTCGAGGACAATCCCACCTACCACAGCCTGTTCGGCTATGTGGAGAACGTCACCTTCAAGGGCACCGTGTTCACCGATTTCTCCCTGATCCGGCCGGGCAGCCTGCACAAGGCGAACGGCGGCTACTTGCTGATGGACGCCATCAAGGTGCTGGAGCAACCGTTTGTGTGGGACGGCCTCAAGCGTGCACTGCGCTCGAAATCGTTGCAGATCAATTCCCTGGAACGCGAACTCACCCTGTCCGGTACCATTTCCCTGGAGCCGGAAGCGATTCCGCTGAACGTGAAGATCGTCCTGTTCGGCGACCGGGAAACCTGGATGCTGCTGCAGGAATACGATCCCGAGTTTTCCGAGCTGTTTCGCATCGCCGCTGACTTCGAGAACGAGATGCACCGCAACGCGGACAGCGAGCAGCAGTACGCCAAGTTCATTGCCAGCGTGGTAGTTGAGAAGAAGCTGCTGCACTGCGACCGCAAGGCCGTGGGGCGGGTCATCGAATACAGCTCGCGCATCGCCGATCACCAGCAGCGACTGTCCCTGCACGCAGCGGATATCGCCAACCTGCTGCGGGAATCCGATTTCTGGGCCCGGGATGCCGGCGCTCGAATGATCCAGGCCACCCATGTGGAGCAGGCCCTGGCCAGCGCCCGCTATCGCAGCAGCCGGATCCGCGATCAGTATTTCGACTCCATCCGTGACGGCACCACCCTGGTGTCCACCGAAGGGGAGCGGGTGGGGCAGGTGAATGCCCTGTCGGTGCTGTCGGCCGGTGGCTTCGAGTTCGGGATGCCCAATCGCATCACCGCCACCTGTTACTACGGTGACGGGGATATCATCGACATCGAGCGGGACGTGAAGCTGGGTGGCAACCTGCATTCCAAGGGCGTGATGATCCTCACCTCCTGGCTGGCCTCCCGCTTTGCGGTGACCGACCCCATGAGCCTGTCGGCCAGCCTGACCTTCGAGCAGAACTACGGCGAAGTCGACGGCGACAGCGCCTCGGTGGCCGAGCTGTGCGCACTCGTGTCGTCACTCTCCGGCATTCCGATCCGCCAGGATCTGGCGATCACCGGTTCGCTGAACCAGTTCGGTGAGGTCCAGCCCATTGGTGGTGCCAACGAAAAGATCGAGGGCTTTTTCGAAACCTGCCGCATCAAGGGGCTTTCCGGTTCGCAGGGCGTCATCCTGCCGGCCACCAATGTCCAGAATCTGATGTTGGACAGCGACATCCTCCAGGCGGTGCGCCAGCGCAAATTTGCGATCTATGCCGTGGAAACGGCGGAGGAGGCCATTTCGCTGCTGCTGGGCAAAACCGCCGGCAAGCCCAGCGCCAAGGGTCGTTATCCGGCCAATACCGTGTTTGGTGTCATCCAGAAGCGACTGGACTCGATGCGTGAGCACGAGCGCCAGGAGTCATCGAGCGAGCGGCGCCAGAGCCACGACGGCCATCATGCGCCCCACGTTGGACATTCCGGGCAGGCCTGAGGAGCAAGGCCGTCAGACGGCGGCCGCGGTGATCCGTCGAAAGGTCAGGTTGAAGCGGTCGCCGGCTGAACGCCGGGTCTTGGGCAGCTGGTGCTGGTATTCGGCCTGCAGTCCCGGTGGCATGACCAGCAGACTGTTGTGAGGCAGGTCGATGCTGGTGAACAGCCGTCGGTCGCCGGTGCGGCGAAACTGGAAGCGGCGCTCTTCACCCAGCGTGAGTGACGCGATGAGCGGATCGGGCCCCAGCTCCGGTTCGTCGTCGCTGTGCCAGCCCATGCTGTCGCGCCCGTGACGGTACCAGTTGCACAACACGCTGTTGAAGGCGTCTCCGCCCAGGGCGCAGACGCGCTCCCGAACCGGCTGCAGGACTGGCGGCCACGGCTCGGGTGTCATATTGTGACCAGAATAGCGGTAGGCGGCGCCCGGATCCCCCAGCCAGCATTGCAGTCGCGGCGACCAGTGCCACTGACCGAACAGCTGCAGGCGCGCCTGATACCAAGGCAGCTCAGCCGGCAACCGCGTCAGCAGTTCATCGGCCAGTGACGTTGGCAGAGCGTTGTGAATCAGCCGCAGCTGGAACGGCGGAAGATCGAAAAAAGCTTCGTTTTCAACAGCAAAGGCCATACAAAATCCGGGACGATTAACGACATTCAGGTCAGGAAAGGCTATGGTTATACGATACAGGATCAAACCGCTGCTGGTCGTGTTGCTGTGGTGGCTGGCGGCTTCGGCTCACGCCGGAGAGTCGGTGGCACTCAAGGGGCCGCTCGAGCAGGGCAGTCTCGTGTATGGCAGCGTCGCCCCGGGAAGCCGCGTCTGGCTTAATGACACGCCGATACGCGTGACCCGAGACGGGCGCTTTGTCATCGGGTTTGCCCGCGAGGCCAGGCTCCAGCAAACGCTCAGGGTGGTGCTGCCGGACGGACAGGAGGTGAGCCGGCCGCTGACGCTGGCCAAGCGCCAGTATCGGATACAGCGGGTCAACGGCGTGCCCCAGGGCACCGTGACGCCGTCCCCGTCGAAGTTGGGGCGGATTCGCAGCGAAGCTTCCTCGGTGCGCAAGGCCCGGCAGACGGATTCGGATCGGGAGGATTTCCTGGGCCCGTTCATCTGGCCGGCCTCCGGTCCGATCAGCGGCGTCTACGGGAGCCAGCGGGTCTATAACGGCAAGCCGCGTAATCCCCACTTCGGGGTGGATGTCGCGGCACCGGCGGGCGCAGCTGTCATCGCGCCGGCAGGCGGCACGGTGACCCTGGCCGCTCCGGATCTGTTCTACTCCGGCGGCACGGTGATCATCGATCACGGCTATGGCGTCAGCTCCACGTTCCTGCACATGCGCCGGCTGGATGTGGCGGTGGGGCAGAAGGTTCGCCAGGGCGACAAGATTGGCGAGGTCGGCAGCTCCGGGCGAGCGACCGGGCCTCATCTGGACTGGCGCATGAACTGGTACGACGTCCGCGTCGATCCGGTGACGGTGGCGCCGGCGCTGGTCGACGGGCATACTCCCCCGGTGACGCAATTGAGCCGGACGGAGTAGTCAGGCGGGGCATTGGGAACGTTCAGAACAACGATACGGGATAAAGGTGGATCAATGAGCGAGAATACTGAGACGGTTTTTGTAGTCGAAGATGACGAAGCGGTACGTGACTCCCTCGAACTGTTGCTGAAATCCTCCAGTAAGGAGGTTCGCACCTTCCCGACTGCCAACGCGTTCCTCGAAAGCTACTCCGACGATATGGCCGGCTGCATCGTGCTGGATATCCGCATGCCGGGTATGGACGGCATGGAACTGCAGCGCCGCCTGAACGAGAAGAACTCGATTCTGCCGATCATCTTTGTCACCGGGCACGGGGACGTCCCCATGGCGGTGGACGCCATGAAGCAGGGCGCCGTGGACTTCATCCAGAAGCCCTACCGCGAGGAGGATCTGCTCAAGAAGATTGAGCAGGCCCTGGAGCAGGACCGCGAACAGCGCAAGACCCTAGGCCAGAAGCAGGAGATCATGCGCCGCATCAACATGCTGACCCCGCGTGAGACCGAAATCATGGATCGCATGATTGCCGGTCAGGCCAACAAGGTCATCGCCATCGAGCTGGACATCAGTCAGCGTACCGTGGAAATCCACCGCTCGCGCGTGATGCACAAGATGGGCACCCACTCACTGGCGCATCTCGTCCGCATGGTAATGTCCGTAAAGGACCGTATCGACGCTTCCTGAATCGCGAGCCAAGATGGTCGTCCATTCTGAGTCGGCACGGACTTTATGACTGAAACTGCCAGCGAACGCGACGAAGCCACGATCCTGCTGGTCGATGACAACGCGCAGAACCTGAAAGTGCTCTACGAGACACTCAAGGACCGCGGTTATCGGCTGTTGATCGCCAATGAAGGCGAAAAGGCCCTGGCTCTCGCGGAGCGTCACCAGCCCGAGGTTATCCTGCTGGACATCATGATGCCGGGTATGGACGGCTATGACGTCTGTCAGCGGCTCAAGGAAAACCCGGATACGGCCGATGGCGCGGTGGTCTTCCTGTCCGCCCTGGATGATGTGGACGCCAAGGTGAAAGGTTTTTCGCTGGGCGGTGCCGACTACATCTCCAAGCCGTTCCAGGCTCAGGAAGTCATTGCCCGTGTGGCCACCCATGCCCGTGTCATCCAGCTGGAGCGTCAGCTCCAGGCCCGCAATCGCCAGCTGGAAAGCGACCAGACCCGAATTCTAAATGCCATCAGCGAGGGCATCTACGGCCTGACCACCGAAGGCGAAATCATCTTCGCCAACCCGGCGGCCGGAGCGATGCTGGGACTGGAGCCGGAGGAGCTGGTGGGCCAGAACTTCTTCCGCCTGCACTTCGGAACCCAGGACGCCGACAGCGATGACCTGCCGGTGCTGGCCACCTGTCGTAACGGCGTCGCCGAACACCAGCGTGACGTCGCCATGTACCGTCCCGATGGCACATCGTTTCCGGTCGAGTATCGCTCGAGTCCCAAACTGGAAGACGATCAGGTGCTGGGCGCGGTGGTGGTGTTTCGAGATATATCCGCCGAACTCGAGAACGAGCGGGCGCTGGACGAGGCCCGGGAGACGGTGGATATCCAGCGCGACCAGTTGGCCCACGCTTCACGACTGTCCACCATGGGCGAGATGGCGGCGGGCTTTGCCCACGAAGTAAACCAGCCGCTGACGGCCATTTCCAACTACGTTCGGGTGTCCGATCGCCTGTTGTCCGCCGATGAGCTGGACCGTGAGCTGCTCGGCCAGACCCTGCACAAGATTGAAGCCCAGGCGCACCGGGCCAGCGAAGTGATCCGTCGTATCCGCAGCTTCGTCAAGAAGCCCGCATCCGGCAAGGAAGTCATCCAGTTGGACTGTTTGCTGGAGGAGACCCGCCAGTTCGCCGAAGTCGACGCCCGTACCAACCAGGTGGCCGTTGAGCTGGATGTGGACGACTCGGTGCCTGCGGTACTGGCGGACCCGATCCAGGTCCAGCAGGTGGCTCTCAACCTGATCCGCAACGCGCTGGAGGCGACCCGTTCAGCGGGTGGCGAAGAACCGGTGCGTGTGACGGCGGCCATCATCGACGGCCAGTTCGTGCGTGTCGAGGTCACTGACCGCGGCGTCGGCCTGCCGGAAGATGCCGAGGAAAAGCTGTTCCATCCGTTTTTCACCACCAAGCAGGAAGGTATGGGGATTGGCCTGGCCCTGTGTCGCAGCCTGATCCAGGCACAGAATGGCGAGATCGGCTTTGAGCGGCCGGAAGAGGGTGGTGCAAAGTTTTACTTCACGTTGCCGGTAGCCCCGGTCACGGCTGAGCAGCCGGAAGAGGCGGTTGACTAAGCGGATCGACCGGTCGTCGGCTCCAATCAATACGGGGCGCCTGGCGGCGCCTCAGAAGCTGAAGCATCTGCTACAGGCTCGAGTTAACCCCACAACGTCGTATCGTAGGTTGGGCTGACGCAGGAAGCCCAACAAGCAGATTTTGCGGCCAATCACATCCCATCGAATGGTCGGCCATTCCGGTTTTCGAGAACCCATGCTCCAAGCGTATCCGCGATGACGGGAGCGTCCGGTGCCTGCTTATCGTTGGGCTTCCTGCGTCAGTCCAGCCTGCAGTCCAATTTAACCGCACAATGTAGCCGGCGCTTCAGCTTCGGAGCAGCCTGCAGCGCTGTCTTTTACTTCCAGATCACCTCACCCGTCAGATGCGGCGCATCCCCTTTCTCGTTCAACAGCTGGTAAGCCCAGCGGTCTTTCTTCTCGTCCCAGTTCAACTGCGCTTTGCCGGGCAGGAACAGGGGTTTCTTGAAGCTGGCGGTCACCGTGACCGGACCCTCCTGCCAGGCCGGCTGCTGTTCCAGTAGCGCAATGCAGTGCGCCTTGCTCCACATCCCGTGCGCGATGGCCCGGGGAAAGCCAAACGCCTTGGCGGTCAGCGCGTGCATGTGGATCGGGTTCAGGTCGCCGGAGAGTCGCCCGTAGCGACGTCCCAGCGACTCGCCGGCCGTGATCAGTGCCGAATGGGGCAGGCGTTCAGGCGCCGGTGGCGGCCCCTTGTGGCTACCGCCGCTGCTCTTGTCGGGCTGGCGAAACAGGTTGGTGCTGGTCTCCTCCCAGATCAGGCGGCCCGCACTGCGCGCTTCGGTGACCAGATCAAACTCGATGCCCTTGTCCGTGTCCGTCTGGTTGTCCAGGCGCACGTGAATGTCCAGGCACTCGCCGTAGGCAATCGGCCGGTGTTGGGTGATGCGGTTGCGCAGGTGCACCAGGCCCAACAGGGGCAGCGGAAAGGCCTCTTCCGTGAGCAGCTTGAGGTGCAGCGGAAACGCCAGGATGTGCGGCCAGGTCATTGGCATGCGTGAGCTGCTGCGATAGCCGCAGACGTCGGCATAGCGGCCCGCGCGTACCGGATCCGTGGTCACGCCCAGCAATTCGGCCTGCAGGGGAGGGACCGTCGGTGAGCGAGCCCCCGAACCGCGGGATGTCAGGGCTTTGCCATAGAGAGACCAGAGGGCCGGGGGGCGGTTCTTATAGGAAATCACGTCCTGCATCTTGACTGACCTCATCCGAGTATCACTGGCATCTTGTGATGATGTGGATTGTATCTATTATGAGTCATATTGGGCCATCACGTTGCCGCCGCCTCTGGGGGCGGAGTGGCCGTTGTGGCGACAGGGTCTCCGCCGGACAATAGGCGGCTGAGGGCCAGTCGCTACTGCAATGGCTCAAAATCTGGTACAACTGTCCATAGTCCAGGGGGTTGGCTCAGGCCCTGAGTGCCGGTAGTGTCGCAAACCGGCTGCACACGGGCATTGACTCGCCAGTCACATCCAGGAGGCGAGCTGGCCAACGCGGTAGCACCACAAGGAGCAGAACAATAGCTCCCAAAACAATAAGCGGGATCATATGCAGGAACTTCGTGACGCAGGTGTGATGTTGCGCCTGATTTATCAGGCTATGAAGCAGAAGGGTGTGGATACCGATGAGATTTTCAAGCGCCTCGGCGTCGACGAAGATTATCTGAATTCCGCCCATCTCCGGACGCCTCACAATGCCCAGCTTTTTTTCTGGCAGATTGTGGAGGAGGTTTCCGGTGATCCCGATGTCGGCCTTCATCTGGGCCAGGCACTGCCCACCTACAAGGGACAGGTTCTCGAGTACCTCTTTCTCAGTAGCCCCACCTTTGGCGAGGGGCTGCGGCGGGCACTGAACTACCAGCGGCTGCTCTCTGACGCCGCCAACACCGAATTCTTTATCGACGGTGACCAGGCCTGCATGGTGCTGGATGCCGCGTCCGATGAAGTCCGCCGTCTGAAGCACTTCAACGAGTGCTTCGTGCAGGGGTTGGTGACCTTCTTCAAGTCGATCACCGATGACCGGTTCAAGTGCTCGAAGGTTGAGTTCGAGCACGAGCGGGAGGAAAGGCAGGACCACGTCGCCGAGGTGCTCGGCTGCGAGGTGGTGTTCGGCGCCGAGGAAAACCGCATGTATTTCCCGGCCAGCCTGCTGGCGCACCCATCTTCCCACGCCGAACCGGAGTTGCTGGCGCTGCACGAGCGCTTTGCCAGCGAACAGGTGGCCCGACTGGAGAAGAAGGACATTGTGGGGCAGGTGGAGCGCATTGTGGCCGAGCTGCTGGACAGTGGTGAAGTCACGCTGGACTCGGTGGCCGAGCGCCTCGACATCAAACCGCGCACATTGCGCACGCGCCTGACCGAGGCGGAAACCAGCTTCAACCAGGTACTGGCCGATTTCCGCTACCGCCTGGCGCGTCAGTTGCTGGCCACCACCGACGAGTCCATCGACGAGATCGTGTACCTCACCGGCTTTTCCGAGCCGAGTACGTTCTATCGTGCTTTCAAGCGCTGGTCTGGCATGACCCCGATCGAGTACCGCAAGGCGGCTCAGGGACGCGAGGTCCATCTGGACGTCGTTGGCTAGTGGGTTGGCTAAAAAATAGCCAGGAAACAGGCGGTTTTGGAGACTCTGAAAGTTTTTTATGAAAAATCGTTGACATGTCAGGGGGCGTCTTTATAATGCGCCCTCGTTGTCGCTACTGAACGGCGTCAACGATCTACGCGGAGCGGTAGTTCAGCTGGTTAGAATACCGGCCTGTCACGCCGGGGGTCGCGGGTTCGAGTCCCGTCCGCTCCGCCATTTTCCTCTCTCTTTGCACTTCCCCTCTCAATATTCTCTTGGCCATCTGGCACGCACTGTAATCTTTTCGTCATCCATCGGTCATAGTCTCCTCTGTAATCTGATTATTGCCCGTTTCGAATCGATACGGCCCAGACAAGGAGAAGGTCTCATGATTGATTATGAAGAAGAGCTGCTCGACAGCTATTTTGAAGATTTCGACGATGACGACGACAGCGACGACGCGATCGAGATGTGATCTCGCGGAATCCGATGGAATCAGGGCTGTACCGGCTCGCGGTGCTGACCCGGGCTCATCCCGAACCAGCGCCGGTAAGCCTTGTGAAAGGCCGGCGGACCTGAGAATCCCAGCAGCCACGCAATTTCTGCAAAATTAAGCCGCGTTTCCAGTACGTAGTCGGCCGCCAGATCCCGGCGGGTCTCATCCAGTAAGTCCTTAAAACGGGATTGCTCCGCATTCAACTGACGTTGCAATGTCCAGGGCGCCATTCCCAGTTCGGCCGCCACGTCCTCCAGCGACGGTGATTGCCCTTCGAGCATCGGCGTCAGCTTCTCCCGCACCTGATCGATGACGGTCCACCCTCCGCGAATCCGTTTGAGCTGTGTGTCGCACTGTTGTTGCAGGGCGCGGTGCATGGCCGGGTGGGCTTCCCGGGATGGTGTCCGGGCGATTTCCGGTCGGATCTGGATGTGGTTTTCTGGTGCGCCGAAGGTTACCGGGCAGCCGAACCAGGCTTCGAAGGCGGCCTGTTCGCCCTGATCCGGGTATTCGATGCAGACCTGCTCCAACACCGCGTGCTGGCCCGTCATGCGCCGCAGGAACTGCGTCCAGCCCGCCATCACCGAATCCACCACAAAGAAGTTGTAGCGGTTATACGGCCGAATGGAATAGAAGCAGGCCCGCTGGCGATCGGTTTCGTAGCGGGGATGCCCCCGGCTGTTGCGGCTGTTGAGCAGGGAGTAGCGAATGATTGTCGCCAGACCCTCGCCGGCCGTGGCCGCGCTCATTCCGGCGAGACCCGACAGGCCGGCATCAATCGGTCGGGTCAGGGCACCCATGGTCAGGCCCAGGCTGGGCTGGCCGGTTCGCAGGATCGCGGCGTGCCCCAGCCGCATGAAGCGGGGAATGCTGATGCGGGCTTCAGGCGCCTGTAACAGTGTCTCCGAGATCCCGAACTGCTCGAAATCCGGACCGATGTCGTGATCCTGGGCGGCAACAGCGCGGGCCATGACGTGCAGGTAGAGCACGCTGATATCGCCCAGTGCATGGCGACGCCGGGAGGTATTGGCGGGTATGGTCATTTTTTGAAGTGTTGTCTAAGGATAATTAAATGTTATTTGAGGATATTGTCTGGGGCAAGTGAGGCGCTTAATTTAGGGAGCATTGAGAGTCGGCGTGAAAAGTCGGCCAGTGACACGATGAGGAGACCTCCATGACCGTGATCGAAAAAGCTCCGGGCCAGGCCCGTTATCCCAACCTGCTGGCGCCGCTGGACCTGGGGTTCACCACCCTGCGTAACCGCACCCTGATGGGTTCAATGCACACCGGTCTGGAAGAGCGGCCTAACGGATTCGAACGCATGGCGGCGTTCTTTGCCGAGCGGGCACGCGGCGGTGTCGGACTGATGGTGACCGGGGGTATTGCGCCGAATGTAGAAGGTGGCGTTGGGCAGCACGCTGCCAAAATGGATACTGAAGAAGAGGCGGTTCAACACCGCGTGGTCACGAAGGCGGTTCATGAGGCGGGTGGCAAGATCTGCATGCAGATCCTCCACGCCGGGCGCTATGCCTATCATCCGGAGCTGGTGGCGCCGTCAGCTATCCAGGCGCCGATCAACCCGTTCACGCCGAAGGAGCTGGATGAGGCCGGCATCGAAAAGCAAATCGAAGACTATGCACGGTGCGCGGCCCTGGCCAAGGAAGCAGGCTATGACGGCGTCGAGATCATGGGTTCGGAAGGTTACTTCATCAACCAGTTCATCGTGTCTCACACTAACCATCGGACCGATCAGTGGGGCGGCAGCTACGAAAACCGGATCCGCCTGCCGATCGAGGTGGTGCGCCGCGTGCGCGAGCGAGTGGGCGATCAGTTCATTATCATCTACCGCCTGTCCATGCTGGACCTGATTGAGGACGGCAGCACCTGGGACGAAGTGGTCCAGCTGGCCAAGGAAATAGAAAAGGCCGGCGCCACGATCATCAATACCGGTATCGGCTGGCACGAGGCACGGGTGCCCACGATCGCCACCTCGGTGCCGCGCGGCGCTTTCACCAAGGTCACCGCACGCCTGAAGGGCGAAGTGAACATTCCGCTGGTGACCACCAACCGGATCAACATGCCGGATGTCGCCGAGAAAGTCCTGGCCGAAGGCGATGCGGACATGGTGTCCATGGCGCGGCCGTTCCTGGCGGATGCGGATCTGGTGCGCAAGGCTGAGGAGGATCGGGCCGAGGAGATCAACACCTGCATCGGCTGTAACCAGGCCTGCCTGGACCACACTTTCGGCGGCAAACTGACCACCTGCCTGGTGAATCCGCGCGCCTGCTACGAAACCGAGCTGACTTACGTGAAGACCGCCACACCCAAGCAGATTGCGGTGGTCGGCGCCGGCCCGGCCGGTCTGGCGTTTGCCACCGTCGCCGCGGAGCGCGGCCACAAGGTGACCTTGTTCGATGCCGGCAGTGAGATTGGCGGCCAGTTCAACGTGGCCAAGCGCATTCCCGGTAAGGAAGAATTTTACGAAACCCTGCGTTACTTCCGGGTGATGCTGGACAAGCACGGCGTGGAAGTGAAACTTAATACCCGCGTCACCGTGGACGATCTGACTCGGGATGGCTTCGACGATGTGGTGCTTGCCACCGGCATCGCGCCGCGCCTGCCGGAGATCGAAGGCATCGACCATCCCAAGGTAATGGGTTACCTGGATGTGCTGCTCAAGCGCCGTGAGGTGGGGCGTCGGGTTGCCGTGATCGGCGCCGGTGGCATCGGCTTCGACGTGTCCGAATTCCTGGTGCACGAAGGTGAGTCTCCGTCACTGAATACCGAACACTTCATGCAGGAATGGGGCGTGGATCTGTCCGTGGCGCACCGCGGCGGCATCCAGGGCGTGACCCCGAAGGTTCCGGCACCGGCGCGTGACGTGTTCTTGCTGCAGCGCAAGACCACCAAGGTGGGCAAGAACCTGGGCAAGACCACCGGCTGGATTCATCGGTCCGCACTCAAGATGCGCAACGTACAGATGATCCCGGGCGTCACTTACCGCAAGATCGACGACCAGGGCCTGCACATTACGGTCACGCCGAAAGGCGCGGAGCAGGGCGAGGATCATATCCTGGATGTGGACAACATCGTCATCTGCGCCGGCCAGGACCCGCTGCGCGAACTCCAGCAGGGGCTGCTGGACGCCGGTCAGCGGGTTCACCTGATCGGCGGGGCCGACGTGGCCGCGGAGCTGGATGCCAAGCGGGCCATCAATCAGGGCAGTCGGCTGGCGGCTGAGATCTGATCGGTGCTATGCCTTAGATAGCCAGGTAAGTATGCCGCAGGTCCTCATCGTCGAGGACCTGCGCCGCCGTTCCCTCGAACACCACCTGACCCATGTCCAGAATCACGGCGCGATCCGCCAGTTCCAGGGCGGCGATTGCGTTCTGCTCCACGATGATCGTGGTGATCCCCAGCGATTTGATTTCCTCAAGAGTGCGCTCGATCTCACGAACGATGATGGGGGCCAGCCCCTCATAGGGCTCGTCCAGCAACAGCAATTTGATGTCCCGGGCCAAAGCCCGACCGATGGCCAGCATCTGCTGTTCGCCGCCGGACAGGGTGATGCCCTCCTGGTTGCGGCGTTCTCCCAGCCGGGGAAACAGCTCGAAGATGCGGCTGATCTCCCAGCCCGGGGAGGGCGCGAGCTGGGCCAGTTTCAGGTTTTCCTCCACCGTCAGTCCGGGAATGATGCGGCGGTCCTCCGGGACCAGCGCGAGGCCACTGCGGGCGGCCTGCCAGGCTTTCATGGTATGCAGTGGTTGATGGTCCAGCCAGATTTCGCCGTGGGTCAGGTGCGGTGAATCCACCCGGGCCATGGCGCGCAGGGTGGAGGTCTTGCCAGCGCCGTTACGGCCCAGCAGGGCGAGAATCTCCCCTTCGTGGATATTCAGCGATACCCCCTGGACGACGTAACTCTCGCCGTAATAGGCGTGCAGATCCCAGGCCGAGAAATAGGCCGGCTCGCTGCGTTGGGCATGCGGATGCTTGTGTGCGGTGTTCTCGCTCATGCAGGCGTTTCCTCGCTCAGGCGGTCTCGGCGGTGCCCAGGTAGGCTTCTTTCACCTTCGGGTGGCCCTTGATGTTATCCGGGTGGTCCTCGACGATCACATGCCCCTGGGCCATGACGCTGATGCGATCGGCCAGGCTGAACACCACCGTCATATCGTGTTCGATGACGACGAAGGTGATTTCATGGTCTTCGCTGATCGTCTTGAGCAGGTCGATGGTGTTGTTGGTATCCGCCCGCGACATGCCCGCCGTGGGCTCGTCGAGTAGTAACAGCTTGGGTTTCTGCACCAGGCACATGGCCATTTCCAGTCGCCGTTTGTTGCCGCGGGACATGGCTGAGGCCAGGTTGTGACGCTCGTCCAACAGGCTGACGCTGCCCAGGATCCTCTCCGCCTGCTCCCGGATGTCGTGTTGCCGCGACAGGGACTTGAATGGGGCCAGGTGGAAAGCGCCGTCCCGGTGGGCCAGCGCTGGAATCATGACGTTCTCCAGAATCGTCAGGTCTTGGAACACTTCCGGTGTCTGGAAAACCCGACTGATGCCCACCTGGTTGATGCGGTAGGGCGGCAGGCCCAGCAGGCTCTGGTTGTTGAACAGGATGCTGCCACTGTCGGGCAGCAGCTTGCCGACAAAACAGTTGAGCAGCGTCGACTTGCCGGCGCCATTGGGGCCGATGACCGCGTGGATGCTGTTTTCCGCCACCGACAGGTTGACGTCATCCAGGGCCAGCAGCCCGCCGAAGCGCTTGTTCACGCCTTTGACTTCGAGAATGTCCATGATCAGGACTCCTTCGGACTGGCCGGTCGGGACGAATGGGGATCCGGCGAGGATTCCTTGGCGCTGGTTGTTTCGGCGTCCTCGTCATGGTTGCGGGAACGGAACAGCCGGCCGAGCCAGCCGATCAGACGGGTCACGCCTTCCATCAGGCCGCCGGGGAGGAAAATGATCACCAGCATGAAAATCAGCCCCAGGGACATCTGCCAGCCGCTGCCCAGGAAGGGCGAAACGATCGCGCTGAAGAAATCCCCCAGGCTGTCGGGCAAGCCGGAGAACCAGTTACTGACGACCGCATCGTTCACGCGACTGAAGATGTTCTCGAAATACTTGATGATGCAGGCCCCCAGAACCGGCCCGATCAGGGTGCCGGCGCCGCCCATGATGGTCATCAGTACCACCTCGCCGGAGGCGGTCCACTGCATGCGTTCGGGCCCGGCCAGGGGATCCATGCACACCAGCAAGGCTCCGGCGAGCCCGGCGTACATGCCGGAGATGACGAACACCACCAGCGCGTAGGGCCGGGTGTGAACGCCGGTGTAGTTGAGGCGGGTCTGGTTGCTCTTGATGGCCCGCAGCAGCATGCCGAAGGGCGAGCGGAAGATGCGCAGCGAGATGTAGAACATCAGGATCAGGATGGCCGCACAGACGTAGAAGCCCACGTTGAGCTGCAGGTCCAGCCCCATGAAGGACAGGTAGTGGGTGTCTCCCATCTCCAGGCCGAACAGCGACGGGGATGGCAGCTGACCGGGCGCGGTGGCCGCATCCAGGATGCGGGGGTCGTCCAGATCCATCTGCAGGCCGGTTTCGCCGTTGGTGATCGGTGTCAGCACCGAGTAGGCCAGGTTGTAGCTCATCTGGGCGAAGGCCAGGGTCAGGATGGAGAAGTAAATCCCCGACCGCCGCAGCGATACGTAGCCGATCAGCAGGGCAAACAGGCCGGAAATCACCACGGCAAAGATGATCGCCGGAATGACGTTGACGCTCAGCAGCTTCAGCATCCAGACGGCGGCATAGCTGCCGACACCCAGGAAGGCCGCATGGCCGAACGACAGGTAGCCGGTCAGCCCGAACAGCAGGTTGAAGCCGATGGCGAAGATGCCGTAGATGGCAAAGCGCTGCATCAGGTCCGGGTAGCCGGCGCCGAACGGCGCCAGGATGACGGGGGCGGCGAGCACGGCTACCGTGAAGACGATCATCATGAGCCGGTCTTTGTTGTCGGTGGTTTTCAGCATGGCTCAGGTCTCCATGATGCCTTTGCGTCCCATCAGGCCCCGCGGGCGGGTCAGCAGGATGACGACGGCAACGAGATAGATGATGACCTGGTCGATCGAGAAGCCGAACAGGAATGCCTTCACCTCCGGCATGGAGGCGAAACTCTGCAGAATACCCAGCAGGAATCCGGCGGCCACGGCACCGGCCAGCGACCCCATGCCGCCGACCACCACGACCACGAAACACAGCACCAGGAAGTCCATTCCCATGTGATAGTTGGGGGACAGGATGGGCGTGTACATCACACCTGCCAGACCGGTCACCACCGCCGCCAGGCCGAACATGGCCGTGAACCGGCGGTCGATGTTAATGCCCAGAAGACCTACCGTTTCCCGGTCGGCCATGCCCGCACGCACCACCATGCCGAACGTGGTGTAGCGCAGGAACGCGAACACGCCGGCAATGATCACCGCGGCGAACAGGAAGTAGACCAGTCGCCAGATCGGATACACCACCGCGTTGGCCCCCAGCCCGACCAGCGCGCCGATATCGATCGAGCCCACGAACGCTTCAGGCGCCGGCTGCGGGATGGGATTGGCGCCAAACACCTGCTTGATGATTTCCTGCAACACAATGGCCAGGCCAAACGTCACCAGGATCTGGTCGGCATGCGGCCGTTTGTAGAAGAATTTGATCAGGCCCCGCTCCATGGCGATGCCGATGATGAGCATGACGGGTATGGCAAACAGGATCGACCAGAACACGGAGTAGTCGATCATCGTCTCGCCCACCTTGCCGAACCACATCACCACATAGGGCGTGTGAACCTCGACCGGGGTGCCCCATGGCGTGGTCTCGGTGGCCGACTGGGTCACCAGTTCCAGCGACAGCAGCTTGTTGAGGATGACGGTGCAGAAGGCGCCGATCATGAACAGGGCGCCGTGGGCAAAGTTGACGACACCCAGTGTGCCGAAAATCAGGGTCAGACCCAGGGCGATCAGGGCGTAGGCGCTGCCCTTGTCGAGGCCATTCAGGATCTGCAGAAAGATGGCATCCATCGGTTCTCCCTTGTCTGATAACAGTCGCCCGGCCTATTGGCGGGCATATCCAGAGCGCGTCGGCGCAGGCCCCTCCCGTGCGGGAAGGGCCTGCGTCAGGGATTGCAGTGCTGGCCGGTGAATCAGGTACCGGGGTTGCACTTACCGAGAGAGCCGCCCGCGAACATGGGGTTGTCCGGTTCGTACATCACCTTGTCGACCGGCGTCACGTTGAAGACTTCCAGCAGGTCGAACTCGGACTCCGGCTTCTCCTTACCCCGGACCACGAGAACGTCCTTGAAGCACTGGTGATCGGCGGCCCGATACAGCGTGGGACCATTGCCCAGGCCGTCGAACTTGAAGCCCTCCAGGGCTTCGGCGATGGCGCAGGGGTTGAAGCTGCCCGCCCGCTGGGCTGCATCGGCATACAGCAGGGTCTGCACATAACAAGTGTGGGCGGCCTGGGACGGCGGATGGCCGTACTCCTTGCCAAAGGATTTGACGAAGGCCTGGGAGCCCGGATCCTGCAGCGTCCAGTGCCAGTTGGTGGAGCCAAAGATGCCCTTGACCGCGTCGCCGGCCCCGCGGGCCATCAGGCGCGAGTACAGCGGTACCACGATCTCGAACTGCTTGCCGTTGACGATCTTGTCGCGCAGGCCGAACTGCACCGCGTTGGTCAGCGAGTTGACCATGTTGTAGCCGTAGTGGTTGAGGATCAGCACGTCCGCCCCGGAGTTGAGCACCGGCGCGATGTAGGACGAGAAGTCCGTGGCCGACAGGGGCGTGCGCACCGTATCCACCGTCTCCCAGCCGAGTTCCTCCGTGAAGGCAATCATCGACTGTTCCTGAGTCCAGCCCCAGGTGTAATCGGCGGTCAGGTGGTAGGCCTTGCGGTCTGTGCCGTATTCCTTGCCCAGCACCGGCGCCAGTGCAGCGGCGGACATGTAGGCGTTGAAGAAGTGACGGAACCCGTTAGCTTTCTTGTCCTTGCCGGTGGTGTCGTTGGAGTGGGTCAGACCGGCCATGAAGATGACGCCGGCTTCCTGGCACAGGGACTGGACCGCAATCGCCACGCCGGAGGAGGAGCCACCGGTGATCATGATGGCGCCGTCCTTCTCGATCATGGCCCGTGCTGAGGCACGGGCGGCGTCGGACTTGGTCTGGGTGTCGCCGGTGACGTAGTCCACCTTGCGGCCCAGGATGCCGGTCCCGTTCAGGGTCTTGGAGGAAAACGTATTCAGCATGCCGCCGTCACCCTCGCCGTTCAGGTGCTTGACGGCGAGTTTGTAGGCGCGCAGTTCATCCGCACCTTCGTCAGCATAAGGGCCGGACTGGGGCACGTTGAAACCCAGGACGACCCGGCTGTCACCGGGTTCATTGGTGTAGGCGCTGGCCGTGCGGGTGAAGATGGTGGGTGCGACCACGCCGGCCCCCAGGGCAGCACTGCCCTTCAGGAAACTACGGCGCTTGAACCTGTTGTCTGACATTGTGCTTCTCCCCGAATGACTGTTGTTGTCTGTCGACTCCGGGACCTGGCGCAATACATCCGACGTTGCGTCGTGGCCGGGCGGGCCGAACATTTATCGATCAGGTACTCCTCAAGCTTTGGAGATGTCTAAAAATTAATCAAATGAAGTTGGTCGTAGTTACAACTAATGTCTAGTGCCGCGATGTTGTCGGCGCGGAAGACTTTCTCGGGTGAGGCGCTGCTGTGCGGGCTTTTCAGCTGAATTGTGCCGTCGACGGTTTCAAAACGTTGCAGATTTCTGCTTATTCTCCGCGGAGGGATGTCTACAATAGGCGTTAAATTACAAAGCACGCTGATTTCTGACGTTTTACGGCACCACCGGAGGCAAGGCATGGCGAAAACCGCCGCGGCGGATGAGGGGTACTCGGCCGTCTTTTTTATGGATGGCGCGACGGTCGCGAGGCAGATGCGGGGCTCGGAGTTCGGTGCCTTTCTGGACGGCTATGTGGGTTTGTCGGATCTGGCCGATACCGAAGTCAGGGCCGTTTATCTGAATCTTGGACCGGACCTCGGTATTCGGGGCCTGGTCTTCTTCCGCATCTATTTCGACGAAGAGGGTCGGGCCGACAGCCACTGGAACGTGCCCGTGGAAAAGTTTTCCGAGACCGCGGCCAAAGGGCCGGATCTTGGCGCTGGCCCGATTTATCTCGCCTGCCGCAGCCGATGCCCGGAACCCCGGTTTACCGACGAACTCTGGGACCCGGACATGACCCCGGGCAGCAACCACTTCCAGGCGATTCGCCGGGCAGTGGATGAAAACCACTTGAAGTTCCAGAAGAAGGTGATGGACGCGCCGGACGAGGACATCCCGGTCCTGCAGGCGGCCGTCAAGCGCTCCTCAAGCACCACCGATACCCGTGAGGCCGCTCGCCAGCGGGTGCGGCTGGCCCGGACTATTCGCGAGCAGCGCCTGCGCATCAAGACGCTCCAGAGCGTGCATCGCGATGCCATGTCGGATATCCAGCGCGAGCACCGGCATGAGATGCAGTCCCTGCGTAACGATCTGCAGTCGATGGAGGAGAAGCTGGAGCGTCAGCGTCTGGCCAACGAGCAGCTGAAAGTTCGCCTGTCGGAACGCAACGAGCAGTACCTGACGCTGCAACAGGAGATCAGCGAAGCGGGCAATGCCACCGAGGCCCGCCAGGACGCCAGCGACGCGGAAGTGGTTTTGTTGCGTGAGCAACTGGAACGCAAGCAGCGAGAACTGGAACTGCGCAACGACAAGATCGTCGTGCTGGAGCAGGAGCGCTACGATCTGGCCCACCGGGAGCCGGCCGAAAATACCCTGATGGCGGAACTCAAGGCCCAGAATGTCTTCCTGGTTGCCTACCACCCCGGCCTTGGTCACATTACGCTGCCCTACGAGGACATTCCCCGCTACTTCGAAAACGTCATGGCCTATGTGGCTGAAAAATGCGGGCTGAACGAACCGGCCTATCGCCAGTGGCTGGCGCATCACGAGGATCCGCGCTGCCAGGCTGAGGTGGACGGCAAACCCTGCCATGAGCCCCTGATCCGCGTCAGCCAACCGTCCGATTTCCGGCCGGGCATTGACGATCGCTGCGAGCCGCATCAGGACACCCCGGGTTAGCGACGGTTAAGCCTCAGGCCACTGCGCAGGCACCACGAAGGTTCTTCCCGCCTCTTCCCAACCACCACCATCACCGCGCGGTGCCATCGATGCAAACAGGCGCGGTGCACCGCCGGCCCGGATCGATGCCAGCACCGCCCGCGTGTTGTCCGCATCCGGTGGTTCGGATGATTGATAGCGGCCCAGCCAGTGCGGCTTCATCAGGCAATGCCAGTTCGCCGTGGCGGCATCATCCAGCCTTTCGACTCGACACCAGGTGCCTTTGTCATGATCGGGCGGTACTCCGGCCGGCGATGCCAGTGACCGGTCAGCCGGGTAAAACAGGTAGCCGGGCATGAACAGCCGGGGCAGGGGCGGTTGAGTGATGCCTCGATCGGCCAGCATCTGTCGTGCGGCGGGGGTTCGGGTGAGCCGGCATTGGTGGTCGGTCAGGCGTTGGGTCTTGCGATCCAGCCGGTCCTTGGCGTTGGGTCCGTACCAGTAGTCGGTGCTGTTTTCATGCCGGTAGCCCAGATAGAATTTGACGGCGATTTCATGATGTTCGATGCGCCGGTCATGGGTGTTCTCAACAATGAAATCCAGCTCGCCCAGCGTCCGGCGGTCCTCACGGACCTGCTCGTTCATCAGCAGGATGCGCCAGCCCAGCAGATCCGTAAGCAGGAACTGGTAGAGCCGTTCGAAGTAGAAGCCGAGCCGGGGGCTGGGGTGGGCGGCTAACAGCGCTTCCAGTGATTGGGGCTGTGCGTCCAGCCGGGCCAGGCGTTGCGGCAGGTCTGGCGGCAGATAGCTCGCCAGATCGAAACCCGCTTCGGCATCGGTCAGTTGCGGTGCCCGGCATAACCAGGCCAGGTGTCTGACCGCAGCGGTCTGCCACAGGGGCGAGGGTGGGCCGGATGAGGTGATGGCGGGCTCCTGTTCTTTTTTCAGAAATGCTGTCACTTTGGGTAGTATTGGCGGACCCGTGTTCACTGAACGCGCCCGGCGACTTCCGGCAAAGGCGTCAATCGCCGTGAGTGGTTCCCGGACGGACCACGGCAATACGGTCCGGTCACTATACCCCGAGTGACCCAAACGCATCACTGGGCTGGCACAGGATATCGAATGGAGCAATTCAGAAATATTGGTGTGATTGGGCGGATGAACAGCGTCAAGGTGGTGGAGACCCTGCGCCACCTGAAGACCTATCTGCTCAATGAAAATTATCAGGTGATCCTGGAGTCGGAAACCGCCACCATGTTGCCGGGCCACGGCTTGCAGGTGTCCAGCAAGAAACTGCTGGGTGAAATCTGCGACCTGGTCATCGTCGTCGGCGGCGACGGCAGCCTGCTCGGGGCTGCCCGGGAACTGGCCAAGTCCAAGATTCCCATCCTCGGCGTCAACCGTGGTCGCCTGGGCTTTCTGACCGACATCTCACCGGACGATCTGGAAGAGCGCGTGGGCCGGGTGCTGCAGGGCGAGTACATCGAAGAGCACCGCTTCCTGCTGGACGCCCACGTGACCCGCAGTGACAACCCGGTCGGCTTCGGCACAGCCCTGAACGACGTGGTGCTGCACCCCGGCAAATCGACGCGCATGATCGGTTTCGATCTGTATATCGATGGCCACTTCGTCTACAGCCAGCGCTCGGACGGGTTGATCGTGTCCACGCCGACCGGCTCGACCGCCTATTCCCTGTCCGCCGGCGGGCCCATCATGCATCCCAAGCTGGATGCGGTCGTGCTGGTGCCGATGTTCCCGCACACGCTCAGCAGCCGCCCGATCGTGGTGGACGGCAAGAGCGAGATCAAACTGGTGATCGGCGAGGACAACGAAACCTATCCACAGATGAGCTGCGACGGCCAGATGGACGTGTCCTGCGCGCCGGGGGACATCATTCGTATCACCAAGAAGCCTTTCAAGATTCGCCTGATTCATCCGACGGATCACAATTTCTACGCCACGTGCCGGGAGAAACTCGGTTGGGCCAGTAACATCGCAGCGAGTTAACTATGTCTGTAAAGCGGTCAGGCAGCCGGGGCTATGACATCATCGGCGACATCCATGGATGCGCCCACACGCTTCAGGCCCTGCTGGAGCAGATGGGCTATCGCAAGGTCAACGGGGTCTACGAGCACAAGCGTCGTCAGGCGATCTTTATCGGCGACATCATCGATCGTGGACCACGGATCCGCGAGTCGCTGCACATGGTGCGGGATATGGTCGAGCACGGCTCGGCGCAGATCACCATGGGCAATCATGAATACAATGCGCTGGGGTACTGCACCCGGGCGCGACCGGGCAGCGACAGGAAATTCCTGCGGGAACACAACCCCCGGCACGACCGTTTGATTCGGGAAACCCTGGACCAGTTCGAACACCATCCCCACGAATGGAACGAGTTCCTGGAGTGGTTCTATACGCTGCCGCTGTTTCTGGAAGTTGAGCATTTCCGGGTCGTGCATGCCTGTTGGGATAGCCGGCTGATCGACCAGTTCAAGGCGACCCAGAGCGGCAACCTGATCGATGAGGATTTCCTGCATGCCTCGTCGGTGCTGGATTCCTTTGCCGGCCAGGTGATGGATCGATTGTTGCGCGGTACCGACCTGCGCCTGCCGGACGGCCTGCACATCGAAGGCAAGGACGGCTTTGTGCGCCGCTTTTTCCGCACCAAGTTCTGGGCGGAGAATCCGCAGACATACAACGACGTGGTCTTCCAGCCGGATCCGTTGCCGGAGCATATCGCCAACCGGCCACTGTCCGACGCTGAAAAGAAGAAAATCATTGCCTATCCGCCCACCGAACCGCCCGTGTTTGTCGGCCATTACTGGCGGGAAGGGCGTCCGGCGCCACTCAAACCCAACGTGGCCTGTATCGACTACAGCGCGGTGAAATACGGCCGCCTGGTGGCGTATCGGATGGACGATGAGCGGCAACTTTCCGCGGACAAATTTGTCTGGGTTAACGTACCGCGACCGGAACTGCCGAGCGATTCGCAAACCGAAGACAGTCTTACGAGGTAACCCTTTGTACCGAGTCAAACAGCTGTCGGCCGGGACGGACCTGGCCGACTTCAGCCAGTGGCTGCGTGAGCAGGGCGTCGAACACCGGATTTCCGAGGAGGGCGACCAGCAGGTTCTCTGGCTGGAGCACCAGGAGCATGCCGAGCCGGTGCTGGCAGCGCTTGAGCAGTTCATGTCCCGACCGGAAGTGCGTCGGGCCATCCACGAAACCAATCACTCCCCGGTGTTCGTCAACGGCCGCTGGCAACCGTCTCCGAAGCACGCGCCCATGGTCCTCGCGATCATCGCCATCGCGGCGCTGGTGACCTGGTTCACCGGCCTGGGGCGTGATCCGGCTTCGGCCACCCTGATGTTTGTCGACCCGACGCGGTTTGTCTTCGATACCCTGGCGCAGCGGCTGGATGCGCTGTCGGCCACGTTGTCTCAGGGCCAGTTCTGGCGATTGCTAACGCCGGATCTGCTGCATTTCAGCTGGTCGCACATCATTTTCAATGCGGTGATGATGTGGTTTCTCGGCAGTCAGGTGGAATGGTTTGACGGCAAGTTGCGCCTGGGCATTCTGGTGGTGGTCATCAGTCTGCTGTCGAACACCCTGCAGTTCCTGGTGTCCGGGCCTTTGTTCGGTGGTCTGTCCGGTGTGGTTTACGGCATCCTGGGCTACTGCTGGCTCAGCCAACAACGCCGGCCCCGATTCCAGTTCCCACCGGCCCTGATCGTGGTATCGCTGGTCTGGATCCTGATCGGCTTCACGCCGCTGACGCAGATCCTGGGGCTTGGGTCGATGGCCAACGAGGCGCATCTCGGCGGCCTGTTGGCCGGGCTGATCATGGCGGTGCTGATGCCCCCGCCGCGCAAACAGGATCCTCAGGGCGCCTGATGTCGCCCCAACAATGTAGCCGACGCTTTAGAGGGTGTTGCAAAAACTTTCGGGTATAAGCCTCTCTCCCCTGGCGGGAGAGAGGTTTGGAGAGAGGGGGTCGAGGCGAAAGCCTCGCTGGACATAATCGCCTGCTATAGACGGGCGCCTGACGGCGCCTCCCCGGCCCTCTCCCTCGAGGGGAGAGGGAGTGTACGACGCAACTTTTGGAATAATGGGGCTTGTGCAACACCCTCTTTAGCTTCGGAGCAGCCCAAAGAGCTGCCCTGATTCGCTGTGACACCTCAAAGGTCGAACGGCGGGAAATAACGCCACGACGTCAATCGACCTTGGGAGTCGGAAACCAATGAATGCCATCGCTTCCGTCGCCTAAGAGGGTCGTCCATGGCCGCTTATGCGACGAGGACATCCTGTCCTCTGCTCCAGCAATGGCATCCATTGGTTTCGGTCAGGCTTTCTACAAAATCTTCCCAAACGTTAGCGGCGTACATCAGATGAGCATTGTTTCAGGCACAAAAAAGCCCCGCCAAACGGCGGGGCATTAAATGAGCCTGTTAAGCTCCTGATGAGAGAGACCAAATGAAACGACCGTTCTCACTTGGTACGGTTGAAATGATAATTATTATCATTATCGATTGTCAAAGGTTTCTGCCCACTTTTTTCAAAAAATTTTCCCCGGTGCCAAAAACCATCGTGGTGATAGCCTATTTCCAAGGTCGGGGCCGCCGTAAACAATCGCCTCTATGTTAAGCTGACACGATCGGCCGAGTGCTGCGCCATGGGTTAATGGTGCCTTCGGCGCCAGTGATCGAAGGGGAGAAGATGACTTACGATGAACTGATCAAACGGCTGGATCCCACCGTTTACAAGAGTCTGCGCCGCGCTGTCGAGCTGGGTAAATGGCCGGACGGTCGTCCGGTTTCCGAGGATCAGCGCCAGATCTGCATGGAGGCCGTGATCTACTACGAGAACGAGCACAACATCCCCGAGAACGAACGGGTGGGTTACATCGACCGCGAGCGCAAGGAACTGCGGGATTCAACGCCCGCTGACGATACGACGCCCATTCGCATCCTGAATTGAGGCCGCAGTCTATGTCGTCCGCTGTTGTTGATGTCCAGGGACCGTTGCGCAAGATGCCGGTCGAACCCGGACCGCCAGTGCACTACCGGATGAAAGTCGGTGAGACCCTGGTGCCGCTGAACGACCTGATCGGCCGGGACATCCAGATCGATTTCGACGGGGAGATCCGCTGTATTCACTGCGATCGCCTGACGAAGAAGAGTTTCAACCAGGGGTTCTGCTATCCCTGCTTCCGGAAGCTGGCGGCCTGCGACAGCTGCATCGTCAGCCCGGAAAAATGCCATTACCATGAGGGTACCTGCCGGGAGCCGGAGTGGGGCGAAACCCACTGCATGGTGCCCCACATCGTCTATCTGGCCAATTCATCGGGCCTGAAAGTGGGCATCACCCGCAAGTCCCAGGTACCGACCCGCTGGATCGATCAGGGCGCCGTCGCCGCCATTCCCATGCTGGAAGTGGCGACACGCCAGTTGTCGGGACTGGTGGAGGTGGTCTGCAAGGCTTACGTGGCCGATCGCACCAATTGGCGGGCCATGCTCAAGGGCGATGTGCCGGCACTCGACCTGGTGGAAGAGCGTGCGCGCATGCTGGAGAAAATCGAAGCGTCGCTGGATGAGTTGCGCGACACGCACGGCCAGGATGCGATCAGGCCGGTATCGGACGAGGCGCTCGACCTGGCTTATCCGGTCGAGGTGTGGCCCGCCCGGATCAAGACCCACAACCTGGACAAGACCCCGTCGGTGGGCGGGCGCCTGGAAGGCATCAAGGGGCAGTACCTGATTCTCGACAGCGGCGTGATCAACATTCGCAAATTCACCGCGTACAGTGTGCGTCTGCAGGTGTTTGACGAGACTCCGCAAACGCCGGACCTGTTTTCAAACTGAAGTTGGGTGCTCCGGCGACGGGGCGCCTGTTCCCGGCCCGAACCGGGATCGCCAAATCGGAGAAAGTACCATGCGAACCAGTCAGCCACGGACCATTTACCTGAAGGATTACAAGGTGCCGCCGTATCTGGTGGACCATGTCGACCTGCGTTTCGAACTGTTCGAGGAAGGGGCCCGCGTCTACAACTCGATGGAGATACGGCGCAATCCTGAGGCGGATCCCGGGCAGCCACTGGAGCTGGATGGCGAAGGTCTGGAACTGGAAGGTCTGACGCTCAACGGCCTGCCGCTGGCACCGTCCGATTTCGAGGTGACCTCCGGCGGTCTGCGGGTCGAGAAGGTGTCGGATGCCTTCACCCTGGGCGTGGTGACCTGGATCCTGCCGCAGGACAACACCCGGCTGGAAGGGCTCTACAAATCGTCCGGCATGTTCTGCACCCAGTGCGAGGCCGAGGGGTTCCGCTGGATCACCTATTTCCCGGATCGCCCGGACGTGATGGCGCGTTTCCGGACCCGGGTCGAGGCCGACAAGGCGCGCTACCCGATTCTCCTGTCCAACGGCAACGACGTGGATCGCGGCGAACTGGAAGACGGTCGTCACTTCGTCACCTGGGAAGACCCATTTCCCAAGCCTTGCTACCTGTTCGCGCTGGTCGCCGGTGACCTGACGGAAAAGAAAGACACCTTTACTACCCAGTCCGGCCGCGAGATCGACCTGCGCATGTATGTGGAGCCGCGTAACGCCGCCAAGTGCGACCACGCGCTGGATTCTCTCAAACGTTCCATGCGTTGGGACGAGCAGATCTACGGCCGCGAGTACGACCTGGACATCTTCATGATCGTCGCCGTCGATGACTTCAATATGGGCGCCATGGAGAATAAGGGCCTCAATATCTTCAACTCCTCGTGCGTCCTGGCCACGCCGGATACCGCTACCGACATGGCGTTCCAGCGCATCGAAGCCATCGTCGCGCACGAGTACTTCCACAACTGGTCCGGTAACCGGGTCACCTGTCGTGACTGGTTTCAGTTGAGCCTCAAGGAAGGCTTCACGGTGTTCCGGGACTCCCAGTTCTCGGCGGACATGGGCTCCCCTACGGTCAAGCGGATCGAAGACGCCACCCTGCTGCGCACCGCCCAGTTTGCCGAAGACTCCGGCCCCATGGCCCATCCGGTACGGCCGGATTCCTACATCGAGATTTCCAACTTCTACACGCTGACTGTGTATGAGAAGGGCGCCGAAGTGGTGCGCATGATCCATACGCTGCTGGGTGAGGAAGACTTCCGCAAGGGCAGTGACCTCTACTTCCAGCGTCACGACGGCCAGGCGGTGACCACCGACGATTTCGTCAAGGCGATGGAAGAGGCCAGTGGCCGCGACCTGGGCCAGTTCCGCCTGTGGTACCAGCAGGCCGGCACGCCGGTGGTGGATGTGACCGACCATTACGACGAGCAGGCCAAAACCTACACGCTGACCCTGAGCCAGAAGGTTCCGCCAACCCCGGGGCAGTCTGAGAAAAAACCGCAGCACATCCCGTTTGCCATCGGCCTGATCGGAGAGCATGGCTCCGATCTGCCGCTCAAGCTGGGTGCGGACGATGCCGAGGCGCCGACCCAGCGGATTCTGGATCTGACCGAATCCGAGCAGACGTTTGTCTTCCACGACGTGGCCGAACGTCCGGTGCCGTCATTGCTGCGCGGCTTCTCGGCGCCGGTGAAAGTGCGTTACCCGTGGAGCCGTGATCAGCTGTTGTTCCTGATGAGCCACGACAGCGACGGCTTCAACCGCTGGGACGCCGGTCAGCGGCTTGCGGTCGACGTCATCCAGTCGATGGTGGGCCAGCCCCAGGAACAGACCGTGGATCCGCGGCTGGTCACCGCCTTCCGTCAGTTGCTGTCGGACACCGAGCTGGATCAGGCCCTGGTGGCCAAGATGCTGCAGCTGCCCAGCGAGGCTTACCTGATCGAGCTGGCCGACGTGGCGGATGTCCAGGCGATCCACAGCGCACGCACCCGTGTCCTGAACCAGCTGGCGCTGGAGCTGCAGGGAGAGCTGATGGCCTGTTACCTGCGCAACCGTGAAGACGGTGCCTACGAGCCGACGCCAGAGGCCATTGCCCGTCGCTCCCTGAAGAACACGGCGCTGAGCTGGCTGCTGCACATCAATGATGAAGAGGCGCGCCAGATGGCGCTCAAGCAGTTCGATTCGGCCACTAATATGACCGATCAGTCCGGGGCGCTGCGTTCGCTGGTGAACTCCGACTTCGAAGCCGACCGTACCCAGGCGCTGGATGCGTTCTACGATCGTTTCAGCAACGACCCTCAGGTGGTTGAGCAGTGGTTCTCCATCCAGGCCGGCAGCCCGCGGGCCGGGACGCTGTCGGCGGTGGAGGCTCTTCTCGAGCACCCGGCGTTCGACTGGAAGAATCCCAACAAGATCCGTTCGGTGATTGGCGCCTTTGCCGGTCAGAATCTCGCCAACTTCCACGCCGAGGATGGCTCCGGCTATCGCTTCCTGGCGAAGCATATCCTGTCCCTGGACAGCTCCAACCCGCAAATCGCCGCCCGCCTGGTGGCGCCGCTCACGCGCTGGCGCAACTACGGCGAGGTGTATCGCGAGGGCATGCGGGCGGCCCTGGAGCAGATCCAGGCCAAGCCGGACCTCTCCAAAGACGTGTACGAGGTGGTCCACAAGTCCCTCAAGGACTGACCGTCCTCTCCCCACACCCCGGGCCGCGTCCTGGTCCGGGGTGCGCCTTCCCTTCAGCCTTCCTGGCGAGCAAATAGCGCTCCGCCAATACCCCATTTGTCGTTGCACAACGCTACAAAATCGCACTTTCGGTTGATGGATTTTGACGGCATATACGCTAACCTTCGATTCTTGCAGGTGGATTCCCGGTGCGAGGGGAATCCCGCCCCCGTGACGGCGGTTCGCCGGCGCGGTTGAAGAACAAGATGCCATGCTGAATGGCGCCACCGGTCCGGCTCGAACCGACCGGAAACACTATAAAAAACAAAAGCCATTCGGCTTTTAGACACATGAAAGGTCCGAACAATGATCCATAACAAGAAATGGCTGTTGGGCAGTGTGCTTGCGTTTTCCATGATCTCCGGCCAGGCGAGTGCCGCGGTTTCTGCTGCCGAAGCTGCGCGTCTGGGACAGGATCTGACCCCGTTTGGCTCTCCGGTGGCGGGCAATGCCTCCGGCACGATTCCGGCGTGGACCGGCGGTATCACCAAGCCGCCTGCAGGCTCCGGCTACAAGGAAAGCGGTGACTTCCATCCGGATCCATTCCCGGATGACAAGGTCCTGTTCACCATCAACGCCAAGAATCTCGACGAGTATCGCGATCACCTGAGCGATGGCGTGATCGCCATGATCGAAACCTACCCGACCACCTTTCATATCCCGGTGTACCGGACCCGTCGCAGCCACGCGATTCCGGACTGGGTGGCCAAGAACACCAAGGAAAACGCCACCTCCGCCACCATCGTGGGCGAAGGGGCCGGTATCAAGGGCGCCTATGGCGGCTACCCCTTTCCGATCCTGAGCGGCGACAACGAGCAGAAAGCCTACCAGGTCATGTGGAACCACCTGACCCGCTGGCGCGGCATCAACCTGACGCGTCGCGCCAACGAGGTGGCCGTGCAGCAGAACGGCGACTACACCCTGATCCGTTCCCAGCAGGAAGCCTTCTTCAACTTCTACAATCCGGAAGGCGATGAGTCCACGCTGGACAACATCCTGTTCTACTACCTGTCGTTCACCGAATCCCCGCCGCGTCTGGCCGGTGGCGCCATCCTGGTCCACGAGACCCTGAACCAGATCAAGAACCCGCGTAACGGCTGGGGTTACAACGCCGGTCAGCGCCGCGTACGCCGGGCGCCGAACCTGGGCTACGACTCGCCGATCGCCGCTGCCGACAACCTGCGCACCGCGGACGATACCGACATCTTCAACGGCGCCCTGGACCGTTACAACTGGACCTATGAGGGCGAGCGCGAGATCTACGTGCCCTACAACAACTACAAGATCGCGCAGAAAGGCGTGCCCTACAGCAAGATCCTGGGCGTCTCCCACATCAATATGGATCTGACCCGCTGGGAATTGCATCGCGTTCACGTGGTTTTGGCTACGCTGAGAAAGGGCGAGCGCCACATCTACTCCAAGCGTCGTTTCTATGTGGACGAAGACAGCTGGAACACGCTGCTGGTGGATCAGTACGACAGCCGTGACCAGCTGTGGCGGGTGAGCATGGCCATCGTCAAGAATTTCTACGAGCTGCCGGGCGTCTGGTCGACCCTGGAGGTCTTCAATGATCTGCAGGCGCGTCGCTACAACGTCCAGGGCCTGGACACCGAAGAACCGAATACCCGGGTCTTCACCGACGAAGTGCCCAACAAGCGTTACTTCTCGCCGGCATCCCTGCGTCGTCGCAGCGTTCGCTGACCGGGAGAGAACACAATAACCCGGCGAACCGGGAGCAAAGCACGATGCGGGCGGGTGCCGGACAAACGGTATCTGCCCGTTTCCGGATAGCATCCGGACGGCACGACAGACACTAAACAACTCAGAATAAAGGCAATCTGAATGGCTACACCTTTCAAGCGCAAGGCATTTGCAGCGTTGCTGGGGCTGTCGCTGGCACTGGCCAGTCCCTGGGCAGCGGCAGTCAGTGATGTTCTTGAGACGCCCGCCCGGCCGACGTCGCTGGCTGACGAAAGTCTGCTGACCGACAGCACCTATGCGGGAGATCGCATGGTGGCCGTAGGCGAGCGGGGGCACATCATCTATTCCGACGACCAGGGCCAGACCTGGCAGCAGGGCAAGGTCCCCGTATCGACGACCCTGACCGGTGTCAGCTTCCCGACGCCCAAGCAGGGGTGGGCGGTCGGTCACGGTGCGGTCATCCTGCACAGCAGTGACGGCGGCGAAACCTGGGAGAAGCAGCTGGACGGCAGTCGGGCGGCGGATCTGGTGATCGCAACCATGAAGGAACAGATTGCCAAGCTGGAGCAGAAGGTCGAAAACGCACCGGACGACCAGAAAGACGACCTGCAGTGGACCCTGGAAGGCATGCAGTTCGGTCTTGAGGACGCCCAGGCCGACAAAGAGGTCGGTCCCTGGAAGCCGCTGCTCGACGTCTGGTTTGCCAACGACAACACCGGCTTTGCGGTGGGCTCTTACGGTTTCATTTTCCGTACCGACGACGGTGGCCAGACCTGGCGCGACTGGTCGGCCCACGTCCCGAATCCGGACCGTTTCCACCTCAACGGCATCACCGAAGTTACGGGTGGCGCCCTGGTGATTGTCGGCGAAGCCGGCACGATTTTCCTGTCCACCGACCGGGGCGATACCTGGGAGAAGGTGGAGAGTCCCTACACGGGTTCCTTCTTTGGGGTAACGGGAACCGGTGACGTCAATGAGATCCTCGCTTTTGGACTGCGTGGCCACGTCTTCATGTCAACGGATCTGGGCCGCAGCTGGACGACGGTACCCAACGATTCGCCGAATACGCTGAACAACGGCGCGGTGGCCAAAGACGGCCGGATCACGCTGGTGGGCAACGGTGGCACGGTACTGGTGAGTTCCAACAACGCAGAGAGTTTCCGGACCTACTTCAGGTCGGACCGTCAGGGCGTGATGTCTGTATTGCCGGTCTCTGACGAGGAGCTGGTGCTGTTCGGTGAAGGTGGCGTCAAGCACACCGACATCAACGGTAAGAATCCCTGATCCGCCAACTCCATAAGCACGACAAGAATTCCGAAGAGGGTCATTGAATGTCCAACCCCAAACACGACAAAGGCGAGCATTACTTCACGTCGCCCAAGGCGGAGCCGTTTCTGGAGCGCCTGATCTTCAACAACCGGGTGATCATCCTGATCGCGTTCCTGTTGCTGACCATTTTCCTGGGCTATAACGCCGTCAAGATCCAGCCGGACGCCAGCTTCGAGCGCATGATCCCGCTGGAGCATCCCTACATCGTCAATATGATGGAACACCGGGATGACCTGGAGAACCTGGGTAACTTCGTGCGGATCGCCGTGGAAGCCAAGGACGGCGATATCTTCACCAAGGATTACATGGACACGCTCAAGCAGATCACCGACGAGGTGTTCTTCCTGCCCGGCGTGGACCGTTCCGGTCTGAAGTCACTGTGGACGCCGAACGTTCGCTGGGTCGAGGTGACCGAGCAGGGCTTCCAGGGCGGTACCGTCATTCCGGAAAGCTATGACGGCTCCCGCGATAGTCTTGAGCAGCTGCGCCAGAATATCCTGCGCTCCAGCGAAGTCGGCCGTCTGGTGTCTGACAACTTCAAGTCCACCATTGTGTACGCCCCGCTGTACGAGAAGAACCCGGAAACCGGCGAAGCGCTGGACTACGCCGAGTTCTCCAAGCAGCTCGAAGAAAAGGTGCGCCAGAAGTACGAGAAGCAGAACCCGAACATCGACATCCATATCGTCGGCTTCGCCAAGAAAGTGGGTGACCTGATCGAGGGTATCGGCTCCATCGCCTGGTTCGCCGGTATCACCATCGTGCTGACCACGCTGTTGCTGTTCTGGTACTCCCGCTGCATCGCAGGCACGCTGGTGCCGGTATTCGCGTCGATTGTCGCGGTGTTCTGGCAGCTCGGCATCCTGCGCCTGCTGGGCTACGGGCTGGATCCGTATTCGGTCCTGGTGCCGTTCCTGGTATTCGCGATAGGTATCAGTCACGGGGTTCAGGTGGTCAACGCCATGGCGTTCGAAGCGGCCAAAGGCTTTGATCCGCTGACTTCGGCGCGACTGGCGTTCCGCTCGCTGTACATCCCGGGCATGCTGGCCCTGGTTTCCGACGCCTTTGGCTTCCTGACGCTGCTGTTCATCGAGGTGGACGTTATCCGCGATCTGGCCGTGGCGGCCGGTATCGGTGTGGCGATCATCATCGTCACCAACCTGGTCCTGCACCCGCTGATCATGTCCTACGTGGGCATTACCAAGCGTGGCGTCAATCACGTCCAGCACCACGGCGAGAAGGAAGACCGCAAGTGGCGGATCATGTCCTACTTCTCCCATCCGGGGGTGGCGCCGATCTCGCTGCTGATTGCCCTGCTGGGTCTGGGGCTTGGCTTCTACTACAAGCAGGACCTGAAGGTCGGTGACCTGGATCAGGGCGCGCCGGAGTTGCGCGCCGACTCCCGCTACAACGTGGATAACAAGTACATCATCGACAACTACTCCACCAGTGCCGACATTCTGGTGGTGATGGTGGAAACCCAGAAGGAGCAGTGCACCCAGTACGAGGTGCTCAGCGCCATGGACCGTCTGCAGTGGGACCTGCAGAACACGCCGGGCGTGCAGTCTTCCGTGTCGCTGGCGGACGTTTCCAAGATCGTGACCAAGGCGTTGAATGAGGGCAACTGGAAGTGGTACGAGATCTCCCGCAACCAGACCATCATCAACGCGTCCATCCGTGAGGCGCCGAGTGGCCTGATCAACACCGACTGCAGTCTGACGCCGGTGCTGGTGTTCCTGGAGGATCACAAGGCGGAAACCTTGCGTACGGTGGTGGACGAGGTCGAGAAGTTCGCCGCGGACAACAGCAACGAGGTGCATAACTTCAAGCTGGCGGCCGGTAACGCTGGTGTGGAGGCGGCCACCAACGAGGTCATCTCCAAGGCCAAGAACCTGATGCTGATGTTCGTCTACGGCGTGGTGAGTTTGCTGTGCTTCCTGACGTTCCGGTCGATCCGGGCCGTGCTGTGTATCATCATCCCGCTGGGCCTGACGTCGGTCCTGTGTGAGGCGATCATGGCGGCCACCGGTATCGGCATCAAGGTCGCGACCCTGCCGGTGATCGCGCTGGGTGTGGGGATCGGTGTCGACTACGGCATCTACATCTACACCAAGCTGGAGAAATACCTGCTGGAAGGCAAGACGCTGCAGGAAGCCTACTACGAGACCCTGCGCTCCACCGGTAAGGCCGTTATCTTCACCGGCGTGACGCTGGGCCTGGGTGTGGTGACCTGGATCTTCTCGCCCATCAAGTTCCAGGCGGATATGGGGCTGCTGCTGTTCTTCATGTTCATCTGGAACATGGTCGGCTCCATCTGGCTGCTGCCGGCACTGGCGCGTTTCCTCCTGCGTCCGGACAAGATGGTCGCCAAGGCACGCAGTGCCAAATAAGCGGTTAGGCCGCTACTCAAAAAGCCCGCAAATGCGGGCTTTTTTTGTTTTTGGCTCATGCATTTAGCTACAATGGTCGGCTTTATTTCGTAGGACTCTTGTTCTATGTTCTAGAATGAAAGTAAGAGGGTGGGGTGGCCCCGGCCGTCCCGGAAAACGAGTGACATAAACTAAAAAAGAAGGGAATGACGATAATGGCACTTCGACACAAACTATCCACTTTCGCGCTGGCTACCGCTGTGAGTCTCGGTGCGGCATCCGGGTCGGTTTCGGCGGCGGAACAGCAGTTCGTCACCATCGGCACCGGCGGCGTCACCGGGGTTTACTATCCGGCAGGTGGTGCAATCTGTCGCCTGGTCAACAAGGATCGCAAGGAGCACGGCATTCGCTGCTCGGTTGAAAGTACCGGTGGCTCCATCTACAACCTGAACGCGCTGCGCGCGGGTGAACTCGACCTGGCGGTGGCCCAGTCCGACTGGCAGTACCACGCCTACAACGGCACCAGTGACTTCAAGGATGACGGTCCTTTCAAGAAGCTGCGTGCGGTCTTTTCCCTGCATCCCGAGCCGTTCACTGTCGTCGCCCGCAAGGATTCTGGCGTAAAGAACTTCTCTGACCTCAAGGGCAAGCGCGTCAGCGTCGGTAACCCGGGTTCCGGTCAGCGTGCCACGGCCGAAGTGCTGATGAACGAGATGGGTTGGGACATGAGCGCCTTCTCCCTGGCCGCCGAGCTGAAGGCCGCCGAGCAGTCACAGGCACTGTGCGACAACAAGATCGATGCTTTCTTCTACACCGTGGGTCACCCGTCCGGCGCCATCAAGGAAGCCACCACGTCCTGTGACAGCGTTCTGGTCAACGTCCAGAACGATGCCACCAAGAAGCTGGTTGAGGAAAATCCGTACTACCGTGTCGCCACCATCCCGGGCGGTATGTATCGCGGTAACCCGGACGACACCACCACGTTCGGTGTGGCAGCGACCTTCGTCACCACCGCCGACGTTCCGGACGACGTGGTCTACCAGATCGTGAAGGCGGTCTTCGAGAACTTCGACAGCTTCAAGCGTCTGCACCCGGCGTTTGAAAACTTGAAGAAAGAGGAAATGGTTCATGACGCCCTGAGTGCTCCGCTGCACCCGGGTGCGGTCAAGTACTACAAAGAAGTTGGCCTGATGGAGTAAGACCGGTGATGGAGGCTCGCCAGCTTCCATTGTCGCGTTCGAACTTATCGGTTGGATCACGGCTGCCCCGGTTGGGGGCAGCCGTTTTTGGTCAATCCCTCCTGAAAGGTCGTATCAATGGCGAACCAAAAAGACACGTCATCCAAGGCTGAGAAGGGCATGCAGCTCTCTGATACCGAAGCGGTGATGCAAACGGAAACCGGCGGCAGGGCAGCCACCGGCATTCCGGGTATGATTCTTTTTCTGGTGCCTGTGGTCTGGGCACTTTTCCAGCTGTGGATAGCATCCCCGCTGCCGTTCATCTTTAACACGGGTATTTTCAATTCCACGGAAGCCCGTTCGATTCACCTGGCATTCGCCATCTTCCTCGCGTTTTCAGCGTTCCCCATGATCAAGGGGCGCACGCTCAACCACGTACCGGTCTACGACTGGGTACTGGCGGTGCTGGCCGCGTTCGCGGCGTCCTACATCTACCTGTTCTACGATCAGCTGGCGTCGCGCCCTGGTGCGCCCAACATGCAGGATATGATCGTCGCCATCGGCGGCATGATCCTGCTGCTGGAAGCCACCCGGCGGGCCCTGGGGCTGCCGCTGATGGTGGTTGCCGCGGTTTTTATCTTCTACTCGCTGGCCGGCCCCTATATGCCGGACGTGATTTCCCACAAGGGCGCCAGCCTGGAAAAACTGGCTTCGCACCAGTGGCTCGGGACCGAAGGTGTCTTTGGCGTCGCCCTGGGCGTCTCCACCAGTTTCGTCTTCCTGTTCGTGCTGTTTGGCGCGTTGCTGGAAAAGGCCGGGGCTGGTAACTACTTCATCAAGGTGTCCTACGCCTTGCTGGGGCACATGCGTGGCGGCCCGGCCAAAGCAGCCGTGGTCTCCAGTGGCCTGAGCGGTATTATCTCCGGTTCTTCCATCGCTAACGTGGTGACGACCGGCACCTTTACCATTCCCTTGATGAAGCGTGTCGGTTTCCCGGCCAGCAAGGCGGGCGCCGTTGAAGTGGCGGCCTCGACCAATGGTCAGCTGACGCCCCCGGTGATGGGGGCGGCCGCCTTCCTGATGGTGGAGTACGTTGGTATTTCCTACCTGGAAGTGATCAAGCACGCGATCCTGCCGGCGCTGATCTCCTACATTGCACTGATCTACATCGTGCACCTGGAGGCCTGCAAGCTGAAGATGCACGGCATCGAGCGCACCGATCGTCCGTCGCTTGCGCAGCGGATGCTGACGTGGGTCGTGCTGCTGATCGGGCTGTGTGTCGTGACCCTGGCCACCTATTACGGCGTCGGCTGGATGAAAGGGGTCTTCGGTGAGGCCGCTTCCTGGATCCTGGCGGTGTTGCTGGTGATCGCCTACATCGCGCTGCTGGCCTATTCCTGCCGCTTCCCGCCGCTGGAAGAGGATGATCCGAACGAACCGGCGGTTGAGCTGCCGCCCGTCGGACCGACGGTCAAGACGGGGCTGTACTATCTGTTGCCGGTGGTGGTTCTGGTCTGGTGCCTGACGGTCGATCGCCTGTCCCCCCAGTTGTCGGCGTTCTGGGCGACGTTGTTCATGATCTTCATCGTCGTTACCCAGCGCCCGCTGCAGCACTTTTTCCGCAAGCACTCCGGCAGCATGATGACGGCGTTCAAGGACGGTTGGGTCGATCTCCTGCATTCGCTGGCGACCGGCGGTCGTAACATGGTCGGTATCGGTGTGGCCACAGCCACGGCCGGTATTGTGGTCGGTACCGTGACCCTGACCGGGATCGGTCTGGTGATGACCGAATTCGTGGAATTCATCTCCGGCGGCAACCTGCTGCTGATGCTGATCTTTACGGCGGTGATCAGCCTGATCCTGGGCATGGGCTTGCCTACGACGGCCAACTACATCGTGGTCTCAACGCTGATGGCGCCGGTCATCGTTACCCTGGGTGCAGCGAATGGCCTGATCGTACCGCTGATCGCCGTTCACCTGTTTGTGTTCTACTTCGGGATTCTTGCGGACGATACGCCGCCGGTGGGGCTTGCGGCCTACGCCGCGGCGGCGATATCCGGGGCCGATCCGATAAAGACCGGTGTGCAGGGGTTCACCTACGATATTCGTACGGCCATCCTGCCGTTCATGTTCATCTTCAACACGCAATTGTTGCTGATCGGACTTACGGGCTGGTTTGATCTTCTGGTGACTGTAGCGAGCGCGATAACCGCGATGCTGGTGTTCTCTGCCGCCACCCAGGGCTTCTGGTTTACCCGCAGCCGTATCTGGGAGACCCTGGCGCTGCTGCTGATCACGTTCACACTGTTCCGTCCGGGCTTCTGGTGGGACATGGTCTATCCGCCGACCGAGTTGCGCCCGGGGACCGAGATCATGGATCACATCAGCGAAGTGCCACCCGGGGAGGACATGATCCTCAAGGCCTCCGGCATGTCGATCGAAGGCGAGGAGAAGTCCACGTTCCTGAACCTGCCGTTGCCGGCCGGGGACACTCCGGAAGACCGTCTGCAGCAGGCGGGTCTGGAAGTGCGCCGCGACGGTGACCGCATGGCGGTGGACTTCGTAACCTTCGGCAGTCCGGCTGAGGATGCGGGCCTGTCCTTCGACTGGACCATCGATGCGGTGCAGGCGAGGCTGGAGCGACCGCCGAAGGAACTCATGTTCATTCCGGCGCTTGTCTTGCTGGCGCTGATCGCCTTCCTGCAGATCCGGCGACGAAACCGGGAAGAAGGCGAGGTCGCTACGGTCTGACCGTCGGACCGATCAAAAGCCCCGTGATCCGAAAGGTCGCGGGGCTTTTTTGTGGGCGGTGATTCAACGCTTGATCAGCTTGCGGATTTCCTTCCAGAGCAATTCGTAGGCGAGTGCCGCCGGTGACCGCGGCCGGGTGATCGAGACCGGGCAGCGTTGTTCGCCCATCCGTTCCACATCGCTGGCGTAGGGAATGAACGCCCTCATCCGGCGTTTCAGTCCGCCCTTGGATTTGTCCAGCAGGGTCTGGTGAATGCGCTTGCGCCGGTCGACCATGGACAGGAAAGGGTGCAGCTTGCCCGTTTTGACCTTTTTGTCTTCGGCAAACGCAACCAGTTGGTCCCAGCTGTTGATCGACAGCCAGGATGGAATGGTCGGAACGAACACCGCATCTGACGTCTGTAATACTTGTTCAGCGAGTCGGGACAACGAAGGCGGGCAATCCAGGACGATCAGGGCGTAGTCTTCCGACAGCGGCGCCAGCCAATCTCGCAGCGCCTGTTTCTGGCCCTCCTGTTCCAGTCGCAAATCCAGATTGCGAAAGCTGGGGTGAGCGGGAATCAGGTCCAGCTTTGGGTAGGCGGTGGCGTTGATCATCTTGCCGATGGGTGTTTTGCCTTTAACCAGCCGGGCGGCCTTTTCGCCGGTCAGATCCGGGGTGTCGCCCAGATACCAGCTGGCGGCGCCCTGGGCATCCAGGTCCCAAAGCAGGGTGGGGACGCCGTCGCGGGCCGCCAGATAGGCGACGTTGACCGCTGCGGCGGTCTTGCCGACGCCGCCTTTTATGTTGTGAAACGCAATGACTTTCATTGGGTCGATGTCCTGATCCTTTAAAGCTTGGAGGCACGCCGTTCACATTGTGCCCCGCCTGTAATGCTTTTGCATGACAGTCGCCGCGATACGCTGTTAAAATCCCGCGCCTGAAAGAATCGCGATTCGTGGCGCGATTCCCAAATACCATGTGGTCTCTCGTAAGGATCACCGCTGATAGGAGCTTGTCATGCCCGTTATTACGCTGCCCGACGGCAGTCACCGCAGTTTTTCCCAGTCTGTTACCGTTCACGATGTGGCCGCCGATATCGGTGCTGGCCTCGCCAAAGCCGCCCTGGCCGGTCGTGTGAATGGCAAACTGGTGGATACCAGCTACGCAATCGATGAGGACGTCGAACTGGCGATCATCACCGATCGGGACGAGGATGGCGTCGACATCATCCGCCACTCGACCGCCCACCTGCTGGCCATGGCGGTGAAAGATCTGTTCCCTTCGGCGCAGGTGACCATTGGTCCGGTCATCGACAACGGCTTCTATTACGACTTCAAGTTTGACCGTCCGTTCACCAACGAAGATCTGGCGCGGATTGAAAAGCGGATGGAAGAGCTGGCGAAGCAGGACTTCGCGGTTTCCCGTTCCGTGCTCTCGCGCGATGAAGCGGTCAAGCTGTTCGACGAGATGGGCGAGGAGTACAAGGTCCGCATCATCCAGGACATTCCGGGTGACGAGGATCTCTCTTTCTATCAGCAGGGCGAGTTCATCGACCTGTGTCGTGGCCCGCACGTACCGAACACCGGCAAGCTCAAGGCGTTCAAGCTGACCAAGGTCGCGGGCGCCTACTGGCGTGGCGACACCGGCAATGAGCAGCTGCAGCGGATTTACGGCACCGCCTGGGGTAACAAGAAAGACCTCAAGGCCTATCTGCACCGCCTGGAAGAAGCCGAGAAGCGGGACCACCGCAAGATCGGCAAGAAGCTGGACCTGTTCCACATGCAGGAAGAAGCGCCCGGCATGGTGTTCTGGCATCCGGACGGCTGGACGGTCTATCAGCAGATCGAACAGTACATGCGCGACAAACTGCGTCAGCACGGTTACCAGGAGATCAAAACGCCGCAGGTGGTCTCTCGCACCCTGTGGGAACAATCCGGCCACTGGGACAAGTTCGGTGACGACATGTTCACCACCGAGTCCGAGAAGCACGACTTCGCCATCAAGCCGATGAACTGCCCGTGCCACATCCAGGTCTTCAACCAGGGTTTGAAGAGCTACAAGGATCTGCCACTGCGTCTGGCCGAGTTCGGCTCCTGTCACCGTAACGAAGCCTCCGGCGCGCTGCACGGCCTGATGCGGGTACGTGGGTTTACCCAGGACGACGCCCACATCTTCTGTGAAGAAGAGGCCATCCAGGAGGAAGTGTCCAAGTTCATGGACCTGCTGCATGAGGTTTATACCGATTTCGGCTTTACCGAGATTTTGTATAAACTCTCCACCCGCCCGGAAAAGCGTGTGGGTTCCGACGAAATCTGGGACAAGGCCGAAGCTGCGCTGGAAGAAGCGCTGAATCGCGAAGGCGTCGAGTGGGAACTGCTGCCGGGTGAGGGCGCTTTCTACGGGCCGAAGATCGAATACTCCCTGAAGGATTGCATCGGCCGGGTCTGGCAGTGCGGTACCGTGCAGGTGGACTTCTCCATGCCGGGCCGTCTGGGCGCGCAGTATGTGGCCGACAATTCCGAGCGGCGCACGCCGGTGATGCTGCACCGGGCCGTACTGGGCTCGTTCGAGCGCTTTATCGGTATCCTGATTGAGGATTACGAGGGGGCCTTCCCCACGTGGCTGGCGCCGACCCAGGTCGCCATCATGAATATCACCGATAATCAGCGTGAATATTGCGAAAAAATTGCGAAAGCCCTTGAAAATTCCGGTTATCGCGCCCACGCCGACTTGAGAAACGAAAAAATCGGCTTTAAAATTCGCGAGCACACGCTCAATAAAGTACCCTACCTCGCCGTAGTGGGTGATAAAGAGGTCGAGGCCGGCGCCGTTGCCGTGCGTAATCGCAAGGGCGATGACCTGGGTACGATGTCGCTGGACGCCTTCCAGGCCCTGTTGGCCGAAGACGTGTCCCGCAAAGGCAGAAATCAAACGGAGAACTGATTATTAAACAGCGAACGAATCGGGGACGGGCTCCTAAAGCGCCCATCAACGGGAATATCGAAGCCACAGAAGTACGTCTCATTGCGGCGGACGGTGAGCAGGTGGGCATTGTCTCCATCGAGGACGCACTGAAGGCCGCAGAAGAAGCTTCTCTGGATCTGGTTCAGGTTACGAATTCCGATCCGGTCGTCTGTAAGATCATGGACTACGGCAAGAAGGTCTTCGAAGAGAAGAAGGCCAAAGCTGCTGCGAAGAAAAAGCAGAAGCAGGTCCAGGTAAAAGAAGTCAAGTTCCGGCCTGGCACGGAAGAAGGGGATTATCAGGTCAAGCTACGCAACCTGGTACGTTTCCTTGAGAACGGGGACCGGGGCAAGATCACGATTCGTTTCCGCGGTCGTGAGATGGCACACCAGGAAATTGGTATGCAGCTCATGAATCGTGTGGAAGCCGACATCGAGGAGCTTGCCCAGGTAGAGCAACGGCCGAAGATGGAAGGCCGGCAAATGACGATGGTTGTTGCCCCCCGAAAGAAAAAGTGAGCCCTGTTTGATCGCCTGTCCCCCGTCACAGTGCGGGGGATTTGTCGTTCAGGACTCATTATTTATTGAAATCATAAAATGCGGAGTTTTATAAAATGCCCAAGATGAAAACCAAGAGCGGGGCCACCAAGCGGTTCAAGCGGACTGCCAAAGGCTTCAAGCATAAGCAGTCCTTCACAAGTCATATCCTGACCAAGAAGAGCCCGAAGCGGAAGCGTCAGCTGCGCGGCACCAAGCAAATTGCCAAGGCTGACATTGCATCCATCAAGCGCATGACCGCGCTTTAATTTCTGGTTCAGTAAAGAGAAGGATTGAAATATGGCTCGTGTAAAGCGTGGTGTCGTCGCACGTCGTCGTCACAAGAAGATCATGAAGCAGGCGAAGGGTTACTACGGTGCCCGGAGCCGCGTCTATCGTGTTGCCAAACAGGCGGTCATCAAGGCAGGTCAGTACGCCTATCGTGACCGTCGCAACCGTAAGCGTCAGTTCCGTGCGCTGTGGATTGCCCGTATCAATGCGGGTGCCCGCGCCAACGGCCTGTCTTACAGCCGTCTGATCGCTGGTCTGAAAAAGGCGAATGTTGAAATCGATCGTAAGGTCCTGGCCGACCTGGCGATGAACGAGCAACAGGCGTTTAGTGCCGTCGTTGAAAAAGCCAAGGCTGCGCTCGCGTAAGCTCTTTCATCGATTGCATATCGGATTGAGTGCCTCTCGGGGCATTCCGAAGTAGGGGGAAGAGCATGCTCTTCCCCCTTTTTTGTTCCGGGGCCTGTAGAATGGTGCGCCCGGGAACGTCCGGGGAATCTCTGAAAAAGGATCAGCCACGGCGCCGGTCATTTTTCAGGGGTTCTCACCCGCAAAGAACACAATGCATATTTGGAGCAGGGTCAATGGAAAACCTGGAGCAACTCGTACAGGACGGCCTGAAAGCGGTAGAGCAGGCGACGGACCTGCAGGCGCTGGATCAGGTGCGTGTTGATTATCTGGGCAAGAAGGGTGTGCTGACACAGCAGCTCAAGTCGCTGGGTCAGTTGTCCGCCGAAGAGCGGCCGGCCGCGGGGCAGAAGATTAACCAGGCCAAGGGCGAAGTGCAGGACGCCATCAACGCGCGTCGCGCCGAACTGGAAAATGCGGCCCTGGACGCCAAACTGGCGGCGGAATCGATCGACGTGACCCTGCCCGGTCGAGGCCAGAGTCGTGGCGGTCTGCATCCGGTGACGCGAACCATCCAGCGCATGGAGCAGTTCTTCTCCCGCGCCGGTTACACCGTGGAAGAGGGCCCGGAAATCGAAGACGACTACCACAACTTCGAGGCCCTCAACATTCCCGGCCATCACCCGGCCCGTGCCATGCACGACACCTTTTACTTCAATCCGGGCACCCTGCTGCGGACCCACACGTCACCGGTCCAGATCCGCACCATGGAAGACGGCCAGCCGCCGTTCCGCATGATCTGCCCGGGCCGGGTCTACCGCTGTGACTCGGACATGACCCACACGCCGATGTTCCATCAGGTGGAAGGCCTGGTGGTCGACAAGAACATCAGCTTTGCCGACCTCAAGAGCACCGTGGAGGAGTTCCTGCGGGTGTTCTTCGAAAAGGATCTGGCGGTGCGCTTCCGTCCGTCCTACTTCCCCTTCACCGAGCCGTCGGCTGAAGTGGACATTGAATGGGGCCGCAATGACGACGGCTCGATCAAGTGGCTGGAAGTCATGGGCTGCGGCATGGTCCACCCCAAGGTCTTCGAATACTGCGGCATTGATCCCGAAACCTACCGCGGGTTTGCCTTCGGCATGGGCGTCGAACGACTCGCCATGTTGCGCTACGGCGTGAACGACCTGCGCATGTTCTTCGAGAACGACCTGCGCTTCCTGCGCCAGTTCCGCTGATCGACAGCACTGGCATTGACGGTTTCAGGATAAACGGATCAGGACAAGGCAACGAACATGAAATTTAGCGAACAATGGCTGCGCGAGTGGGTGAACCCGGAGATCGACACCCAGGCACTGGTTGATCAGATCACCATGGCCGGTCTGGAAGTGGACGAGTTTGAATCCGTCGCCGGCGAATTTACCGGTATCATCGTGGGCGAAGTGCTGTCGGTCGAGCCGCATCCGGACGCGGACAAGCTGCGCGTCTGCCAGGTCGCTGGCGGTGCAGAAACGGTCCAGGTGGTCTGTGGCGCACCCAACGTCCGGCCGGGGATGAAAGTGCCGTTCGCCGAGGTGGGCGCGGTGCTGCCGGGCAACTTCAAGATCAAGAAGGCCAAGCTGCGTGGGCAGCCGTCCAACGGCATGCTGTGTTCCGAGTCCGAGCTGGGCCTTTCCGACAACCACGACGGCCTGATGGAGTTGCCGGCTTCAGCGCCGGCTGGCGAGAATATTCGCGACTACCTGGGCCTGGACGACGCCACCATCGACGTGGACCTGACGCCGAACCGCAGCGATTGCCTGTCCATCCGTGGCCTGGCTCGCGAAGTCGGTGTGCTCAACCGCCTGCTGGTGGAAGGCCCCGACATCAACCCGGTGGAGCCGGTGCATTCGGACGTGGTCGACATCCGCATCGATGCGCCGGAAGGTTGCCCCCGGTACCTGGGGCGGATCATCCGCAACGTCGACCTGAGCGCCGAAACGCCCTTGTGGATGCGTGAACGCCTGCGTCGCTCCGGAATCCGCAGCATCGACGCGGCGGTGGACGTCACCAACTACGTCATGCTGGAGTTGGGTCAGCCCATGCATGCGTTTGATCGCAGTGAAATCGACGGCGGCATCATTGTGCGCTGGGCCAGGTCCGGTGAGAAGTTGGTGCTGCTGGACGGCCAGGAAGTGGAACTGGTTGAGGGCACGCTGGTCATTGCCGATCACGAGAAGCCCATCGCCATCGCCGGCGTGATGGGCGGCGAACACTCCGGCGTCGCCGAAAAGACCCGTGACCTCGTGCTGGAAGCGGCGTTCTTCGATCCTATTTCCATTGCTGGCAAGGCGCGTCATTTCGGTTTGCACACCGATGCCTCTCACCGCTTTGAGCGGGGCGTCGACCCGGAGCTGACCCGCGATGCCATGGAGCGTGCGACCGCGCTGCTGCTGGAAATTGTCGGCGGCGAAGCGGGCGAGATCGTGGAAGTACACAGCGAACAGCACCTGCCCAAATCCCCGGTGATCGAGTTGCGTCAACAACGGGTCACGGACGTGCTGGGACTGGAAATCGACCGCACCGAAATCGAGGAAATCCTGACCCGCCTGGGCCTGCATGTGGACAAGCTGACCCGCGAGGGGTGGAAAGTCCACGTGCCGAGCTACCGCCCGGACATCACGATCGAAGAGGACCTGATCGAGGAAGTCGGCCGCATTTATGGTTACAACAACCTGCCGGTGACCGAGCCGGTCGGTAGCCTGGGTCTGCGCGAAGAGCAGGAAGCGGTGCGACCGATCAGCCACGTACGATCCCTGCTGGTGGACCGCGGCTACCAGGAAGCGGTGACCTACAGCTTCGTGGACAGCAAGGTCCAGGCGCTGATCGACGGCGATCATACCGGCATTGAGCTGGCCAACCCGATTTCCAGCGATATGCCCGTGATGCGCACCAGCCTCTGGCCGGGCCTCCTGAAAACCGTGGCTTACAACCAGAACCGCCAGCAGTCCCGCATCCGCCTGTTTGAAACCGGCCTGCGTTTCGTGCGCGAGGGTGAGGGCATTGAACAGGTGCCGATGCTGGCCGGCGTCGTGACCGGCGCCCAGAACCCGGAAAGCTGGGTCAACGGCCGCCGGAGCGTTGATTTCTTTGATGTGAAGGGAGATCTCGAGGCGCTGTTCGAGCTGCTGGGTATCACGGTTGAATTCAGCGCTGGCGAGCATGGCGCGCTGCATCCAGGGCAGACGGCCCAGCTCCATAAAAACGGTGAATTTGTGGGCTGGTTGGGAGCTTTGCACCCGCAAGTCCAGAAAAAGCTTGACCTGGATGGCACGATTTACGTCTTTGAGCTATTCTTGAATTCGATCCTTTCCGGATATGTGCCTAATTTCAAAGAATTTTCAAAATTCCCGGAAGTTCGGCGGGATTTGGCTATCATTATCGGGAATGAGGTGACGTACGCTGAAGTTCAGCGCGTTGCCCGTGAGAAGGCGGGTGAGTTCCTGACCGGCGCGCGGGTGTTTGACGTGTTTGAGGGTGACGCCATCGGCGAAGGGCGCAAGAGCCTGGCCCTGAGTCTCTTCTGGCAGCATCCGGAGCGGACGCTGAATGACGACGAGATCCAGACCTGGTTCGGTGCGGCGATCGACGCGCTGAAGGCGGAACTTGGTGCAACACTGAGGAGTTAATCGGAATGACGGCTTTGACGAAAGCGGAGATGGCGGAGCGCCTCTACGAAGAGCTGGGGCTCAACAAACGCGAAGCCAAGGAGATGGTGGAAGCCTTCTTCGGAGAAATCAGGGACGCACTGAGTCACAACGAGCAGGTCAAGTTGTCGGGGTTTGGCAACTTCGACCTCCGGGACAAGAAAGAGCGTCCCGGGCGCAATCCGAAGACCGGGGAGGAAATCCCCATCAGTGCGCGGCGCGTGGTGACCTTCCGCCCGGGACAAAAACTAAAACAGAAAGTAGAAGCGTATGCTGGAACCCAGTCATAACAACGAGCTGCCGCCGATTCCTGGCAAACGCTACTTCACCATCGGTGAGGTTGCGGACCTGTGTAGCGTCAAGGCTCACGTCCTACGCTACTGGGAACAGGAATTCCCGCAACTGTCGCCGGTGAAGCGGCGGGGCAATCGTCGCTATTACCAGCGCGCCGACGTCCTGACCATCCGGCAGATTCGTAGCCTGCTTTACGATCAGGGCTACACCATCGGTGGCGCCAAGCAAAAGCTGAGCAGCCACGAAATCAAGGACGACACCTCCCAGTACAAGCAGCTCATCCGCCAGATGATTGCCGAGCTGGAAGAAGTCCTGGACGTCCTTAACAGCCCGACCTGACCCCGGGTCAGCGTCGGCGCTGGACCTCCTTTTTCTCGCAAAATTCCTGTTTATTTTTGGCAGGAGCTGGTGTAGACTTCGCTCCCGCTAAGCTATTGAACTCACTGTTCAAAGCCTGCCGTGTCGGGGCGTAGCGCAGTCTGGTAGCGCACCTGTATGGGGTGCAGGTGGTCGCAGGTTCAAATCCTGCCGTCCCGACCATATTTCAATAATTTAGGGCATCTTTTCGAAGATCTCCTAAGTTTTATCTGGCCGGGTACAATTTGGGTACAAGACCCTAAAAGCCTGGTTGTTTCACTGGTCCCATCAGCTCACGCTCACATACCGGTCGGCTCACGAGCGCAATCTGATCGTTTCCGTCGATTAACACTTTAGCACGTGTCGTGATTTCGACCTAAATACCCGGTACTTCTGGCGACTCAGCTCTCTACCGATTCCTCAAGGTTCATCTTTTCCTACCCTCCGGGTTAATTGCGGAAAACCCGGAATTAGCCGGCCCCAAGCCGCGTTGCGCGTCCCCAACATATCCCTCATGTCAATCCTAAATACATCTGCAAGGCGAGAAGATTATGTTTTGGGCGGACGTACAGGATGGAAATCACTACGGGATGCCTCGGTACACCAATTGGCGATAGGTCCGGGAGGAAAAATTCCCTTCGTCGAAGAAGCTGAACTCTGGTTCGACACGCTGGCATATTTCTGACGTCGAGCGTTTGGATCTCCAAATCTTGCAGAGCGAAACTACTCGGATTACCGGCGACTAGTTATCAGCTATTTGTATCAATGCTTCCAGGAGATTTCTCGTAACAATCTTTGGCATATTTCCGTTTGAGGAAGCATCAGGTCACTGCAAACCATTTGTGGACCCGTGCTGCTAGTGTCCCTTAACAAAAGTTCGTCGCATGTGAGGCTCCCTCCGGGCGCGGCTGTGCAGCGCCCTGGCTACGTTGCGCTGACTTGATTTGGAACCACCAAACCTTCGCCAGCGCGCCTTGCCAGGGCGCTGCACTGTCACGCTGACAGGCGACGAACTTTTGTTCTTTTGTTAAGGGGCACTAGGTCTATGTCTTGCGATACCGCTGACTGGCTCACGCCTGGGCGACAACCTCTGCAGATTGAAATGCTGAGAGTGAATCAAATTTGATTGGTCATACCTTCTAGTGTCCCGTCTGGTTAATTCGTTGACCTACTGCGTACCGCTGACGTCTCTGGCCAAGGCGCCAGCCCGCCGGTGTGGTGGTTCCACATCCAGGGTTGGCAACGCAGGTCCAGAGGCGTCAGCGG